>JAKPQT010000691.1 GCA_029555885.1 Chloroflexota bacterium | reverse complement strand
TGCTGCGATACATCTTGATATATCTTGGAGGACACTGGCACCCCGGGTGTACCGTTGCTTTTGAGCAGTGCGCCATGTCGGAGTCGTCCCGGCACGGCTCAAGCAGCCTGTCTCATAATGCATCCAGGATCCAGTTGACCTGACCGTCGCGGTGGCCGCAGAAGTGGTTGTAGCGCAGCAGCAATTGGTAACAGAACATCGCCGCCAGCAGTTGCGCGCGGTTGTTCTCCAATCCGTAGTGCCAGACCCTGTCCTCCAGGTCAAACAGGTGCTTGAACCACTGGTTGAAGGGCTCGATGGTCTGCTTTCGCCGTCGGAACAGTCGCCGGCCCTGCACGCTGTTGAAGAAGCGCTCCCGCAAGACCCGGTGTTGGCGGCGTTGTTCGCGGGCTCCGCGGCGGGGTTGCGTCCCGACGCGTGGCTGGCCGCCGCGGCTGCGCAACGGACAGACCAGTCGCCGGCCGGTGCGTCGCCCCTGGCCGTCGTATTCCACCGCCTCACCCAGCTCGTTGCTGTCGTAACCGCTGTCGGCCAGCAGGTAACGGCAGCTGGGGGGCAGGAGCGGGATCTTGGGCAGGCAACTGCGGCACTCGCAGGCATTGGCCCGGTCGGCCGAGGCCAACAGCGGCACAATTACCCCCCGCGGACCGATGGCTACGGCGGCTTCATAGCTGTAACCCCAGACCCAGCCGTCGTGGGCGGATTTGCCGAAACCGGCGTCGCGGTCCACCCGCACCCACTTGTCGCGCGGTCGCCGGGGCGGACGACGTCCCCGGGCGGGGATCAGGCTCTTGTCCACGGCCATGACCGAGGCGTCGGCGACGTGTTCCTGCAGGGCCCGGCGGCCGCAGAGACGAATGGCCTCACGGAACAGTTTGTAGACGCCCCGGTAACGGCGCATGTAGGTGGCACGGCTGGGTAACCGCTCCAAGCCCAGGACCTTGCGCCACAGGCCCTGCAGTTGCGGCGCGTGCTGGATGAGGAACCGGTACTGGCTGGATTTACTTTTGCACCGATGGGCCACGGTGATAATAATGAGGACAGCGATCTGCCACTGCTGGTAAGTCTCTGGGCGACCTGGTCCACGACGTCGAGCAGTATCCGCGGCACGGCACACAGCAGCGGCTTCCACGACCAGGTTCGCCAGGTGCCGGCCATCCCTGGCAAAACGGCACATGACGGGGCCTCCTGTTGGGCTTTTGGACACTCTAACATACGGGAGGCCCTGTTCTTTCTGCAGTAAATTGTGAGACAGGCTGC
>JAKPQT010000688.1 GCA_029555885.1 Chloroflexota bacterium | reverse complement strand
TGCACGACCGCCACCGTCGCATCATGGCAGGTCGTGGCATTCCGCCCGGCAAGCTCGTCCAGGTGATGAACTGCCCCGATGAGCGCATCTTCGATCCGGCGCAGGCCGGCGACGGGCGCACGGCGGAAGGCGTCCGCACGGACGGGCGTTTCGTGGTCATCCATCACGGCGGCATCATGCAGCGCTACGGCGTGGACCTGCTCGTGCGCGCAGTCGCACAGGTACGGCCTGAGATTCCAGAGGTGCGGCTCGAACTGTATGGCGCGGGCGATTACCGGTCCACGGTAGAGCGGCTGGTGGCAGAGCTGGGGCTGGGAGACATAGTGCGTTTTCACGGCCAGCAGCCGATCGAGCAGCTCCCGGCCGCCATCCGCGCGGCAAACGTCGGCGTTGCGCCCATGCGCCAGGATGTCTTCACCGACTGCGGGCTGCCGACGAAGCTGCTGGAGTATGTGAGCCTGGGCATCCCGGCCATCGCATCCCGCACGGCAACGACCGCGGACTATTTCGACGAGAGCATGGTGCTCTTGTTCGAGCCGGGCAATGCAGTGGACCTTGCGGCCAGGCTGCTGGCCGTGTATCGCGACCCCGCGGCGGCGCAGGCGCGTGTTGTGCAGGCGCGGCAGTTCACGGCCCGCTATAACTGGCGCGGCGAGAGCGCAACCTATTTGCAGGCAGTCGACGGCTTGCTCGCCGGCCGCAAGCACGGAGGAAAGACCTGATGATCCGGATTCATCCCACGGCTGACGTTTCACCCCGGGCCGTCATCGGTGAGGGCACATCCATCTGGCACCAGTGCCAGGTGCGCGAGGGCGCCCACATCGGTGAGCAGTGCATCCTGGGCAAGAACGTCTACGTCGATTTCGACGTGCAGATCGGCAGCCGCGTGAAGATTCAGAACAACTGCTCGGTGTATCACGGCGCGACGCTGGAGGACGGGGTCTTTCTCGGCCCGCATGTCGTGCTAACCAACGACCTGTATCCCCGCGCCATCAACCCCGACGGCAGCCTGAAGGGCAACGACGATTGGGAGGTCGGGCCGGTGCGCATTTGCTACGGCGCATCGGTCGGCGC
>JAKPQT010000686.1 GCA_029555885.1 Chloroflexota bacterium | reverse complement strand
GAATTCGTCCCGTTCCGACCGCCGGCCCAGTCCATCGCATTCGCGCCGGGCAACATTCCGGATCAGCCGGCGGCATCCTGCGCTGTGGTCAGTCTCCTGCTGCCGGGCCCATACGGGGGTGAGCGGGATATTCTTCGCTTGGAGCTGCTGCGGCAACTGTACCTGCAGCGGTCCACCGGCGGCCCACCGGTGGCCGTGGATATGGAAAGCCAGCCGCTATCCGGCCGCGGCTATATCCATCTCCAATTCATCGCCGAGTCATCAAGCGGCTGGCAGCGGCAATTGGCCGCATTGCGGGAGTGGTTGAACAGCCTGCCCGAACGCCCGCTCAACCTGTGGCAGCTGGCCTCCGCCATCAAGCTGGCGGAGCTCGGCGAGAGCATCCGGCTGGCATCACCCGAGGCCTTGACCCGCTGGCTGGTGCTGAACGGGCTGTGGGAAGCCCGCCTCTGGGATGGAGCGGAGATCGAGTCGGCTTTGCGGATCGGTCGCCGGGAGCAGGTTCGTGAGTTGATCAGCCGCTTCTGGCTCAGTCCGCAGTACGCCGTCGCAGCCCGATCTCTGGATGCACCGGCACCCGCACCCGCTGATGTACCCCTCGTCACACCGACCGGTGAGCGGTGACCGTCGTTTCGACGCAGGTGTCAGTACCATCACAACAGAAGAATTGTGTCCGAGGATTATCGCCGGCCTCGTGCGGGCGAGACGGGACTTCGGTCGGTCTGCACGGCTGTCGCGGCAGACCGCGGGGTGTTTCTCAGGCCTTGCCGGCCAGCGTGCGGACTACCGGGACACACCGTTCGCATACCGTCGGAAAATCAGCGAACACGCCCACCTGTGCGGAGTAGTTCCAGCACCGCTCGCACTTGGCGCCGGCCGCCTTATCCACCGCCACCTCCGGCTGGCCGTCCGCGACGCCTGATTTTTCAGCAAGGTCCACGGCGGACACGATGAAGATGTAGCGCAGGTCGTCGGCCATGCCCGTGAGGAACGCGAAGTCACCGGGACTGGCACAGACCGTGATGCGCGCCTCCAGCGAGTTGCCGATCCGGTTCTCCTGTCGCGCCGTCTCCAGTGCCTTGCTGACCAGTTCGCGGATCGCCAGCACCCTGTCCCACTTGGCCAGCAATCCCGCATCCAGCCACGCGGCCTGCGGAGTCGGAAAATCTGCCAGGTGCACCGACTCCGGCAGGTCCGTCACGGGCCGCAGGTGTTGCCACACCTCCTCGGTGGTGAAGGGAATCAGCGGCGCCAGCAGGCGGACGAGGTGGTGCAGGATCGTCCAGAGTGCGGTCTGCGCCGAACGCCGTTCCGGAGAGGCGGCCGCGGAGGTATAGAGCCGGTCCTTCAGGATGTCGAAGTAGACCGCCGACAGGTCGACAGTGCAGAACTGGTACACGCTGTGGTAGATGATGTGGAAGTCGTAGCGGTCGTACGCCTGACCGCAGCGTTCGAGCAACTGGTGGAGACGCGCCAGCGCCCAGCGGTCGATTTCAGGGAGGGCCGCGTAGTCGCACGCGTCCCGGGCGGGATCAAAGCCCGCCAGGTTGCCCAGGAGGAAGCGGAGCGTGTTGCGGATCTTGCGGTAAGCTTCGCGGAGCCGCGACAGGATTTCGTCGCTGATGCGCAC
>JAKPQT010000682.1 GCA_029555885.1 Chloroflexota bacterium | reverse complement strand
GCGCCCTGCGTAGCCGATGCCCGGCCCCGCCGTGTGCTATCCAGCCATTATGTGTCATCGCACCCTTCCACAGATCGGAATTGCCACTGGGATTTCTGGCCCTCGCAGGGTACCCGCCCCACAGCCAGCACGCCTCAATTTCCAGTATTATAGGCTTGGCCGGCGGCCCGCGCATGTGTCGCAGGGGATATCTTCCCCCCTGCCGTGCGACCTATTCATCCCGCCCGCCGGACATGACCTCCGGCTGCCGCGACCTCTATCCGGCGGCATATTGCCCTGCCGTTTCGGCGCGTGCTATACTGGCGTCGTAGCCTGGCCCCTCGTGGGCGCTCGGACGGGCACGTAGCCTAGCCCCTTGTGGGCGTCCGGATGAGCTCGTAGGTGCCCGACGGGCACAAGGCCCTACGCTACGCACAAGAGGAACGGTCATGCTCGCACGGGCCCAACGCTGGTTCAATCCCTATCCCGACACGCCTGGGGCGCTGCGATTGGGGTTCGCAGCGGCCTATATCGGCGTCGTCGGTGCACTGGTGGGCTACTCCAACTTCGTCAGCCCGTGCCCCGGCCCACTGGCCGCCGCGCGCGAGTGGGCGATGATCGGCCTATTGGCGCTACTGCTCTTCATCGAACGGTTCGAGTTGGGCCGCGATGCGCAGCCCGTCCCGCGGCGGCTCACCCTGGGCCTGCTGCTGGCCCGCATCGCGCTCGTGCAGGGCGTCGTGATGCTCGACTGCACGCAGTTGGGCGTCCTGCTCTATGTCGTGGTCCCGTTCGCGGTCTTCTTCGTGCTCGGCGCAGCCATCAGCCGGGTGGTCGGGCTGGCCTACTGGGCCTTCGTGGCCCTGCGCACCGAATTCACCGGCGGCGGGCCGGAGATGCGTCTCGACTCACTGACAGTGGTCGTCATCTTCACCCTGCTGCTGATTTTCGTCTACGTCATCGCGGGCCATATCGACCGGGACCAGCGCAGCCGCCAGCAGATGCGCCGCCTGTTGGACCAACTGGCCGAGTCCCACCGGCAGTTGCAGGACTATGCGGG
>JAKPQT010000677.1 GCA_029555885.1 Chloroflexota bacterium | reverse complement strand
CTGATGGTGCTCTCGATTGCCGTGGGGGTGATGGCACTGGGCGTCGTCTCCATTACCTACGTGATCGTGACGCGCGACCTCCCGGCCAGCTACCGGGCTGCACACCCCGCCAGCGCGCGCCTCTATGCCGAACCCTTCGATGATGCCCTGGTGGCCGCGGTCCGGGCGATGCCGGGCATCGGCGCGGCGGAGGGCCGGCGCACCGTCACTGCGCGGGTGGCAGTCCAGCCGGCTGCGGGCGGCAGCATCCAGTGGCGGGATATCGACCTGTTCGCTGCGCCGGATTTCGCTGCACTGGCAATCAACCGGCTGACTCCGGAGCAGGGGGCCTGGCCGCCCGGCGAGCGCGACATCCTGATCGAGCGGGCGGCCATGGGCCTGATCGGCGCGCGTATCGGCGACAAGCTGCTCATCCGCCTGCCCAACGACGTCGAGCGCGAGCTGACGATTACGGGCGTGGTGCATGACATCACGCAGTCGTCAGCGCGTTTCGTCAATCGCATCTACGGCTATATCTCGTTCGACAGCCTCGAGTGGTTGGGCATGCCGGAGACGTACACTGAGTTGCAGATCGTCGTCGCGGAGAACCCGCTGGACCAGGCGCACGTGACCGCGCTGGCAGCGCAGGTGCGCGAGCGTGTGGAGAAGAGCGGGCGGACCGTCTTCTGGGTGCAGGTGCCTCAACCGGGCAAGCACCCATTCGAGCGATTTGTGGCCCCGATGGCGCTGCTGTTGAGCGCCCTCGGCCTGCTCGCACTCCTGCTCAGCGGGCTGCTGGTGGTGAACACTATCTCGGCCCTGCTGGCCCAGCAGGTGCGCCAGATCGGTGTGATGAAGGCCATCGGCGCGCGCACGCGCCAGATTGCGGGGCTGTACCTGGGCATGGTGTTGGTGCTGGGGCTGCTGGCCCTGGGCATCGCGCTCCCCGCGGGAATGACCGCTGCACGGGCGATTACAGGCGTGTTGGCCGGGCTTATCAACTTCGACATCACGACGTTTGCGATGCCCCTGTGGGTTTGGGGGCTGCAAGCGGGCGCCGCGCTGCTGGCGCCGCTGCTCGCCGCGCTCTGGCCGATTCGTTCCGGCACGCGCATCACCGTGCGCGAGGCCATCACTTCCTATGGCCTCGGCGCGGCGCGCTTCGGCCAGGGACGCATGGACCGGCTGCTGGCCCATATCCGCGGGCTATCGCGGCCGCTGGCGCTGTCGCTGCGCAATACCTTCCGCCGGAAGGGCCGCCTGACGCTGACACTGCTGACCCTGGGGCTGGGCAGCACAATTTTCGTGGCTGTTTTCAGCGTGCGGGCATCTTTGTTGCTGACACTTGACGATGCTCTCAAGTACTGGCAATATGATGTCGGCGTTTTCTTCAACCGTTCGTATCGCGTGGACGAGCTCGAGCGGCAGGCGCGTGCGGTGGCCGGCGTCACAAACGTCGAAAGCTGGGGCTATGGGGCTGCGCGGCGCGTGCGACCGGACGGCAGCGAGGGTGATACGCTGGCGGTGATTGCGCCGCCGGCTGCCACGCAACTGCTGCAGCCCAATATCTGGCGGGGCAGGTGGCTGCTGCCCGAGGACGAGAACGCGCTGGTCATCAACACCGATCTCCTGCAGGTCGAGCCGGATGTACGCATCGGCCAGCCGTTGACCCTCGTGTTGGAAGGCCGGTCGACCGACTGGATCGTCGTTGGCATCATCCGGGGCGTGCTCTCCGGGCCGGCGGTTTATGCGAATTATCCGTACTATGCGCGGCTGGCGCGCAGTGTGGATCGCGCGGCGAGCGTCCAGGTGGTGACTACCGGCCATACGCCTGCCGAGCAGGCCCAGGTTGCGCGTACGCTGGAGCAGGCCTATGCGCAGGCCGGGCTCCGCGTCAACTCCACGCAGACGACGGCTGACGTGCGCTCTGTGACCATCAATCAGTTCAACGTGATTCTGCTCTTGCTGCTGTTGATGGCCGTAGTGTTGGCGGTCGTCGGCGCGTTTGGCCTGGCGGGCACGATGAGCATCAACGTGATGGAGCGCACGCGCGAAATCGGTGTCCTGCGTGCCGTGGGCGCGACGGGCCGAGCGGTGCGCGGCATCGTGATCAGCGAGGGTGTGCTGATCGGCCTGCTCAGTTGGGTGCTCGGTGTGATATTGGCCGTGCCCGTCAGCCGGGTGTTGAGCAATGCCGTCGGGGAGGCTTTCCTGCGCGCCCCGCTCAGCTATGCGTTTTCGCTGG
>JAKPQT010000665.1 GCA_029555885.1 Chloroflexota bacterium | reverse complement strand
CCGATCTTGCCGCGCGCTTCGGCATCGATATCCGCGACCGCGCGTTCTGGGAGGGCAGCCTGGCCGTCATCGCCCGGCGCATCGAGCGTTACTGCGCGCTGTAGCACCCGGCGCGTTTCGTATTGGGGATGCGGCCATCGCGGATAAGCGAATGCGCTTACGCATGCCACGAATGCACGAATAGCGCGTATCGCCGTAGGGATATTCGCGTATTCGTCAGCAATTCGCTTATTCGCGATGGCCGCGTGTACTCCCAGACCGGAGGAACCCATGACACCCAACCATCTGGACCGCAGGCAATTCCTGGCGGCGGCCGCGGCCGCCGCTGCAACCGCGGCCCTGGCCGCGTGCGTACCCGTCCCGGAAGGAGAGGCACTCAAGATGGAACAACGCACCCTGGGCAAGACTGGTCGTAAGTTATCGATCGTCGGCTTCGGCGGCATCGTCGTGATGAACGAGACCGCCGAAGCCTCGGCCGCGCTCGTCCGCCAGGCCATCGAGCGCGGCATCAACTACTTCGACGTGGCCCCCTCCTACGGCAACGCCGAGGACAGGCTCGGCCCTGCGCTGGAGCCTTACCGCAAGGATGTGTTCCTCGCCTGCAAGACGCAGCAGCGCACCCGCGCAGGCGCGGAGGAGGAGCTGAAGCGTTCGCTGGAGAAGATGCGGACGGATCACTTCGATCTGTACCAGTTCCATGCCGTCACGACGATGGACGATGTGGAGACCATCCTGGGGCCGGGCGGCGCGTTGGAGGCGTTCCTCGATGCGCGCGAGCGGGGCGTCATCAAGCACATCGGCTTTTCGGCGCACGGCGAGAAGGCCGCGCTCGCGCTGCTCGACCGCTTCCAGTTCGACACCATCCTCTACCCCATCAACTGGGTCATGTGGCACGCGGGCAATTTCGGCCCCGGCGTCGTGCAGCGGGCGCAGGAGCAGGGCCTCGGCATCCTCGCGCTCAAGACGCTGGCGCGGCAGCCGTGGCCCGCAGGCGCGGAAAAGAAGTGGCCCAAGTGCTGGTATGAGCCGGTGGACACGCCGGAGGATGCCCTGTGGGGCATGCGGT
>JAKPQT010000642.1 GCA_029555885.1 Chloroflexota bacterium | reverse complement strand
CGCAAACGAGCCGACACCCTTCTGCCGGTAAATCCAGCCGTCGCGTTCCAGCTCGTCCAGTGCATGACGCACGGTCGCCCGGCTTACCCCGTAGCGTTCTGCCAGCTCGTTCTCGGAGGGCAGCTGGAAGACTTCATGCCTGGCCTGCTGCGCCACGATCTGATGGCGCAGCAACTCGGCAAGCTGCTCGTAGTAGGGGAGATGGCTGGATCTGTCGATCGTAGACATGGCGCCGCCTCACTATGACGGACTTACTCACTGTTAAACCTGTGTGCTTGTGCGTACAAGATAGCACTTCGGCCCACGCTTGTCAAATGCCAACCGGCATGGTTCTCCAGTATCGAGGTGGCGGACATGGCACCTACATGCTGCTCAGTAAGGCACAGCCAAGCGGCGGAACCGTGACGGGTATGAGGTCGCTGCTGTGTACCTCATCTTGCCCGGCCGATGTCCAGAGCCGGATGCTTGCGCCCAATCGCGCGTCACGTACGTTTACCGGCTGCGCCTCAGTCGTCCAGTTGGTGAGCACAACGCCGTGGCGCCCATCAGGTGCGCGCCAGGCCGAGTCGAACACGGCAGGGATGCAATGGCTCTTCCCGTGCTCCGTCCACTCGATATTCCTCACACCGTCTACCTGCGCGGGCCGCAGCATCCGCCCGTACACCAGGAAGTCCTTGCCCGGCCCCCGACGCAGCGCCGTCACCGTGCGGATCATTTCGAGCGCGTCGTCGTTGCTGCCCACCTTCGGCTCCCACGGTGCCCAGTTGGCCGTATCCTTGTTCAGCAGCGTGCCGTCGCCGATCATCACCGCGCCGGGAATCTCGCCGTACACGCAGTTCGTTGCGTTCCGAATCGGCAGGTGGTAAGGCTCCGGTGAGTTCCCCATCATGCCCTGGATTACGATGCATTCATGGAACAGGAACTGGTACAGCGGGATAAAGTCGCGGCCATAGCCCGGCGGGAACACCCGCATGTCGGTCTCCTGGAACAGCGGCAGGCAGCACTCGTTGACTCCTGCCTCTGCGGAGTTGATGACATCCGTCTCGCCCGCATCATGCGCGGCCTGCCGGAACTCACCGATGATCTGTTCCATCCTGGCGAGCATCCATTTGCCCGGCATCGGCGGGTGTTCGTGATCGGCCGCAAAACAGGCAAAGGTCGTCGCGCCGCAGTTCTGATCGAAGAACTGGATCGACTCCCATCCCCACCCGATCAGGCGCTTCACGAAGTCGACCGCGATCTCCCGCGTCATGTCGGTGCCGAGGCAGCAGGGGTAGCTCGGCCGCCAGCTTTGGTCCCAGTTTTCACGCCACATCGAGCCGTCGGCCTCCCGGCAGACGCTCCGGGTGCCCTCGCGCTGCTTGAAGTAGTCCCGGCCGTCGTAGCCGTTCCAGAGATGGCCGGTGACCCACCGCGAGCCATTGCAGAAGGAGCCGATGTGCCAGCCGCGTGCCCGCGCCTGGCGTGCCAGCTCGGTTGCGCCCTCGTCGCCCCCCACCGGGGGGAAACAGTCCGGGTACACCCACGACGCAGCCCGCTCCCATCCCATCAGGACCGCTACCACCGGCGCCCCGACGCGGTCGGATACCTGTTGCAGCAGGGGGATGCACTTGTCAGGGTAGGGCAGGAACTCCTGGATCGGAAACACCGGTCCGTCGTCGAGAACGCCTTGCGGCCGGATGGTGATGTAGACCGGTGAGTCCAGCAGCCAGTCCGGCACGTCCTGCCGCTGGGAGAGCGGCACGGCCCATTTCTGCTGCAACGTCCAATCACGATACATGCCCGCTGCATCGTACCAATCGCCCGTGAAGCTGCGGAGCACCGTATCGTACTCGAGTGTGCGTGAGCCGTCCGTCGGCCAGTCGCCTACGTGCGAGACGCCCATGCGGACGCCCGGATCCCGGTGCAACGCCCGGAACCGCTTGACGTTGCCTGTTGTGTCATGGCACGCCAGGTAGAGCCCGCACCGGTCGTTATAGTAGGCCAGGAATTGCGCGAATTGGCTGCCGGGATAGTGATCGAGGTCGCCGTTGTGGCTGGCGAACTCCCACGCACGCCAGCTATCCGGCGTCAATTTCCGCGAGAGGTGGGCCTCCGGCCCATCCGCGCGGATGAGCCGTCCGTTCCAGTAGGGCAGCAGAATCGCCTCGCTGCTCTGCGCGCCGCCGAGGTCGTAGGGGCAGACGATGAACGGATATTGCACGTCCACGATTTCCAGGCCCGCCCGGTTGTCCAGCCGGATGCCCCAATGGCTGCACGGATCATCGGCCGCCACGTCCACCGTGCATGTCACGGCAAGGTCTTGCCCGGCCAACCGGCGGAAGGACATCGTCACGGCCCGGCGTCCTCCATCCTGGGTGACCTCGACGGCCACTTCCTCCGCCTCAGTTGAGCCGAGCAGCCGATACTGCCGGTCTGCGTCGAGATAGCCGATCACGAAGACCGGATGTTCAGGGCCCGGCGCGACAAACTCCTGATCGGGCGCGGCCTTGCTGCGCAGCGACACCAGCCGGCCTGTCGCCGCGTCAAAGATGAGGGTGTCCTGCGCGGTTGTGAGGATGATGGATTCAGACATGTGAAGCTCCGATCCGGGGATATCTCCGAGTCGTCAGACCAGGGCGGCGCGCTCGCGGGCGATGCGTGCCACTTCGGCGCATTCTGCGGCGGTCATTCCTTCATCCGGGACGAGCAATACGATGGCCCGCAGGTCGTGCGCCCTGACGAAGTCGAAGACAAAGTCCACGTATTCGCGCACCGTATACCGGCGCAAGCAGTTGCATGTCACAAGCGAATGGTGTGCGAGGATGACAGCCCGGTTGCCGATCTCGGCCGCGACCCGTTCGAGCGGCGTCTCGCTGACCCCGAAATTGACGCCGAGCAGGCCGCGCGTGCGCGCCAGCGCGGCCAGATTGTGTTCCCAACTGCCGCAGGAGTGGATAACCACCCCACCGAACTCGGCGGCCACGCGCTCGTTATACGGGACGCCGAATGTGGGATACAGCCGTCGCGAGATCACCGCGAGCAGGTCTTCGCTCAACGCCATCCCCTTCCCGGGTGGGAGCCAGACCGTCGGCATACAGTGGATGGGGATGAGGGTGTGATCGGATGCCTCCTCCAGCAGATGCATGTAGGTGATGAAGTCGTCCGTCATGTGGTCGAGCAGGTGGTGGACCGCGGCCGGGTGATCGTACATCTCCACCATCAGCCGCTCGACACCGAGCATGTTCCCGGCCTGGTCCAGCGGTCCTTGCATATCCGGCATCTGAATCGCGATCCGGCCACCGGTCGCGCGGCGGAAGAAGCGGATCAGTTCGAGAAACTCCGCCGCGACGCCCTGCCGTGTGAAATCGGGGTGGCGCAGTTCATACGCCTGTTCCGCAGACTCCAGGAGGGGCACCGGCCACAGGTGATCGGAGGAGAACTCTTCACGCGCGCCGTACGCGGTGGGGAGTAGCCCCTGGCGGCATCCTGGGGACAGGGAGGGGATGTAGTCATCGTCGATCGGTGCGCGGTTAAGAATGCCTTCCAGCAGGTAGCTGAGTTGCTCGTCGTGCGGGTAGCGTACCTCGGCGAGCGCGTTGCCGTCCACCCCGTTGTCATCCGGCACGCCGACGAAGATGAACGGGATCGCGTCCGGTGGACGCTGCAGATCCCAGGTGGCGGCCAGCCGTGCCCGGGACCGGGCGATACGCTCCGGAGGGTATCGGCGCTCGATTTCTGCCACGGCACCGAGGTACTTGTCGTTCATGCTGCCTCCACGACCACTCAGAGGTTATTGCGCTGCGGACTGGCGGGCCTTCAGAATTTCCAGCTTCGGCCCCGCAACCAGCGCCGCAAAGCGTTTCGCATTGGCCCGGATCTTCTCCAGGACCTCGGGGCGGAACATCGCCATCCAGTCAGCCGGCACTGAGCTGCTGCCCCGCAGCGTGCCTGCCAGCATGGCCGCCCGGCCGGCAATGGTGTCGCTATCGCGACCTATGTTCGTGCCGCCGATGGCCGCCTGCCGCACGTCGCCGCCGGATACCAGGAACATCGCCAGCGAGAAGCCCCACAGTTCGAGCGGGTCGATCGGATGATAGAGCAGGCACCGCGTATAGAGCTCCTCGCGCACGGCCATCACGTCGTTGTATTTTTCGGCAACTTCCAGGCAGGCTTCGAGATATTCGCGGAAAGTGCGGAAGGGCCGGTCGTCGAAGGTGTGCAGCGGGCCATCCGGCGCCGTGTCGAGCGCAGCCTGGCAGACGCTGTCGACCGTGGCCTCCGGCCGCAAGGCCTCCGCTACGGTAGCCGCCAAGTTGGCTGCTGCCTGCATATCCAACCCCCGCTGGTACATATACGAGATGGCGGTGGCATCCATGGAGGCATAGGCCGGGTCGGCGATGTTGTAGATGCCGACCGGCTCCATGCACATGACCGTCGATCCCGTGACGACGGACCAATGCCCGGTGATGCGTGGGTCCCACCCCTGGCAGATGAGATCGTACGCCCGCCCCATGCAAAGCGGGAAGAAATGGTTGCGGTTGAGGTTTTCTTTCCACATCGCGCCGAAGTGCCGGGCCATCACCGGTTGGCCCGCGCGCGCCAGGTAGGTCTCGGTCAGCAGCATGGCCATCTGGTTGTCGTCTTCGCGTTCGAGCCGGCGCGGATCCAGGATCGTCTGGACACCTCCCGGATACTTCTCGTCGATCTCCCAGTACATCATCGCCTCGACCGGCGATCCCATGGCGTTGCCGATGGCCCCGGCGAGGATGTTGCCGTAGATCTTATCCTCCAGCAGCGTCAGCCCGTTCGGGCTGGGTTTCTTAAGTTCATCGATCACCGTGAGGATGCGCGCTTCATCCTGCACGCGCCGGACTGCGACTTCGGTCAGGCCGTACCAGGGTTCGGCGAGCGGTTCACCCCAGGCGCGCCATTCAGCAGGGAAGATCTCCGGCCCAAAGAGCGCGCCCGTCAGGGCGCCGGCCAGAACCGGCGGCACGACGTGCCCCTTGTTGATCCAGCCCGTTTCGTCGGGGATGGGCAAGAGGACGAGCGCCAGGAGCTTCTGGGGGCGTGCGGCAAAGTGCTTTAGGAGCGGGAGGACGAAGCGCAGCGGGTTGTACTCGATCCAACCCATGTCGTTCGGCCCGCTGCCCGAGGTTCGGCCGCCGGTGGACAGCCACCATCTGACAAACCCGGCCTCGTCGGAGTCGGCATGACCTTCGGCTCGACGCACAGGATTGTTGAGGGAGTAGAAGACCTCCTTGTTGTTATGATGCGCGAGCTTCAGGACGGTCTCGATTACCTTCTCCTCGGTGGCGCCTCTGTCCAGTGCAGCGGCAACCGCGGCCGCACTGAGCGCGGCCCAGTCGGCGCCCAGGCGATCCTGCGCAACGCTCGCCAACTCGACCCCGTCCAGGTAAGCCCGTTCGGGATCAGCGAAATGGAAGATGCCCACCGCGGGCATCGCGCCCGCGATCAGGCCCGAAGGTGCAGCGAGCAGCCCGCTCAACCGCGCGTGCATGCCTTCCTTCAGCAACTCCTGGACAGAGTGGAGGGCATCGTACGCAAAGGATGGGTCTGCGATGCCGGCATCGGTCTTGAGCATCTCGCCGAATTCCTCCGGCGTGACGCGACCTCCCTTCTCGAGATAGGCTCGCACGCCCAGATCGATCAGGGGGCGTGCTTTGGCATACCAGGTGCGATTGGGGGTCAGCCGGTACTCACCGGCCGGCGCCAGCTCGAGTTGGTCGATGTGCTGTGGGTCGGCAAGCGTGAAGCGTTCGGGGTGAACAATGCGAGCGAGTGCAAGCTCCGCACCGATGGCTGCGCCGAGAAGGCAGCCTCGAATGCGTTGGTCCAGGTTGTGGTTGCTCATCTTCTCTCCGTGCTTTCATAAAGTCCCAGAGTGGCGCCCTGCTCCATCTGGAGCGGGGAACCGGTCGGAGCCGTCGAGCATACTTATGGGAGCAGCAAGAAGGTAGTTGAAGTAGGTCCTGTTTACTTGTGCGTACAAGATAGCACCAAGACCGGCGGTTGTCAAGCGGAGCGAGAAGGCTCTTGGAATCCGCGTGTGCGTCTTACTTGAGGGCAAGCTGGCTCTCCAGACCGGAGAGCCAGCTTGAAAGGTCAGGCAAAGAATGCCTGTCTGCGGAGGATACTACTTGAGCGACACCCAGGACTGGGTGTGTGCGCCGCGGTAAAGCGCTTCCATCACCTCGCTGCGCAGGGCGGCCTCCCGCGCAGTGACCAGCGGGACGTCGTGTCCGTTGAGCGCATCGAGGAACAACTCGAATGCGTGCGGCCAGGCCGGGGGCAGGTCTTCCCACGGCTGCTGCCCATCCGCGCCAAGCACATGGCTGCTCTGGAAGAAGAGCTTGCCATTGGCAAGGTAGGCATGGCCCTCAGTTCCGCTGATGAGCAGGCGGACAGGGTGGGCGATGTCCACCCAGCCGGCGGCCAGGCTGCCCACCACGCCGCCCGCAAACTTCAGCAATCCTTCGCCGTATTCGTCACAGTCGCCATAGCGGCCCGTTGCCACGCCCACCGCAGCGGTGACCGCGGCGACGGCCGGCGCGCCTGCGGCAGCCTCCATTAGCCAGAGCATGATGTCGAGCGAGTGCGTGCCCAGGTCGCCGAAGCCGCCGATGCCGGCCTGCGCCGGGTCGGCCATCCAGCGGTACTCGGTGTCGAAGTAGCCGCGCAGCGAACCGGCGTGGCAGTTGGTGTGGCGGATGCGGCTGAGCGTGCCGAAGCTGCCCGCAGCCATCTGCCCGCGCAGGAACTGGTGTACCGGTTCCCCCCGCATAAAGTAACCCGTCTGGAAGAGCACGCCAGCCGCCTCGATCGCGTCGGCCATGCGGTGCGCATCACCCGCGCCCATGCCCAGCGGCTTCTCGACGAAGAGGTGCTTGCCCGCCTGTGCGGCCGCGAGCACCAGGGACTCGTGCCGGTCGGTCTCCGAGCAGACAATGACGCCTGAGATCGTCGGGTCGGACCACACCGCCTCCACATCAGCGACGGTCTGTGTGCCCAGCGCCTCGGCCTGCACCTGCGCGCGGGCCGGTTGATGATCCCAGACGTATCTAACATGCACATCGGCCCGCGCGTTGAGCCGCTTGACGAAGCCGGGCGTGTGGATATGCGCGCAGCCAACCAATGCCAGTTCGATCATGATGTTCCTTTCATGAAGCAATAACGGTCATGCCCGGTCGCCGGCCAGCCGCACCTCGCCACCGGTCTGCTGGCTGCGGTAGATGCCGTCCAGGATCGTCATGACCTGGAGCGATTGCTCTGCAGGCACGGGCGACGGCGCGCCGTCCACGATGGCCTGCGCGAATTCGTAGCATTCCAGCGCGTGCGGCTCCATCGTGTCAGCGATCAACTTGAGGGTCTTGTTGTACTGCTGCCGCGTGGCGAGGTTGGACTCGTACACCTCGCACTTGGGCCAGTGGCAGCCCGCGCGCGTGCCGTAGAGCCACATCTGCATGTCCTCGCCCGGCGTGTCGTGATGCAGCAGCCAGCTTACTTCGAGGACCAGAGTTGCACCGTTGGCAAAGCGCACGAACGCCGCGGCGAAATCTTCTACGTTGTACTCCGGCGGAATCAGGCCGCCGCCGGCCCACGCGGTGAACATGCCGGGCTGGTGGGCCAGCTCAGCGCGCGCCACGCCCGTGACCGAGACAGGTTCCGGGTTGCCCATGAACCAGAGCGTCAGGTCGAGGATGTGGACGCCGATGTCGATGGTCGGGCCGCCGCCGCTGTGCTCTTTGAGGATGAAGCCGGGGCGGGTCGGTGCGATGTAGCGGCGTAGCATCCATGAGCGTGCGTGGTAAACGTCGCCTAGCACGCCCGTCCCGATCTCGGCCTTCATGGCCTTGCTCGAACCGCGGAAGCGGAAGTGCTGCGCGGTCATCAGCATCTTGCCGGACCGGTCGCGTGCCTCGATCATTTTGCAGATTTCCGCGGGGGTCGGGGCCAGCGGTTTCTCGCAGATGACGTGCTTGCCCGCATCCAGCGCGGCAATCGCCAGCTCCGCATGGTACATATTGGGCGTGCAGATATCGATGATGTCGATGTCCGGGTCGCTGATGATTTCCTCGGCATGGGTGGTGACCCGCCCGATCTTGAAGTCCTCACCGAACTTGATGACTGCCGGCTCGTAGACATCCGCCGCGGCCACGACTTCGGTGTGTGGTGAGGCGGCCCAACCCGGCATGTGCGTGCGGGAGATGCCGCCTGTGCCGATGATAGCGACTTTCATTGTGCGAGACATGAATCCTCCGAGATGTGATGATTGCGTCCAGGTTAGCGGGCGAAGACCTCCGCCCAGTAGCGGGCTACCTGCCCCTGTAGCGCGGCCAGGTCGACTACCGCGCGCGGGTCGCCGTCGTTGAGCCGGAGCATGGCCGCGCCTTCTGGCTCGCAGAGCGCGTCGTGGCCGGGCATCAGCTCGGCCAGCACGAAGTGCGCGTATTTGACGAGTCGGAAGGGGCCGTGAGCGCGCGGGTACTCGCCCGGAATGTCTTCGATCGCGACCGAGTAGAGGTCCGTGATGCTGCTTGTAAGGTCGGGCAGTGCGGTCGACGGCGCGAAGGCCAGCGTGTAGTACCAGCCGAACAGCTCCCGGTGGCAGCCGTGCGCATCGCTGACGCCAACGATGGGGATGCGCCGGCCGCGGGCGATTTCCGCATAGTAGCGGGCCACCTGCAGCCCGTTCGACCACATCTCATGCGGCCAGTACCCGCCGATGACTTCGAGCGCGTCGTAGGGCTGCCGCTCGAGCAGGACATCCACGAGGGCCTCCGGGATGGCGTAGCTCTGGTTCGAGAACCAGTACGGGTGGCAGAAAATGCTCAGGCCCCCGGCCTCGCGAATCTTGGCGAAGACCCACTCAGATGACGCGACCATGAAGGGGTTGAGCGACGACGGCAGCGGCGGCAATTGCGCCTGCCGCGCGGCCACTACGCGCTCATACGTCGCGCGGTCTGCGAACAGTTCATTGACGCTGAACCGGCCGCCGAAGTTGACGATGTGGATGGGGTTGCCCGGCGCGTGGACCTCTTCGCCCGGATAGAGCGCGAGGTCGACCGGCGCGGCGGTGAATGCGGCAATGGCCTCCAGCGACGGGGCATACTGGTGGTGATCGGTCAACGCGACGAAGTCCAGCCCGATCTGACGGCAGCGCGCCGCGACGTGCGCGGGCGGCTCGCGGCCGTCGGAGCGGTTCGAGTGGATGTGCAGGTCGCCCTTGTAGGGTGTGCGGTCGAACAGGTCCGCCTCGACCGCGTACAGCGAGACGCGGCCCAGGCTGCGCACCATGTCGCCGTCCACCTGCTCGACCGCCAGGAGATGCTCTTCTTCCTGGTCGGCAGTCAGTATGCAGACCAGCGCGCCGTCCTCCACGCGGGCGGGCATGGCGCGGCCCGGCCACGGCCATGCCGCGCTGTCCAGGTGCGCGGTTGGGTAGTGGGCGACGCGATAGGCCGCGGCGGGGTCGAACTGCGCGGTCGGGTCGGCCAGCCGGATGCGCACCTCCGCGGGCCGGCCGACGAGGATGACGCGCGGGGTTGCTTGCAGGATGGGCGAGGTTTTGGGACCCAGCATGTTACGCCAACGCTAGCAGCACTTGTGCCGGGTCCATCTCGGCGTTCACCCGCACGAGCCGCGCTGCACCTGCGATCCCCGGCGGGACGCTGCGTCCCACGGCGGTGTAAAATTCGTTGCGCGCGCGGCGCGTAGACATATGGGCCTGAGCCCACGCGCTCTGGTAGCCCAGACCGAGATGCCGCTGCATGAGCGTGTGGCCGTAGATGAAGAATGCGCCTTCGAGCATGATATCACGCACAGGCGCCATCTCCGGTACGTTGAAGTCATCCACTAGCTTGTTGCCGGGGCTGTTCATCTCCGTGCCGACGTTGATGGGCAGGTCCAGGTCGCGACATAGCTGTACGTACTCGTGCAGCTTGCGCACCTTGAGCTCGCGCGTCGCCGGGTCTGCGATGTTCCAGTTGCGGTCGGGGATGATGTTCGCGGCGGCCGCGCCCTTCGCGATGAGCAGCGCCATCAATTCCTCGATGTCCTGCTCGCCCGCGGATGTGCCGTCTAGCCAGGTTGCCGTGGGCAGCGCGCCGCACGCGATGATGAAGCGGTGGAACTCCTCGACCGTGGGGAAGGACTCCGGCGTGGGGGTGACATAACCCACGCCGCCCTTCTTCATGAGCTTTCCGCGGACGAGGTTCGAGAACTTCGCATAATCCCCGAGCATGCCCTCGACCTGCGCCAGCGGTGTGCCGAGCTTATCCGCCCAGAACGCGGCGCGGTCCGCCAGGTCAGGGAAGCGATCCGCGGCGGCCTGGATGTACGCGGCGAGCATGTGGCGCTCGGTGGCATTGCCTGCGGGGGTCAGCGGCAGCACATCGGCCTCGTAGTCCAGGGCGACGGGTGCAAGGTGGGCGTTCACGCGCTCCAGCATGGCGCGGTTGCGTCGCTCCGCGCGGCTGCGCATCGAGGCCAGGATGGGCGCAACCTCGGCCGGAACCTGCCCGGTGACGTAGCCGATGCCCATGTGGTAGGAGACGCCCGGCTCGCCCGGTGAGTTGATCTCGCGTGTCGCGAACTCGGGGATGAAGACGCGCGTCTCGATGCCCGCGCTGCCGCGCACGCCTGCGACATCGCACGCGGCAAGGAACTCATCCACCGCGTCCAGCACGTCGAAGTCCACGATGCCCGCGGCCAAGAAGCCCTGCTGCCGGGCCAGCCATGCCAGCGATGCGGGCGAGTGGCCGTACGCGTTGAACGAGAAGAAGGTGTGGCAGTGCATGTTGACAATGGGATGTTGGTCTGCCTGCCCGAATTCCCCCCGTTCGGCCCGCGCGACCAGCTCGGCCAGCGCCGCGCGCCGCGTGTCCAGGTCGAAGCTGTTGAGTGCTTGCTGCAAATCTGTCATATTATTTTCCAACCAGCGTGACAAACCGCGCATACGCATCGTTCCACGCAGCCGTCTCCTGCGCCTCGAACGTCTGCGTCGGGAACGAGCGGCGGACGACCTCGCGCCCCTCGACCAGCGAGCCGATGTCTCCAACCGCGAGCATCTGCATCAGCAGGTTGCCGATGGCGGTCGCCTCGATCGGCCCGGCAATGACGGGCCGGCCCAGCGCGTTCGCGGCGAACTGGCTGAGCAGGCGGTTCTGCGTGCCGCCGCCGACGATGTGGAGCACGCCCACGCGCTTGCCGGTCAGCGTCTCGAGCATTTCGGTGACGCTGCGGTACTTCAGCGCAAGGCTCTCGAACACGACGCGCGCCACCGTCCCGTTGTCCTGCGGCACAGGTTGGCCCGTCCGCTCGCAGTAGGCGCGAACACGGCCGGGCATGTCGCCGGGCCGCGCAAAGTCCGGCGCGTCCACATCCACGAATGCAGTGAACGCGGGCGCGGCCGCTGCAAGCTGGACGATCTCATCCCACGAGAGCCGCTGCCCCGCCTGCTGCCAGTTCCGCCGGCACTCCTGGATGAGCCACAGGCCGGTGATGTTCTTGAGCAGCCGGATGGTGTCGCAGACGCCGCCCTCGTTGGTGAAATTGAGCGCAAGTGCGGTATCGTTGACGACGGGCTGCGGTGTTTCGACGCCGATCAGCGACCAGGTGCCGGAACTGAGATACGCATGGTCATGGCCTTCCGCTGGTACCGCGGCCACCGCGGATGCGGTGTCGTGCGTGCCCGGCGCGACGAGCTTGACGCCCCGCGCACCGGTTTCCTCGGCCACCCACGGCAGCAGCTCGCCCAACACGGTCCCTGGCGGGACAATTTCCTGGCTGAAGATGTGCATCGGGATGCCGAGGCGTTCGAGCAGGCCCGTCGCCCAGGTGCGCGTGAACGGGTCGAGCGCCTGGCTGGTGCTGGCGATGGTGTACTCGTTGACCTTGCGACCTGCCAGCCAGAAGTTCAGCAGGTCAGGTACGAACAGCAGGGTTTTCGCGGCGTCCAGCGCCGGCTCGCGGCGCACGGACGCGGCATAGAGCTGGACGAGGGTGTTCAGGTCCATGAACTGGATACCGGTTGCACCGAAGACCTCGGCCTTCGGCACGCGGCGGAACATCTCATCCAGCATCCCTTCCGTGCGGCTGTCGCGGTAGTGGTATGGATTGCCGAGCAGTCGGTCCTGGCCGTCGAGCAGCGCGTAGTCCACGCCCCAGGTGTCCAGCCCGACGCCGGATAGCCCGGACCCGCAGCAAGTGACCGCCTTGGCGATGCCCTGTTTGATCTGTGCAAAGAGGTCCAGGATGTCCCAGTGCAGGCTGGAACCGCCAGCCACGGGTACCTGCACGGGGCCGTTGGCGAAGCGGTGCACTTCTTCCAGCGCGAGTCGGCTGCCGTCGAATCGCCCGATAATGGCGCGGCCGCCGGATGCACCGAGGTCCAGCGCCACGTAGTTGCGCGTCATGGTCATGAATGGCCCTCCGTAACGAGTAACGAGTAACGAGTAAACCCCGTGTGCCGTTGGATTACTCGTCACTCATTACTCGTTTCTAATCCCTACAGCTTCTTGCCCAACATCAACTTCGCATTGTTCTCGCCGCCGTTGGCCGCGTAGATGAGCGGCAGCGGGCGGTCAACGCCTTCGATGTACGCAGGTCGGGCGGCCCAGTTCGCCTGCGAGAGGACGCAGTTCAGGTCCATCCAGTATTCCAGCCGCGCGGGGGTGAGCCCCTGCACCATGTGGAAGTGGTTGGCGGGCGGCAGGTGCTTGTATTCGCTCATCGTCGCATACTTCGGCACGACGAAGGTGTGCGGCCATTCGGCGGTTGTAAGCTGGCAGACTGCCGATGCCATCGGCTCCGGAATCTCGGCCGTCGCGGCCTCATCCCAACTCAGGCTGAACATACCGGCCAGGTCGCTATAGGTGAGGCGACCCGCAATGCCTTCCAGCCCGCCAGGGGAGACGAACGTCACGGAGTTACCGAGGCCGGGGAAGTAGCCCGGATCGGCCTGCGGCATGCTGACGCCCGCCATGATTTCCGCGATGCTGGCGCCGGGCGCTGCGGCCCAGTCGAGCGATGCAGAGCCGGAATTGTCGCCGTCGACAAAGCCCTTTTGTGCCCACGCAGCATCCTGCGGCAGCGTGTAGCCGATGCGTTCGGCCAGCGTCTTGACCTCCCAGGGCTCCCACACCTTGCGGAAGTCCATGAAGAGCGGCGGTTGGCCGCCCGTCAGCGCGGAGAAGAACAGCATGGTCAGCAGGCCCTGCACGTCGGCTTCGGTGGCGAACGGGGTGGGCACCTTGCGACCGTTGTGGTCGAAGGTCGAGTTGAAGAATGACTCCATTGCGTCGGCCACGGGCAGGGGGATGCCGCGCGGATCGGAGCCCCATTCGAGCTGGCTCATAAACCCGCCGCCGACCGCGTTGAGGTCGCGCAGCAAGTCGCGAGCGATGAGGTACAGTGCGAGGCTCTGGTCGAAGCGGCCCGACTGCGCATCATCCTTGATATCCAGCCGGTCGCCCAGGTGATCGTTGACGAAAGCCCGCAGCGCCTTGAGTTCCTCTGCGTTGTACGCTTTCTTGTTGAGCATGTCGGCCAGGAGCTTCATATCGAGCCGGGTGATTTCGATGCCGAACTGCCGGCGGGTCGGGATGATGTGCGCCAGCGCGGTTTCCATGCCCATGCTATCGTGCCCAAAGATGACGACCCGACGGCCCTTCAGCGCCTGGGTTGCCAGCGCAGCCTGCGCCCAGTCCACCAGCGCCTGCGCTGTGCCCTCGGTCATCTGCGGATCGAGGCCGGTGTCGGGCCAGGAGCCGACGTTCAGGTGCGACATCTTGCCGTACTGCATGACTGCGCCGTTGATGGCGTGGGCGAACACGACGCCGGGCTTGGGGCCGCTGTTGCCACAGGTGAAGTTAATCGGCGTGTCCTTCGGGAACTGCTGGAGCAGTGAGATGACGCTCAACTGCGGAAAGGCCCAGGTGTCCGGGGCGCAAACAAGTACTTTGACGCCGGCATCCTGGAACTGCTTGGCGACGATATCGGCCTGGGCCTCGCCGTCCACCAGGATGGGGGCCCAAACGACTTTGGCCGGTGTGCCGTCAGGCAGCTTGACGCGGTCGGCCAGAACACTCGCCACCATCTTGCAGATGTTTCGGCAGCGTTGGCGACTCGGCTCATCGATGCGGGGGTCACCGGCAACGAAGACCCCGATCGCGGGCACATTACGCTCGAACTTCTCGACCGACTCAGGCAGTGCAACTGCATTTCCCATGAAAGTGCCTCCTCAAGACTACTAGGATTACCCCTTCATCGCGCCCGATGCGAGGCCCTGGACGAGCTGGCGTTGCACGAGGGCGACGAAGATGATCGACGGTATCAACATCATCACCGACATAGCGGTCATGCCGCGCCAGTCCGTGACGAACGAACCCGTGAACTCATAAAGGGCGGGCGGGAACGTGCGCGACGCGGGCGTGCGCGTGATGACCGACGCCAGCGCGAACTCGTTCCAGCAGGTCAGAAAGGCAAAGATGCCGCTGGCCGCGACGCCGGGCAATGCCAGGGGCAGGTCTACGCGGACGAGCGCACCCCAGCGCGAGCACCCGTCGATGACTGCGGCCTCCGATAGCTCTTCGGGGATGGCGCGGAAAAAGCCATCCATCAGCCACGCGGTGAACGGGATGTTGAGCGCAGTATACGCCACAATCATGCCGGCAAGCTTATCGGAGAGGCCCAGCCGCGCGAACAGGATGAACAGCGGCAGGCTCAACGCGACGCCAGGCACTGCGCGCATCAGCATCATGGACAGAAAGACGCCGTTCTTGCCTCGGAAGCGAAAGCGCGCGAAGACGTAGCCGGCGAGCACGCCCAGGATAAGCGAGAAGAACGTGCTGGTCAGGGCAATGACCGCGGAGTTGCCGGCGTAACGCTCGAACGGAATCTGCGACCCCATGCCGAACGCACCTTCCGGTACGGGCATGCCGAGCAGGATTTTGTAGGAGTCGAAGTCCAGGCGCGCGGGAATCCACACCGGCGGCCGCGAGTTGATCTCGATGTTGGGCCGGATGGAGGTCAACACAATCCACACGACCGGCAGGAAGAAGAGCAGGATGATGAAATACAGCAGGATGTCACGCGCCGTGTCGGTCCAGTAGCGGCGGCGGCCGGCCCGGTCACGCACCTGCGGTTGTGCGAGCGCGCCTCTCATCGTTGTCCCTCCCACCGGCTCCTCAGGACGTTTCGGAACAGGTACCACGTAAACAGGAAGCTGATGATGACGGTCACGTACGACATGGCGCTGCCGAGGGCGAAATTGTGCCCGGAGAATGACAGGCGGTAGACGTAGGTCCAGATGAGCTCGGTGCGGTTGCCCGGCCCACCGTCGGTCATGATGCGGACGACATCATACACGCGCGCCAGGTCCAGTGAGCGGATAGCCATCGCCGTGTAGACGAACGGCATAATCATCGGCAGGGTCAACATGCGGAACTTCTGCCAGCCCGACGCGCCGTCAACCTCGGCGGCCTCGAATGGCTCGACGGGCAACGAAAGGATGCCTGCCTCCAGGATGATGACCATAAAGGGCGTGCTCATCCAGATTTCGGCCACCAGCAGCGCGATGAAGCCGAGGGGCACGTCGACCAGCCAGGGAATGATCTGGGGTCGGCCGGTCAGGCTGAACAGGATGTTGTTGACCAGCCCGACCTGGTCGTTGAAGGCCCACTTGAACATGAAGCCGACCAGGATGGGGGCAAACATCATCGGCATCATAATGATGGTGCGCAGTGCGCCGCGGCCGCGGATGGCCTTGGCCATGAGCTGCGCGATGCCGAGGCCGATGATGAATTCCAGATTGACGGCCAGCGTCATGAAGAGCACGGTGCGGCCAAACGCCTGCCAGAAGATCGGGTCCTGCACCAGGATAAGGTAGTTTTCCAGCCCGACAAAGTGAAAGTTGCGCGCGGTGGTGAGCGTGTAGTCCGTAAAGCTCAGGTAGAGCGAGTAGAGCATCGGGAACCCGATCACTGCCAGCAGCACGGCGAGGCCGGGGAGCAGGAGTGCAAGCGGCAGCAAGCGACTCTCTGCCGAACCCGAGTGGCGGGTCCGAGTTGTCTGCGTGTTCCTGGTCAGGGTTTGTGCGGTCATGAATCCTCCAGGGCGACGAATTCCCGATGCAGGGTGTTGGTCTGTCGAATGCGGCGCGCCGCATTCGACAGACCAACGCGAATGGATTAATAGTACCCGGCGTCGTCCATCAGCTTCCGCACCTGCACGACCGCATCATCCAGGCCGGCCTTCGGCTCAACGTCGCCCAGGATGATCTTCTGCATGATGGGATAGAAGATATTCGACATGGGCAGCCACTCCGCGATCAGGGGCGGCGTCTTCAGGTCTTCCTGCGCGGCGAGCAGCACCAGGTCCAGCCGCTTCTTGTCGAGCGGCACACCCGATCCCGCTGCCTTTTCGATGACCTTGTCGAAGACACTCTGGCGTGCGACGAGCAGGCCTGTCTCCGATTCGATGGTCAGACTTTCCGGGCTGGTCAGATGCTTGATCAGCGAGACGGCCGCGTCCTTGTGCTGGCTGGCCTTGGTCACGGAGAAGCCGTGCGCCCCGGCCCAGCCGCCATGGATGCCGCCATCGCCCATCGGCTGCCGCTCGTAGTCGAACTTGCCCGCGACCTGGCTGCTGGCCGGGTCCTGGAAGTAGCCGTACCAGCCGGGCCATTCGGTGTAGAGGGCGATGGTGCCGTTGGCGAAGTTCTTGGCGACATCGTCCCAGACAAAGTTCGTCATGCCGGGCGGCATGGCCTTCGCCTTGTAGAGGTCCGCAAACATGGTCGCGGCCTTGACGCCGGCCGCACTGTTGAAGGTCGGCTCCCACTTATCATCGAAGAGCGAGCCGCCCTCTGCCGTGAACACTTCGTAGAACCGCCCGGTCAGGGCCTCTTCTTTGCCTGCGAACTGCGTGCCATAGATGCCCTTGGCCGGGTCGGTGAACTTGATGGCCGTTTCCTTGAACTCATCCCAGGTGGCCGGTGCAGTCAGACCCTCCAGGTCGGTCCGGAACTGCATCAGCGAGATGTCATAGTGCCGCGGAATCAGCCATAGCTTGCCGTCCCGGCGGCCGGCGTCCAGCAGTCTCGGAATGAAATCGGAGATCTCGTCTGCGGTGAAGTAGCCGTCGAGCGGCTCAAGGCCGTCTGCCTTGACATATTGCGAGAAGAAGCTGGTGTGATCCCAGCACACATCGTAGTCGACCGTGCCCGCGGCGAAGTCCTGCACCAGGCGCTTATCGGTCTCGAAGCCATTGCCCTTGAAGACAATCTCGACCTTCGCGCCGTTCGCCTCTTCCCACGCGGGGATGGTGGTATAGAGCTGCTCGTAGTTACCGCCGCTGATGGCGTGCATCTTGACGGTGACGCCGGCAAAGCCGCCTGCGGCCGCGGGGGCCTGGGCAGGCGCGCTCTCGGCCGGTTTCTCCTCCGCGGGGGCCACGGCCGGGGCAGGCGTTGCCGCGGGCGGTGCGCAGCCGGCGAGGGCAGCGCCGCCTGCAGCCAGGCTCGCGAACTTCAGAAAGCTGCGTCGGGAAATTCTCTCAGCCATTTTGGACTCTCCTTGGTATGAGCGTACGGATTACGGCCACGATTGGCCATCACGATGGGAACGATGTGGCAGTGTTGGCTGTTGTTGCCGATGCGCTTGTTGCATGTCTTGCGCACCACCTCCTTCCTGATCCGTTCAGCCCAGGTCTGGCAAGTCATACTCTCCCAGTTGCAGCGGGTACTTGCCATACTCGCGCACGAGATTCACCACGTACTCGTACCGCTCGCCGGTCACGTTGCTCGGGACAGAGTGGTCGGATTGCACGATGTAGCCGCCGCCCTTGGCTGCGTTGAGCTTGGTGAGCACCATCGCCCTCAACTCGTCCAGCGTGCCGTTGGCCCAGGTCAGCACGTCCAGGTTGCCGCAGAAACCGATGCGGTGACCGAAGCGCCGGCGCAGATCTACGACATCCAGCCCAGCCTTCGCCTCCAGCGGATTGTACGCATCGATGCCGGTCTCGATGTAGTCCTCGAAGATCCGGTTGACGTTGCCGCAGCCGTGATAAATGACCGGGATGCCCGCGTCGTGGCATACCCGGGTGATCTCCGTCACGACCGGCTTGAAGTACTTGCGCCAGTAGCGCGGGGAGAAGAAGACGTCCTTGCGATAGGCGACATCGCCCCAAACGACCATGCCGTCAATCAACCCGCCGGCGGCCTTGATCTGCGCCTTCGTCAGCTCGACACAGAATTCTCCGATGCGCTCGATGAACCGGCCCAGCTCATCGGGATATAGACCGATCCACAGCATGACGTTCTCCGACCCGATGATGCGCCACAGAGTCTCATGCGCCTCGCAGACGCTGCCGTAGACCGGGATGTCCGGGTGCAGCGACTTCACGGTCTCGATCCACGGCGGGGAGTTGCGCGCGAACCCGTCACCGACGCCTGCGAGCTGGTTGTCGCCGCCAGCAAACCAGCGCCGCTCATCCCACGGGTCGTCGAACTGGAACGCGGCCACCTTCTCCATGGTGTCCGTCTCGAAGTGGAGAAATGCGGGCATCGGGTCGGCCAGCTTCTTGCGGATGACCGCCTCGAAGCCAGTGCGCACCACGACCTCGTTCTCGTCTTCGCGCAGCACTTCGAAGCGTTTGATGTGCGGGTC
>JAKPQT010000632.1 GCA_029555885.1 Chloroflexota bacterium | reverse complement strand
GCAGCATCTGCCGCATCGCGCAGCTTGCGCGCGCGGTGGGCATCCATCTCGTAATTGCCACCCAGCGCCCCAGCGTTGATGTCGTCACCGGAACCATCAAGGCAAACATCGCCAGCCGGGTGGCGTTCGCGGTGTCGTCTCATGTGGACAGCAGGACGGTTTTGGATCAGAATGGCGCGGAGCGGCTGGTGGGCAAGGGGGACATGCTGTTCCGCCCGATAGACGCGCCCAAGCCCGTGCGAATTCAGGGCGCGCATGTGTCCGAGCACGAGGTAAAGCGGCTCGTCGAACACCTGCGCCAGCAGCACCCGCCCGAATACACGCTCACGCCCGTCGAGGCCGGGTCAACGGACGGCGCGGAGGGCGGAACGGACGATGCCGCGCTCTCTGACGAGTTCTACGAGCCGGCTGTTCGGCTGGTCGTCCTGCAGGGCCGCGCTTCCACCTCCATGATTCAGCGCCGATACCGGATCGGATACACGCGCGCCGCCCGGCTGGTGGACGCGATGGAGCAGCAGGGCATTGTGGGGCCGGCCGACGGCGCCAACCCGCGCGAAGTGCTCATCAGCCCGGAACAGATTGACAGTATCCTCGGCCTGCCGTCGGGAACCACCGCAGCCGAGCGGGACGGGGTCTATGACGACGACGAAGAAGACGACGCAGAAGAAGACGAGGAGGCCCCGTTCTAGGCCGCCAGGGGCCGGGACCGTCGGCCTCATCCATCTCGGATGCCCCAAGAACCAGGTGGACTCCGAGGAGATGCTTGCCGCCCTGGCGCAGGACGGCTGGGTGCTCGTGGGCGATCCTGGCGACGCGGATGTGCTGGTCGTCAACACGTGCGGGTTCATCGAGGCGGCGAAGCAGGAGTCCATCGCAGCCATCAGGGGCGCCCTGCGCCAGAAGCGCAGCGGCCGGTGCCGCGGGGTGGTGGTGGCGGGGTGTTACGCCCAGCGCTACGCGCAGGAAATCGCGCGGGACTATCCGGACGTGGATGCTGTCATCGGCGT
>JAKPQT010000598.1 GCA_029555885.1 Chloroflexota bacterium | reverse complement strand
GGCGTGTGTCATCGCTGGGCGGGTGGCCGGGAACGGTCCGGATGACGTTCCACCCCCGCGAGATGAGCAGTTGCGTGTCCTCGATCAGCTTGGGGCCCATGGCCGCGCCCGTCGTGGCAAAGCAGGGCACGAAGTCGCGCTGCCGCCCGCCAAGCAACTGGTAGACGGGCACGCCCAGCGCCCTGCCGACGATGTCGTGGAGCGCGATGTCGATGGCCGCGATGGCCGCAGTGAGCACGCGGCCGCCCTCGAAGTACTGGCTGCGGTACATCTCCTGCCACAGCGCGCCGATGCGCATGGGGTCCTTGCCGAGCAGGAACTCGCGGTAGTGGCGGACCGCGCCGATGACGGCTAACTCGCGCCCCGAGAGGCCTGATTCGCCCCAGCCGTAGATGCCCGCGTCGGTCTCGATCTTGAGGATGAGCTGGTTGCGGCTGCCCACCCAGACGGGGTAGGCCTTGATGTCGGTGATTTTCACGCTTCCTCCCATGAGCTGATGTTGACGTGTTGCGCCTGACGGCTGTTGTAGCCCCTTGTGGGCGCCGCCTGGACGGGTACAAGGCCCTAAGCTACCGCGCATAATGGCTCTGGTGAGGCATCAGCGGGTCAGCGCGTGCAGCCGTGCGAGCGGCCCTTGCAGCGCAGGATAGAGCGGCCGGTAGACTTCTTCGTAGAGCTGCGTGTAATGTGCGGCGCGGTGTGGGTCAGGCTGGGCGGCGGATGGCTCCAGGTGGGCCATCGCCATAGCCGCGGCGGAGACATCAGCGAACAGCCCTGCGCCAGCCGCAGCCAGGATGCCCGCACCGAGCGCGGATGCTTCCGGCGCGGCGCAGCGGCGGATGGGCTTGCCTGTCACGTCGGCCAGAATCTGCCGCCACAGGCTGCTGCGGCTGCCTCCGCCCATGACGACGTACTCCGCGACTGGCTGTCCAGTTGCGGCTTCCACCCCCTCTGCGTGGAGCCGCTGCTCGAACGCGATGCCCTCCAGGATGGCGCGATACAGGTGGTGCGGGCGGTGGATGCCGCGCCAGCCCGCGACGATGCCGCTGGCGCTGGCGTCCCAATACGGGTTGAGCGCACCGTTCCAGTACGGTACGAGCACGAGGCCCCCCGCACCGGGGCCGAGGCCGGCGGCTTCTGCTTCCAGCCGGGCCAGCACGTCGCCGTCTGCCTCACCGGGCGCGGGCTGCGCAAACGCTTCGAGAAACCAGTCGACGGTATAGGTGCCGCCGAGGAGCACGGTCTCGAGGATGAAAGTCCCGGGGATGCCGCCGCAGGTGGTCCTGAAGGCGCGGTCGGCAGTGTATGCTGCCGCGTAGGTGCCTGAGACGACCGCGGTGCCGAGGTTGAGGTAGGCTGTGCCCGGGCCTGTCACGCGCGCGGCCAGCCCTGCGGCCTGCCCGTCGCCCAGCCCGCAGATGACGGGCAAGCCCGCAGGCAGGTCGGTCAGCCCTGCGGCCTCAGGCGTTAAGCGGCCCAACACCGCGGCAGGCGGGTGCAGTGCGGGGAGCTGCGCGGCCGTGATGCCGGTTGCGGCCAGCACCGGCGCGGCCCACTGCTGTGCCTGTATGTCGAACAGACCCAGCGGGTCCGCGCTGCCCCAGCCGGTCGCCAGGTTGCCCGTCAGCCGCTGGACCAGGTAGCCCTGCACGTCCGCATACCAGCGCGCGGCGGCGAATACCTCCGGCTCGTGCCGCGCCAGCCAGATGAGCTTGCCGGCCGCGAGATTCGCAGAGAGCGGCCGGCCGGTCAGCGCGTGGTACGCCTCCCACCCCAGGCGCGGCTCGAGTTCGGGCAGCAGGTCGCTGCACCGCTCGTCCAGCCACAGGAGGGCCGGGCGCAGCGGCGTGCCCTCTGCATCCAGAGGCACGAACGTCTCGCGCTGGTGCGCGATGCTCAGCCCGGCCAGCCGCCGCACATCGACCTGCCCGGTGACCTCGCGCAGGCCGGCGACCAGCGCGGTCCACCAGTCGCGGGCGTCCTGTTCGTGCCAGCCGGCCCGCGGCATGGACAGGGCAAGCTCGTGCCGCGCCTGCGCGACCGCGTTGCCGGCCAGGTCCCAGGCGATGACCTTGACTGCGGTAGTGCTGGCGTCGACGCCGATGACGAGGGGGTTCACGAGGGAGAGTTTACCACAAGTGACCACGGAACACACGGAGAACGCGGAAATGTCGCGGGTTTCGAATACAGGTGGAGTCGAGGCTTTAGCCGGTCAGGCTCGCTACGCACGCGGACGCCCAAACCGGCTGAAGCCTCGACTCCAATCTGCATCAAGGCGGTTAGACCTGCGATTCCAGGGTAGGCCACTTGGCACCGGCCTTCCGTGGTTCAGCGTCCTACTGCCACTCCAGGAACGTGAACGTGCCGACGGCCAGGTCAAGGAGCTGGGCCAGATCATCTGCGGCCTGGGGCACGCCCTGCGGGTCGGGATCGAAAGCCAGGTCGTACAGGATGTCGTTGTGCACGGCCAGGATTTCGGTCGTCCCGTTGCGGCTCGGCACGCCATCGAGCCGGATGGCCGGCTCCCCGCCGAGGCTACTCTCGGTCTGCTTGACCGGGATTTCGGTCGGCGGGAGCTGGTCCACATACGCGTCCACGATCTGCCGGAGCGTCTGGCCGGCCGCCGGATTCACGGTCACCTTGAGGAATGCACGCGCCGGTTCCGCACTCTGGTCGAGCGCCGGCCCGGCCATGCCCAGCGAGCCGTCGTCCTGGGGCAACAGGCTGAACCGCTGCGGCAGCACGAGGCAGTAGCCTTCCACGGGCCGCAGGATGAACGCCTGCTCGCCGCCCAGGCAGCTCTGCCGCACGGTGACGCCGTCCGCGATGGGCACGCCTTCGGGCGGCAGGAA
>JAKPQT010000574.1 GCA_029555885.1 Chloroflexota bacterium | reverse complement strand
TTGCGCGGCGCATGTCCTTCATCGCGCGGCCCAGCTTCGAGCCAATCTGCGGCAGGCGATCCGGCCCGAACACCGCCAGCGCGACGATCAGGATGACGATCAGTTCAAGCGGCCCAATTCCGAGGATGTCCACATCTCATTCCTTGTCAGGCGCGCTGGCCTGCGCAGCACCGGGCGTGGCATGCAACTCGATGCGCTCACCCCCGCCCACGGCTGCGCCGAGCACGCCGTTGACGAAGCGCGAGCTGTTGTCGCTGCCGAACAGCTTGGCGAGGTCGACGGCTTCGTTGATGGCAACTTTGGGCGGCGTGCCGGTTGCCCCGCTCAGTTCGTAGATGGCGATGCGCAGGATGTTGCGGTCGATGACGGCGATCTGCTGCACCGGCCACGCCGGAGCATATTTGTGGATGAGCGCGTCCAGCCCGTCCCGGTGACGCACGATGCCGCTGACCAGCTGGCGCGCGAAGGCTGCGCCCTCCGGCGGCAGCGGGTCGTCCGTCAGCCGGTGAGCCAGCGCGTCACCAGCCTGATGGTTTGTCGTATCGAGTTCGTAAAGGACCTGGAGGGCGGAGATGCGTCCCTGCCGTCGAATCTGCACGAAAGAACCCTGCCTTTGTGTCTCAGGAAGCGTTGGCGCTATTGGCGACGGGCATGACCACGTCATCAATATAGACGTCGACCGTCGCGACCGGCATCCCAACCATCTCTTCGAGGGCGCGGGTGATCTCGGTCTGGAGCGTCGAACCCAACTTGAGCATGTTGCTGTCGTTGTCGGCTACGACGTGGACTTCCACCTGGACCCCCTGCTCGCCTACCATGACGGCAATCCCGTCCTCGACCGCCGCGCCGGCGCGCAGGCTGCGCATGCGCGGGGGAATCGGCGCCAGTCGGCGCACCCCGCGCTGATCCAGGGTCGTCTGTTTGACGATGGTCGTCAGCACCAGCGGTGCAATCGTGACCTTGCCCTGTACTTCGTCCATTCTATCACCTCTTCAACCAGGTTACTGCATCACCAGCCCGCCGTCCACGCTGAGCACCTGGCCGGTGATGAAGGCCGCCCGGTCGCTGGCGAGAAACGCCACGGCGTAGGCAATCTCTTCCGGCTGGGCGAACCGGCCCAGCGGCGTCATGCTGATGGCCGCCTGCCGCTGCTCTTCGGTCAGCACGTTGGTCAGCGCGGTCGGCACGAAGCCGGGCGCGACGGCGTTGACGGTGATGCCGCGCGGGCCGATCTCTTTCGCCAGAGACTTCGTGAAGCCGATCAACCCGGCCTTCGAGGCGGCGTAGTTGGTCTGGCCTGCCTGGCCGGCCATTGCGACGACCGACGTGATGTTGATGATGCGGCCATAGCGCTGCTTGAACATGGTGCGCAGCACGGCCTTGCTGCAATTGTACGCGCTTTTGAGGTTCGCCGCCAATACGGTATCCCAGTCATCTTCGCTCATCATCATGAGCAGCATGTCACGAGTGGTGCCCGCGTTGTTGACGAGGATATCGACCCGGCCAAAGCGGTCCACCGTCGCTTTGATGAGCGCCTGCGCATCGGCCAGGCGGCTGACGTCGGCCTGCACCGCGAGCGCCTGGCTGCCGCGCTCGGTCAGGCCGGCGACGACGGCCTCGGCCTGCGCCGCGCTGTCGCGGTGGTTGACGACGACGTGCGCGCCCTGGCTCGCCAGTTCCGCCGCAATCGCGGCGCCGATGCCCCGTGAGGCCCCGGTGACAATGGCAACCTTGTCCTGTAGCATAGTGTGGTGTGCTCCTCAGGCTCGTAGTGGGCGCTACAGCGCCGCGAGATCCTCCGGCGTGCGCACGTTGGCCGTAGCTGCATCGGGCAGGATGCGCTTCATCAGGCCCGTCAGCACGTCGCCAGGGCCGACTTCCACGAAGCGCGTGACGCCCAGCGCGGCCATCGCCTGGATGGACGCGGTCCAGCGCACGGAAGCGGTCAGTTGGCCGACCAGTTCTTCCCGGATGGCCGCGACGGTTTGGAGGGGCCGGGCCTGGATGTTGCCGATGATGGGCACGGCCGGCTCACGGAACGGGGTCGCGGCGACGGCTTCGGCAAAGGCGGTCGCCGCGGACGCCATCAGCGCGGAATGGGCGGCAATGCTGACGGCAAGGGGCCGGGGTCGCGCACCGGCCGCGCGGGCCAGCTCGATGGCCGCGGCGACCCCCGCGGGTCCGCCCGAAATGACAATCTGGCCGGGCGCGTTGTAGTTGGCAACCTGGACGCTGTCGCCGCTCTCACGGCTGGCCTGTTCGCACAGCGCGGCGACCTGCTCGTCGTCCAGCTTGAGGATCGCGGCCATGCCGCCGGGATGCGCGCGGCCGGCCGCGGCCATGAGCTCCCCACGCGTGCGGGTCAGCCGAACCGCGTCTGCAAAGGCGAGCGCGCCCGCGGCGACCAATGCGCTGTACTCACCCAGGCTGTGACCCGCGACGCAGCAGGGCGCGGGCAGGTCAGGCCGGGCGGCGTGCAGGGCGCGCCATGCGGCGATGCTGGTGGTCAGGATGGCAGGCTGCGCGTTGATGGTCTCGGTCAGCGTCTCTGCCGGACCCTCGAAGCACAATTCGGACAGCGGGAATCCGAGGATGGCGTCCGCTTCGGCGTAGGTCTCGCGCGCGACGGGATAGGCGTCCGCCAGGGCACGGCCCATGCCGGCGACCTGGGACCCCTGGCCGGGGAAGAGGTAGGCAATGTCACAGCTCATGGGTCTGATAGGGCCTACTTTCGATGAGGTGTGTTAATTCAGACAAGAGAGGGGACATGGGTCAGACCCAGGTCCCCCCTGCTCTGGTACGATCGCTGACAAGTGCTGCCGGTGGTGCGGCCGGCCGCGTGTCCCAACTGCTGTGTAGTGCAGGGCCTTGTGCCCGTCCCGACGCCCAAAGGGGCTAGGCTACAGCCAGCAAAACCAGCCCCGGGCACTACTAGCTCTTCTTCTCCGACTCCACTTCGAAGACGGTTTCGCCCTTGTAGGTGCCGCAATCCGGGCAGGCATGATGCGGGAGCCGCATCGCGCCGCACTGCGGGCAGCGCACAACGTGGGTGGCGGTCAGGGCATCGTGG
>JAKPQT010000571.1 GCA_029555885.1 Chloroflexota bacterium | reverse complement strand
TTGCAGGTTGAAAGTTTGAAGGTTGGCGGTTACCATTGACCTGCAACCTGTGAACCTGTAAATCCGCAACCTTGCAAGGGGGTAGCATGGGGAAGATCAACAAGGTCGCCTTTTTTACCAACGAGTATCCGCCGAACGTCTACGGCGGGGCCGGGGTGGTCGTCGAGTACCTGAGCAAAGAGCTGGCCGCGATGGTGCCGATGGAAGTGCGCTGCTTCGGCAGCCAGGACGTACGCGAGCCCAACCTGACGGTCAAAGGCTATGCGCCGTGGGCGGAGGCCAGGCAGAACACGGATCCCCGCTTCGGCGGCGCGCTGGATGCGCTGTACCGCAGCCTGGCGATGGCGAAGGACACTCTCGACGCCGATGTCGTGCATGTCCACACCTGGTACGTCCAGTTTGCGGGATTCCTCGCCAAGAAGCTCTGGGGCGTCCCGCTCGTACTCACCACGCACTCGCTGGAGCCGCTCCGCCCGTGGAAGGTGGAGCAGCTCGGCAACGCCTATCACCTGAGCGCCTGGATCGAGAACAACGGCATCACGCAAGCCGACGCCATCATCGCGGTCTCGCAGGAGACGCGCAATGATGTGCTGAACAACTTCGACGTCGATCCCGACAAGGTCAAGGTCATCCACAACGGCATCGACCTGCACCAGTATCGCCATACGAGCGAGGTCGATGCACTGGTGAAGCACGGCGTCGATCCCGACCGGCCCTACGTCCTGTTCGTCGGCCGCGTCACCCGGCAGAAAGGCATCATCCATCTAGTCAACGCCATCCCCTACATCGACCCGTCCATCCAGGTCGTGCTGTGCGCGGGCGCGCCCGACACGCCGGCCATCGGCCAGGAGATGCAGGAACGCGTGGCCGAGGTCAGCGCGAACCGGCCCCAGGGCGCAGCCCCTGTCGTATGGATCCAGGAGATGCTGCCGAAGGACCAGGTCATCCAGTACTACTCCAACGCGACCGTCTTCTGCTGCCCCTCGGTGTACGAGCCGTTCGGCATCATCAACCTGGAAGCGATGGCGTGCGAGACAGCCGTCGTCGCCTCGGCCATCGGCGGGATCCCGGAGGTGGTTGTGCCCAAAGAAACGGGCGAGCTGATCCCACTGGAGCTCAAACCGGGCACCTTCGACCCGGTCGATCCGGCAGCATTCTCCCGCGCGCTGGCCGAGGGGATCAACGCTGTAGCACTGAATCCCGCCTTGCGGCAGAAGTACGAGCGCAACGGCCGCAAGCGTGTCGAGGAGCACTTTAGTTGGACTGCCATCGCGAAGCGCACGCTCGAACTGTATGAGTCGCTCGTCTAGAATCCTATGCGGTACTCTGGGCTGAGGCTTTGCCTCAGCCCAGAGTACCGCCTCAGACAAGATGCAAGGAGCAGAACATGGTTGGACCTGTTGATCTGCCGGCATGGCAGGCGCTGCAAGCACACCAGCGCGCGATCGCGGATGTCCATATGCGCGATCTGTTTGCGAGCGACCCGCAGCGCTTCGCGCGCTTCTCGCGGACCATCGACGGCATCCTGTTCGACTATTCCAAGAATCGCATCACCGGTGAGACGATGGCGCTGCTGGTGGACCTGGCACGGCAGGCCGGCCTGGCGGAGAAGATCGAGGCCATGTTCACCGGCCAGAAGTACAACAACACGGAGAACCGGGCCGTCCTGCACGTCGCGCTGCGTAACAGGTCGAACCGACCTATCCTGGTGGACGGAAAAGACGTCATGCCGGAAGTCAACGCGGTCCTGGCGCAGATGCGCGTCTTCAGCGAGGCCGTGCGGTCGGGCGAGTGGAAGGGCTACACGGGCAAGGCCATCACCGACATCGTCAACATCGGCATCGGCGGGTCCGACCTGGGGCCGAAGATGGTGTGCGAGGCGCTGAAGCCTTACGGCAAGCCCGGCCTGCGCGTCCACTTCGTATCCAACGTGGACGGCACCGACCTGGCCGAGACGCTCAAGCTCGTTGATCCGGAGACTGTGCTGTTCCTGGTGGCGTCCAAGACGTTCACGACCCAGGAAACGATGGCAAACGCGCACTCGGCGCGGAACTGGTTCCTGGCCGCGGCAGGAGATGAAGCTGCCGTCGCGCAGCACTTCGTCGCCATGTCTACCAACGCGCAGGAAGTGGCCCGGTTCGGCATCGATACGGCCAACATGTTCCAGTTCTGGGACTGGGTCGGCGGGCGCTATTCGCTGTGGTCGGCGGTGGGCCTCTCCATCGCGCTCTACCTGGGTATGGACAACTTCGAGGCGCTCCTGACGGGCGCGTTCAAGGTGGACGAGCACTTCCGCAGCATGCCGTTCGAGGACAACATCCCGGTCATCATGGGGCTGCTGGGCATCTGGTACAATAACTTCTTCGGCGCGCAGTCGCACGCCATCCTTCCGTATGACCAGTACCTCATGCACTTCTCAGCCTACTTCCAGCAGGGGGACATGGAGAGCAACGGCAAGCGCGTGACCCGCGCTGGGGAGCCGGTCGACTACCAGACCGGACCCATCATCTGGGGCCAGCCGGGCACAAACGGCCAGCACGCCTTTTACCAGCTCATCCACCAGGGCACCAAGCTGATCCCCTGCGACTTCCTGGCTGCGGCGCAGAGCCATAACCCGCTTGGGGAGCACCACACGCTGCTGCTCTCGAACTACTTTGCGCAGACCGAAGCCCTGATGAAGGGGAAGACCGCGGAAGAGGTACAAGCGGAGTTCGCGGGCAAGGAACCGGCGAATGTCAAGACGCTCGTCTCGGCCAAAACCTTCCCGGGCAACCGGCCGACCAACTCGTTCCTCTACCCCAAGCTGACGCCGGCGACGCTCGGCTCGCTCATCGCGCTGTACGAGCACAAGATCTTCACGCAGGGCGCGATCTGGGATGTCAACTCGTTCGACCAGTGGGGTGTGGAGCTGGGGAAGCAGCTCGCCAAGGTGATCCTGCCCGAGCTGCGCACCGCGGAGGACATCGACACGCACGACGCATCGACCAACGGGCTGATCAATTACTATAAGGTCGTACGATAAGCGTTTCAGGTTCACAGGTTGCAGGTTACAAGTTTATGCATTGCGGCCCTGGCCGCCCACCGTCATACAACCTGCAACCTTCCAACCTGTAACTTTCAGAAGGGGGTCCGATGAGTGTTCTGACCTTGATCCTGGCTGGCGGTCAGGGAAGCCGCCTGAGCATCCTGGGCGAGAAGCGCGCCAAGCCTGCCGTGCCGTTTGGGGGCAAGTATCGCATTATCGACTTCCCGCTTTCCAACGCGGTGAACTCCGACCTGTATCGCGTCGCTGTCCTGACCCAGTATCGCCCGCATTCCCTCATGCAGCACATCGGCATCGGCGAGCCCTGGGACCTCAATCGCACGCGGCCCAACGGCGTGGAAATCTGGCAGCCCTACCAGGGTCGCAAGGCCCAGGACTGGTATCGGGGCACAGCCGATGCACTGTACCAGAACCGCAACCTGATTGCGGAGTCCGGCTGCGACCAGGTGCTCGTCCTGTCAGGCGACCACATCTACAAGCAGGACTATCGCGAGATGCTGCGCTTCCACGCCGATAAGGGCGCAGCGCTGACCGTCGCGGTCAGGAACGTCCCGCAAGAGGAGACGTTCCGCTTCGGCATCATGGACACCGATGCAAGCGATCGCATCGTCAAGTTCACCGAGAAACCCAAGAACGCGACGAGCACGCTGGCTTCGATGGGCATCTATGTCTTCAACATGGATTACCTGCTGCATTGGCTCGAAAAGGACGGCGCGGACACCACATCGAGCCACGACTTTGGCAAGAACATCATCCCGAAGATGGTGGATGAGGGCAAGGTCTACGCGTATCCGTTCAGCGGCTACTGGGTGGACGTTGGTACGATTCAGGCCTACTGGGAAACCAACCTGGCGCTGCTGCACGAGAAGCCGGAACTGGACCTGTACGAGCCCGGCTGGGTCCTCCATACACGCTCGCAGGAGCGGCCGCCGGTCAAACTGGGCAGTGCGGGCCAGTCGTGCGACAGCCTGCTCTCCAACGGCTGCGTGATCGACGGCACGGTCATCAACAGCGTGCTGTCGCCGGGCGTGCGCGTCGAGCGCGGCGCAGTGGTGCGCGACTCGGTCATTATGAATGACACGGTTATCCGGGCCGGCGCAGTGGTGGATCACTGCGTCCTGGACAAGGAAATCGAGGTCGGCGCGGGCGCGCAGGTGGGTGCGGGCGACGACATGACCGTGAACGCGCTGGAGCCGGCCAATATCAACACCGGCATCACGATCGCGGGCAAGCGGGCAAAGATTCCCGCCGGCGCGGTCATCGGGCGCAACTGCCGGATCGACCCCAACACCAACCCGGACGACTACGACCAGCTCGCAGTCCCGAGCGGAGGGACGGTCAGTAAGCGAACGGTGCTGATCGACGACACGGTCCGCTAGTGCGGATGCGGTGCGTTAACCAACAAGGAGTGCTCATCATGAGTCTGCATCCGCTGGCGGGCAAGCCGGCTCCCCATGAAATGCTGATTAACGTGCCGCGGCTCATCTCGGCCTACTATACCACCGAGCCGGACCCGGCTGACCCGACCCAGCGCGTGGCCTTCGGCACCTCCGGCCACCGCGGCTCCTCCGCCAGGGCCAGCTTCAACGAGGCACACATCCTCGCGATCGCGCAAGCCATCTGCGAGTTTCGCGTTGCGCAAGGCATCACCGGCCCGCTCTTCATTGGCATGGATTCCCACGCCCTGTCCGAGCCGGCGCTGGCCAGCGCCATCGAGGTGTTTGCGGGCAACGAGCAGGAGATCATGATCGACGCGGGTACGGGTCGCGGGGTCGGCTATACCCCCACGCCAGTAATCTCGCACGCCATCCTCAACTATAACCGCGGCAAGGCCGGCGGATTGGCCGATGGCGTGGTCATCACGCCTTCCCACAATCCACCCGATGATGGCGGCTTCAAGTACAACCCGCCCGCGGGCGGGCCGGCAGACACGGTCACCACGAAGGCGATGCAGGCCCGCGCGAACGAAATCCTGGAGAACGACCTGCACGAAGTCAAGCGCATGACGCTCGCGCGCGCGATGCAGGCCCCCACCACGCACCTGTATGACTACATCACGCCGTACGTCTCAGACCTGCGCAACGTGATTGACATCCCTGCGATCGTGGCCTCGGGCCTCAAGATTGGCGTGGACCCGATGGGCGGCGCGACGGTCGACTACTGGCAGCCGATTGCGGAGATGTACGGGCTCAACCTCGAGGTGGTCAACCCGCGGGTGGACCCGACCTTCGGCTTCATGACCGTGGACAAAGACGGCAAGATTCGCATGGACTGCTCGTCGCCCTACGCCATGGCGAGCCTGGTCGGCCTCAAGGACCGGTTCGACATCGCGTTCGGCAACGACACGGACGGCGACCGGCACGGCATCGTGACGCCCAGCGTCGGCCTGATGAATCCCAACCATTACCTGGCCGTCGCCATCTGGTATCTGTTCCAGAACCGGCCGGGCTGGCGGGCCGATGCGGCTGTCGGCAAGACGCTGGTCTCCAGTTCGATGATCGACCGGGTCGCTGCACACCTCGGCCGCCGGCTGGCTGAGGTGCCCGTGGGGTTTAAGTGGTTCGTGGACGGGCTGGTGGACGGCTCGTTCGGCTTCGGCGGTGAAGAAAGCGCGGGCGCGTCCTTCCTGCGCCAGGACGGCACGGTCTGGACCACGGACAAGGATGGCATCATCCTCGATCTGCTCGCCGCAGAGATCACCGCGGTCACGGGCAGCGATCCGGGCGTGCATTATCGCAAGCTGACTGAGCAGTTCGGCGCGCCGGTGTATGAGCGAGCAGATGTCGTGGCGTCACGGGACCAAAAGGCCGTGCTCGAACGCCTCTCGCCCGAGATGGTCGCGGCGCAGGAGTTGGCCGGTGAAAAAATCATCGCCAAGCTGACCGCCGCCCCCTTCAACAACGCACCCATCGGCGGTCTGAAGGTCGTCACAGAGAGTGGCTGGTTTGCCGCGCGGCCATCCGGCACCGAGGACATCTACAAAATCTACGCCGAGAGCTTCCGGGGCAAGGAGCACCTCCAGCGGATATTCGGTGAAGCACAGGAAATCGTCGCGGCGGCATTCAAGGCCGCGGGGCTGTAATCGACGGTGGCAGGTTGCCAGGTTGAAAGTCCGAAGGTTGGCCATAACCTGCAACCTGCCACCCGGCACCCTGCGGACCGGCTCCACCAGCTTTGTTGGCTTCTTTGACCTGACTTGAGACCTATGGTTCAATTGCGAAATGTCATCATTCCAAGCACGCCCGACCAAGACGCCCTACGCGCAGCAACGCAATGCGCGGCAGCAGAATACTTCAGCGCTGCTGTTTGACCTCTGGCATAATGCGCCGCAGTCGAGGGCGGCCCTCGCGCAGCGCAATGGTCTGACCAAAGCCACTGTCTCGGCCATCTGCGACGAACTGACCGCGCTCAACCTGATCCAGGAAGTGGGACAGGATCGCTCCAGCATCGGCAGGCCCGGCAATCTGCTCGCGCTCAATCCGCAGGCGCGCGGCGCAATCGGGCTGGAGATCAGCACCAACTACGTGGCCGTACTCCTGACCAATTTGTGCGGTGACGCAGTCTGGCGCGACACAGTTTCCACGACCCTGGGCTGCCCACAAGAGGAAGTGCTGAGGCAAGCAGAAGCGCTGCTGGCTGCGGCCATCGAGCAGGCACGAGGCCGCGACCTGCCCCTTCTGGGAATTGGGGTGGCTGTGCCGGGCATTGTTGACTCGGATGGAGGGCAGATTATCAGCGCGCCCGCCCTGGGGTGGCGCAACACATCCCTCCAGCAATGGGAGACACAGTTCGGGCTGCCCGTCATCGTCGAAAACAAGGCGCGTGCCGGTGCCATGGCGGAGGCGCTTCACGGCGCAGCGCGAGGCGCCAGGACCTTCGTCTACGTCAGCATCGGCACCGATGTGGGCTCCAGCCTAGATGCCGCCGTGGTCATCGACGGTGCACTCTATCGCGGGGCGCATGGGCTCGCAGTAGATGCCGGACACATGACCCTTGACCCGAACGGCGAACTGTGCTCCTGCGGCCAGCGCGGCTGCTGGCAGGCGCAGGCGGACGTAGCCCGCGAGGCTGTGCTCGTGAGCGCGCGACTGGCAAGTGGTGTACCAAGCTCGCTACAGGGCCTGCCGAAGCAGGCGATAGAGGATCATCGCACCATCCACCAGGCTGCCCTGGAAGGCGACGCCCTGGCGACAGAGGTATTCCGGAGCGTCATCACGCTGGGCCACGCGCCCGGCATCGTCAACCTGATCTATCTCTTCGATCCTGAGCTGGTGCTCATCGGGTTCGCCAACGTGGGCCTGCCATCTGCGTTCCAGGAGCGCATGGAGGCTCTCACGCATGTCGCGGGCCTGGGCATAGCCGAGGAGGTACGCAAGCGGATCACCGCGCGCGGCCTAACGCCACCGGCCATCGAACGTGCCTCTCAGGAGCCCAACACCGTCATGCTGGGCGCAACCATGCTCCTGGTCGATGACTTTCTGCGTAATCCGCCGGTCGCGGGCAGCTAACTCACCAGAGGAGTTCCGCATCTGAGGATGCGGAACCGACCGCAGGACGCCACGACATCACAGTCTGCATCCTCAGATGCAGATTCCAATTTCCAGGCGCCATCAAGCTCCAAGCCGGGGATCCGCCCGGATTTCCTCCATCAACTGCCAGCACAGCAGCTCCATGCGCGGGACATGGAACGCGCCCTTATACGTATTGCCCTTGATGGTGGATGACAGGCGCCCATCCCGGTGCAGGTAACCGAACCACTCGCCGTAGTCAGGATCGGGAAAGCGGGCATAGGTCCAGTCGTGAATCATGCGGTGCCAGGCCGCGTACTTCGCATCCCCCGTCAGGCGATAGGCCATCAGTGTGGCAATAATAGCCTCGTTCTGCGGCCACCAGAACTTCATGTCGTGCCAGTATTCCTGCACGGGTAAGCCTTTAACATCCACGAAGTAGGTGATGCCGCCGTGCTCCGGGTCCCAGCCGCGCGGCCACATCCAGTCCAGGATGGTCAGGCCCATCTGCAGCAACTCCGGGTCATTGCCCCGCTCACGCGCCTCCTGCATGATGAACCACGCCGCCTCGATGGCATGGCCGGGGTTCAGCGTCCGGCCGTCGAAATGATCCAGGAACTGCCCGTTCGGCCCGACAGTCTCCAACACGGTCGCGAGCTCAGGGTGCATGTGATAGCGACGTATCTCGTCGATGTAGCGGTCGATCGCGGCATTGCAGCGGGCATGCCGCTCTGCATCCTGTAGGACAGGTCCCAGGGCCCGGCGCAAAATCTGCGCGGTGACAAGCATGATCATCGGGACCGCCAGGCCGCGCATCGGGCGGGTCTGCGCATCCCACTTGGGCGGAAGGACACCGGGCGTGTCGAGGTGATGCTGGACACGCTGATACAGCTCGAGCGCTTCCCCGACCGCAGCCGCGTCTCTCGCCGCGCGGCCGTATGCGGCCAGCCCGGCAATCATGAACGCTTCGCTGAAGATATAGCGGCGCTTGCGCAGCGGCCGGCCCTGCCGGTCCACCAGGAAGAACATGCGGCCATCGGCATCGAAGCCGTGCCGGCGCAGAAAGTCGAGGCCGTGCCGCGCCCACTGGAGCCACTCCGGCCGCGGCTCCACTTCGGCGTAGAGGGTCGCGAGCAGCCAGATGGCCCGTCCCTGCAGCCAGATGGCCTTGTCGGTGTCCAGGAGGGTGCCATCCCGGTCGCGCGAGAACATGAAGCCGCCGTGCTCTTCGTCGATGCAACGCGGGAACCAGAACGGCAGCGTGCTGTGGAGCAGACCATCCCGGTAGGTTGCCAGCAGGCCTTCCGCGCGCTCCCGCGTCATCAAGCCGGCAGAAGGATCAGATATCATGTGCGAAACTCCCAGGTAACACACCAATGCGGCGCATCCGAAGCGAGCTGATGCTCACGCAAAGACGCGAAGAACGCAGAGTATCCGAATTATGTCTCTCTTTACGATCTTGGCGTCTTTGCGTGAGATCCCCTGGCTCTACATCCTACAGCGCAGCCAGCTCCGCAAACCCGGACTCGTGCAGCCCGGCATGGAGCGCGGCAAGCTGCGCTTCCGGCACGGCCAGATTGGGCAGCCGCGGCCGGCCGCACTCGAAACCGAGCAGCCGCAGCGCCTCCCGCAGCGCGCCGGCGAAGCTCATGCCGAGCAGCAAACCCGTAACGCGGTTGGCACGCTGCTGCAGGTCGAGCGCATGCGCGGTGTCGTTGCGCGCCAGGCTCGCGTAGATTTCACGGTACACGCCCGGCATGATATTGAGCGTGGAGCCGATGCAGCCCGCTGCGCCGTACATCCGCCCCAACGCGGCCTGCTCATCCATCCCCGAGAAGACCGTCCAGCCCACCGACCTGAACCGGGCGAGCTGGCTCATCTCGTACATATTCGGTCCGGTGTACTTGGTGCCTGCCAGATTGGGGATGTGGCCCAGGTCACGCATCAGCGCCACAGCATCGCGCGCCGAGCCAAAAAGATAGGACAGAAAGGGCAGTTCCGGCGCGGCAGCGGCAACCGCTTCGAAGTAAGGTGCGATCCCGCGGGCGTCGTACAGGACGGGCGGCAGGATGCTGCTGATGCCCGCCGCGCCGGCTGACTGGGCGTGCTGCGCCAGCCGCTGGGCATCTTTGAGCACCGCGGCCCCCACATGCACGATGACGGGCACGCGTCCCGCAACCTGCTGGAGCACGGTTTCCGCGACCAGAATACGCTCCGGCACCGTCTGCAGCGGACCTTCACCGGTGCTGCCGCAGACGTAGAAGCCGCTGACGCCCCTAGCGAGCAGATAGTCGGTCAGCGCGCGCAGGACCGCGACGTTGATATCATCCTGCGGCGTGTATGGCGTCAGCAAGGCCGGCCAGCAACCCTCGAATGTGCGCACAAGTCCCTCCGTGGTGTTCCTATGTGGCCTCGATATCTGATGAAGCGATTGCAGGAATTGCAACTGTAGCCGGAGTCGAGGCTTTAGCCGGATGGGTCGTATACGCATACAGGCAGCCTAACCGGCTAAAGCCTCGACTCCAATCCTCGCGTGTTGCGAGACATGGAATTCCTGGGCCCATTGTGCCACAGCTTGCGCCATTCGGGGACACTGGCGCAAGCGTCCTTGGGCGATTGCGCAGGGGCTGCGGGTTATGACACCAGCTTCCGTTGCAGCGCGATGGCGACTGCCTCCGCGCGGTTGGCCGCACCCAGTTTCGCCAGCACATTGCTGACATGCGCCTTCGCAGTCGCGCGGCTGACGATCAGGCGGCCGGCAATCTCAGGATTGGTGAGCCCCTTGACCATCAGCGCGAGCACCTCCCGCTCGCGGGGGGTCAGTTCGTCCGCGACCGGCAACTCGTTCTCCTGCTGCACCAGCGCCTGCACCGCCTCGTTCGCTAGCGTCGAGCGACCGCTGCACGCCGCCCGGATGGCCTCCGCCAGGTCCTCCGCCGAAACATTCTTCAGCAGATAGCTCAACGCGCCCGCAGCCAGCGCCTCCCGCACTATCTCCCGGTCACCGAAGCTGGTCAGCGCGATGACCTGGATATGGGGCCAGCGGCTGCGAATGACTCCGGTAGCCTCTGTCCCGCTCATGCCCGGCATCATCAGGTCCATCAGCACTACGTCGGGCTGCAGCCGTTCGCAGAGGGTGATGGCTTCTCCCCCGCCGGCAGCCTCGCCCACCAGCAGCAGGTCCGGCTTGGCACGCAGGAACGCGGCCAGCCCGCGGCGCACCATCGCATGGTCGTCGACCACAAGGACTCGAGTTGGTGTAGATGACATAGACACCCCGTTATCCTGGCGCCGAATGCCAGAGGACTGCAATGACCGTGCCGCGGCCGGCTTCGCTGTCGATGCGCAGTTCGGCGCCGATTGCCTCTGCCCGTTCGCGAATGATCCCCAGCCCCAGGTGGTCAGGGGGAATCACCGCCGGGTCAAAGCCCTTGCCGTCGTCCGCGATGCTCAGCTCGACCCGAAGCGCGGGCATGTCGGCACACAGCAGGCGCACTTCGACCTGCCGGGCCTGCGCATGCTTGACGACGTTGTTCAGCGCCTCCTGGGCGATGCGATACAGGGCCACATGGACCCGTTCCGGAAGCTCCAGCAGCGCACACCCCTCCTGGATGACCTTGACAGGGATGCCGGAACGCCCCGACACCGATTCGGCCAACTGGCGCAGCACATCGGCCAGGTGCGACTCCACCAGCGCGGCCGGCCGCAATTCCAGCAGCAGGGTGCGCATTTCGGCGAGCGCGCCGCGCGTCAACTGGCGCAGGTCTTCCAACAGCGCGCGGCCTTCCGCAGGGTTGGTCTCCCAGAGCGCAGGCAAGGCCTCGGCAATCAGGCTGGCGGAGAAGAGCGTCTGCGTGACCGCATCGTGCAGGTCGCGTGCCAGGCGGCTCCGCTCCTCCAATGCAGCCGCGGCCTGGGCCTCTTCATAGAGCCGCGCATTCTCAATGGCAATGGCCGCCTGATCCGCAAAAGCCACCAGTAACTCACGGTCGGCCTCATCGAAGCCACCCTGGCCTGCCTGCTTGATAAGCACCAGGGTGCCTACGACCTGGCCCTTCACGACCAGGGGCGCGAGCGCCGCGCTTTCAACGCGCGACTTTTCGAGCCACTCTCGGGTTGCGGACGCCACGCGATCATCCTCGGCCAGGCGATTCGAGATGACCGGCTGATTGTAGAGCGTCACCCATCCCGATAGGCCGTCATCCAGCGCGTTGTGTGCGCCCAGGAACTGGCTGGCCACCCCGCTGGACGCGACCACCTCATCCTCGCGCTGCTCCCAATCCACCAGGTTGATCAGCCCGCCATCCGCGTCCAGGAGCGCGGTAGCCTGCGCCATGATGAGCTTGAGCAGCGCATCACGTTCCAATGTGCTGGCGATTGCGCGGCTGGTCTCCTGCAGCGCGGTGAGTTGCGCGACCTGGCGGTTGGAATTCTCGTACAGCCGGGCATTCTCGATGGCAATGGCGGCCTGGTTGGCGAGCGATTGCATGACAGCCAGGTCGCTCTCATCGAAGGCGTTGATGCGGTCACTCTGTGCATCGAGCACGCCGATGACGGTGGGCCGGTTGGCCGGTACGCTTGCCAACTTCAGCGGCACGGTCAGCTCAGACCGGGTGCTGCTCCCCTGCATCCAGACGTAGCGCGGTTCCTGGCTTGTATCCGGCACCAAGAGCGGCTCGCCTGTGAGCGCAACCCAGCCCGTGATGCCCTCGGGACCTTCACCAGACCCGTCTGTGCCGACTTTGAAGTGGTTGGGGGAAAACGTGAAAGCCGGGTTCTCCCACAGCTTCCCGGCGCCGACCCGGTAGACGGCTGCATCACCTTCGATGAGGGCCAGCCCGACGTGGTCATACCCGAAGGTCCGTTGAATCAGCCGCACAATCTCGGTGAGCAGTTCGTTGATATCCAGGATCGAGGCCAGGTCACGTCCCACCTCCCCGATGACCCGGAACTGCTCGGCCCGGCGCTGCTCCGCGGCAAAGCTCTGCGCGTTCTGCACGGCCAGGGCCGCGCGCTGCGCCAGGGCTGTAAAGAGCCGCTGCTCGCGCTCGCCGAATGCGCGCGAGGTGTTATAACACACGGTGAAGACACCGAACACCTCTCCGGGTGACACGCTCCCTTCACTCGTCGCGCCGCCCTCGCCGACCACCCGGATGGGGATGTGCATGAACGAGCGAATGCCCTCATTCAGGATCGCCGCGACGACCTCGGGGCGTCCCGGCACGCGGCGCAGGTCGGACTCAGCATCGACTACGATGGCCGGCTCGCCCCCCTCCATGACGCGGCTGATGTAGCCTTCTCCTGATGAGAAGCTGATCCGGGCGACGGCCTCCGCGCTGAAGTTGCGCGCCACCCGTATCACCAGCCGCTGCCGGTCGGTATCCCAGGAGAGGACTGCGCTCTTGTCAGCCTGCAGACGGTCCACTGCGATATCCACCAGCGCCTGCAGCACCTGGTCCAGCTCCACGTGACGTTCGAGTTCCTCATCCGCCTGGTAGAGCGCCTCCAGATCGGCGGCCTGCTCTGCGATGGTCAGCGTCCGTTCTGCGACCTCGATGGCGAGACGGCGGCTGCGACTCTCGATGCTGGCGACGCGCCAGCCGTAGGCCGCAACAGTCATCGCGGCCAGCATCAAGCCGACCAGCACCCAGAAGGCTCGCGTCTCCCAAAACGGCGGAATCACCGTGATGGTCAGTCTGGCGCCCTCCTCGCTCCACACCCCCGCGCTGTTGGTCGCGCGCAGACGGAGCGTGTAGGTGCCGCCAGGCAGGTTCGTGTAGTTGCCATAGCGCCGGCTGCCGGCCTGCGTCCACGCAGTCTCCAGCGGAGCCAGCATGTACGTATAGCGGCTCTTGGCCGGCTGCGAGTAGTTGAGCGCAGCGAACTCGAACTCGAAGGAGTCATGCGGCCAGCGCAGGGTCAACTCGGTCAGCCCTTCGACCGCACGTTCGGGCGAGAGCGCCTGCCCCCCGCGCGTCAGGGATGTCAACACGACCGGCGGGACCGCGCGATCCTCCTGGATGCGTGCCGGGTCGAAGGCGTTGAAGCCGTTGACGCCCCCGAAGAACATCTCACCCTCCGGCGACATCGAACACGCGCCCGTGTTGAACTCGTTGCTCTGCAGCCCATCGCCCACATCGTAGTTTCTGAAGCTGCGCGTGAGGGCCGCGCTCCCGCGGCTGGGGTCGAACCGTGCCAGGCCGTTGTTGGTGCTCAACCACAGGTCGCCCGCAGCATCCGCAGACTGGCCCAAGTCCTCCAGGATGCAGTAGATCGTATTGTTGGGCAGCCCATCCCTGATCGTGTAGTGAACGAATTTGCCTGTCGCCCGGTCCAGCTCGTTCAGCCCACCGCCCCATGTGCCGACCCACAGCCGTCCGCTGCGATCCTCCAGGATGGAGTGGACCTCATTGCTGCTCAGGCTGGACGGGTCCGCCGGGTCATGGGTATAGCGCACCGCGGCACCCGTGTCCGGCTGGAAGCCGTACAGGCCGCGCGTGGTGCCAATCCACAGCCAGCCGTCAGCTGCGCGGTACACCGTCCAGACCTCGCGATAAAATGACAGGCTGGCCTGAACCTCGCCCAGGTGATGCTCGTAGTGCTTGAAAGTTGCGGTGGCCGGGTCAAAGTGCTCCAGGCCGCGGCCATACACGCCCAGCCACAGCCCCCCCGCGCCGTCATCCAGGAGCGCCGTCACATGGCCGTAGTCCGCGCTGGGATCATCCGGGACATTGCGGTAATGGGTAAAGCGGCCGGTCGCGCGGTCGAGCAGGTCGAGGCTGCTCTCCGTGCCCACCCAGAGCCGGCCCGCGACATCCTCGAATACCGACCAGACGCGCCCCCGGCTCAGACTGGTGGGATCTGCCGGGTCATGCCGATAACGCGTCACCTGACCCGTGCTCCGGTCGAAGCTACTGAGCCCCGCCGTGCTGCCGATCCACAGGAGACCGGATGCATCCTGCCGGATGTCCCACACGATGTTGTTCTCGCCGGCATCCGGCGCTTGCGGCTCGATGCGGTAATGCGGGAAGTCAAGCTGCCCCGGATCGAAACGGTCTACCCCATGACCGAACGTGCCAAGCCAGAGTCCGCCAGCGCGGTCCTCGAAGAACGTGAGCAACTGGTTGTCGCTGAGGCTGCTCGCGTCGTAGGGGGTGTGGCGATAGTGGACATACTGCTCAGTGTCGCGATCGAACCGGTCCAGTCCACCGTGCGTCCCAACCCAGAGATTGCCGCTGCGGTCCTCCTTGATGAAGCTCACAAACTCGTCGCCCGGCCCGGCAGAGGCGACTGCACCCTCGATCGCCGAATCGTGGGCAGCGGGGCTTCCCCGGAATCGCCGGAACACACCCGTCTGCGGGTCGAGGCGGTCCAGCCGGCCATCGGAGTGCAGCACCCACAGATAGCCGGCACTATCCTCATACAGGCTCAGGATGCGCATGGTCTCATCGATGGTTTGGGGGTTGGCGGGGTCGTGCGTGTAACGGGTCACCTGCCCCGAAGTGCGGTCGAATAGGTCCAGCCCGGCGCCATAGATGGCAAGCCACAGCCGTCCCTGGCTGTCCTCGTAAATGAGCTGCACGCGCTCGCCGGCCAGACTTGTGGGGTCGGCGGCCTTGTGTTGATAATGGATGAAGCGGTCGGTCCGGCGGTCGAGCCGGTCCAGCCCCTTTGCCGTGCCGATCCACAACTCGCCCGCGCGGTCCTCGTAGATGGCATACACCCGGTCGTCGCTCAGGCTAGGCGGCGTGCCCGGATCGTGATGATACCGGTCGAAGCGGTCGTTGTTGCGATCGTAGCGGAACAGCCCGCTGAGATACGTGCCCACCCAGAGGATGCCGGAGCGATCCTCGTAGATATCCCACGCGAAATCCTCATCCCGGAGGCCGATGCCGCCTTCGGCACGGCGATAGTGGATGAATCGGCTCGTATCCCGGTCAAAGCGGTCGAGTGCGCCGGACGATGTGCGCAACCACAGATCGCCGGTGCTGTCCTCATAGATTTCACGGATGCCGCCCTGGCTGAGGCTGGCCGGGTCGTCGGGGTCATGGCGATAGACGCGGAACTGATAGCCGTCGTAGCGGTTCAACCCGTCATCGGTGCCGAACCACATGAAACCGAAGCTATCCTGCAGGATGACCGACACGGTGCTCTGCGAAAGGCCGTGCTCGATAGAGAGATGCTCGAAGCGAAGGGTGGCATAGGGCGGTGGGGGCGCCGGGGCAGCGAGGGGCGCGGCAGTTCCGGCCACGACAGGCGCAGCCCGCGCGGTCAGCGGCACGGCTGCCAGCAGCAACAGGCCGCAGAACGCTATGCGCCAGCGAAAGCTGCCAAGAGGACAAGCGGACACATCACACCCCCGGTGGATCGGGCCTCCTTTAGTATATACGAAGCCCGGCGTTTCGGGTAGCATGTGCCGCAGCAGCCAGCAACTCCGCCGCAGTGTGGGGAAGAAACTCTGGCGTCGATGCTTCAGCCGGTCTGGGTATATGAGTACACAGCCAGGCTGGCCGGCTGAAGTCTCGACTCCACCTGGGGTAGCCCACGCAGAAGGTCCGCGAATCGGTCAGGCTGCCAGAACCTTCTTCATCGGCTGGTACTTCAGGCCGCGGCCCTCGAAACTCCAGCCGTTGCGCAGGCCGGTGGTTCTCCGGTAGCCCAAGGCGGTGTAGAAGGGAATGGCGTAAAGCGTAGCGGCAAGTCGAATCACGCCCACGTCCTCGCGCATGGACTCCTGCTCGAACCGCTCGACCAGCGCGCGGCCGATGCCGCGGCGGTGGTAGTCGCCCCGGACGAACAGGCTGGCTAAGCGCTCCCGGCGGCCGCGCAACACCCCCACGATCTCCCCATCCTCCTCTGCAACCAGGACCACCGGCGCCCGGATCACCTCTGCAATGGCCTGGCGGTGGGCGAGTTCCGGCGAGTGTGCGTGTCGAAACGGGCCGAGCAGCTTTGCCAGTTCATCCGGTGAGGCAAAGGACAGGTTGTACAGGCTGTAGGTCTCAGCGATAAGACGGCCCACCGGCTCCGCATCCGGCTCGCAGTAAGGACGGATCGTGACCACGGCGTCAAGCTCCCTGATGAAACTCTCAGGAATTCCAAATGCAGGCGGCAAGGCATCCTGAGCGGAGGCCGCCGCTCGCGGCGGGCGTAGTCGAAGGATGTAGGCCGTGCAGGCGTTCTTCGACTACGTGCGTTGCTCCGCAACGCCCTCCGCTCAGAATGTCCGCACTCTCGCGTACATGTGGAATGGCTGATGAAACTCTCACCACACTCCCGGCAGCAGCCGGTAGGGCACACGGCTCGCATACTCTGCGTAGCCGTCCAGTTCTTGCTGCAGGGTCCGGTCTTCCAGGGCTGTGCGCAAGAGCAACAACAGCCCGCTGAGCACGCCCGGGACCAACGCCCACGCCGAGCCGAGCAGGAACGCGACGGATAGGGCCTGCAGGATGCCGCCCACATAAGACGGATGGCGCACGTAGCGATAGGGGCCATTGGTGACAACCGTCTGGCCGCGGTCGGCCTGAATGCGCACCACGAGCGCGTGATAGCGGTTGGCGGCCATCGCCCACAGGTGCAAGGCCCAGCCCAGCGCATAGACGACAAACCCCGCCACCTGAAGCCAGCGCACGACCTCCGGCGCCCAGCCGAAGCGGACGTTCAGCCCCGCCACGATCGGCACGACCAGCGGCATCAGCAGACCGTAGACGCCCATCAACGCCTTATCCCAGCCCTTCTGGCCCTTGACGCGGTGGGAGCCGGCACGTTCTGCGAGTAGGGCCGGATCGGTCAGGAACACGGCAGTGACCGACACGACCAGATACCAGATGACGTAGACCCAGCCGTTCAGCCAGTTGAGCGTCCCTGCGGCGGCAAAGACAATCGCCGCGATGAAGGGAACGAACAGGACCGTCCTTGCCAGCCAGCCGATGATGGCGTGGCGCGCGTCGAAGTTGCTCGCTGCCGAATGGGTTGTCATGCTCTAGCCTCCCTGTGTATGTGCTGCGATCCCAAGATGTCAGACCGCGGTCTGGTCCCGCCGGAACGCGAAGGCCAAGCCAAAGCCCAGCCCCGTGATGAGGCCGAGTATGTAGATGGCACCCAAGTCGACGGGGCTGAGGCTCTGCGAGAACGCTCTCAGCAGTGAATCCATGACCAGGAACGCCCAGAATGCGGACAGGATGGCGAAAGCAAGCGTACCGGCAAAGACCACCCGATTGCGTTTCATGGAATCTCCTTCTGCTCTTCTGCCTCAACTGGAAGGGCGTTCCCGTCACATGCTGCATACGACCCAGTTCCCCGACTTGGATTGTCGGGACCCTCTGACGCTCCTGCCAGCCTTACGCCGGCTGAAAGGCCAGGTGCTCGTACCGCTGCTCCAGGTGCCGCCCGGCAGCTATGAGGATGCGGCCGAAGCGCCACAGTGCCCGGCACGCCTGGCACGTCAGCCAGGGCCGCCGAATGAGGCCGGCTTCCGCCAGGATCCGGTGCTCTTCAGCGCGCCTTGCGACGACCGGCTCACGGTTCAACTGGTAATCCTTAAGAGCGACATAGTCGTTCAAGGGAAACATCTGAACCTCCTGTTCGAAACCCCTTGCCGCTCAACACGGGCCGCTGGTTTGGTGACCCGCGCTGAATCTGTCAATCTGCTGCCAGTATAAGGGGTAGAAAGCATAGAGACATCGGGCGCGTGGTCAATTTCCATATTGGCCGGATGGCCTATTGACAGGAGACGCGGGGATGGAGGAGGTTCTCTGCTGTGGCCGGGCTGGGCCGTGACAAAGCACCCTGCCCGGAAATACATGCAACTTTCAACCTGGAACCTTCAACCGTTGCGGCTCACACACTCATGCCGGAGAGGCAAACCTGTGCGCCACCCACCCGGCCAGCAGGCTCGTTACGGGCACGGCAAGGATCAGTCCAAGACTGCCGGTGAGCGTGCGGACAATCTCCTCGGCAACGAACTCGCGATTGAGGGTCTGTGCCAGTGGGACGTGCAGCCCGGCCATGAGCAGGAA
>JAKPQT010000567.1 GCA_029555885.1 Chloroflexota bacterium | reverse complement strand
AAGCCGAGCTGCGAGACGGTCGAGTAGGCCAGGATGCGCTTGAGGTCGGTCTGCGTCAGGGCAATCGTGCCCGCGAAGAAGGCTGTCAGCACGCCGACCCAGGCGACCCAGTTGCCGGTCGTCGGTGCGAGGTCGAACAGCGTGGCCGACCGGGCGATCATGTATACGCCTGCGGTGACCATCGTCGCGGCATGGATGAGGGCGGAGACCGGCGTCGCGCCTTCCATCGCGTCGGGCAGCCAGACGTACAGCGGAATCTGTGCGCTCTTGCCCGTGGCGGCCAGCAGCATGAGCATGGTCACCGCGGCAACGACGCCGCTGCCGACGGTCCACACCTCCGGCGCGAGTGCGAACACATCCGCGAAACGCAGCGAGCCGACGCCCGTCCAGATGAACATAATCGCCAGCAGCAGGCCGAAGTCACCGATGCGGTTGACGATGAAGGCCTTCTTGCCCGCATCCGCGGCCGCGGGCTTCTCGAACCAGAAGCCGATCAGCAGGTACGATGCCAGGCCGACGCCTTCCCAGCCGACGAACAGGAGCAGGTAGTTGTTCGCCAGCACCAGCGTCAGCATCATCAGGATGAACAGGTTGAGGAACGCGAAATAGCGGGGCACCCGCACGTCATCGTGCATGTAGCCTGCGGAATAGACGTGGATGAGGAAGCCCACGCCGGTGACGACCAGGGCCATCGTGACCGAGAGCTGATCGAGCAGCAGGGCGATGTCCACGCTGAAGTTCCCCACGGCCATCCACTGCCAGAGCGTCACCTCGTGGCTGCGCTCCTCGGCGGGCAGGCCGAGCAGGGTCACGAAGGAGGCGACGGCCACTGCGAAGCTGAGGAACACCACCGCGGGCGCGAGGATGCTGACCGCGCGCTTTCCCAGCCGCGTGCCGAACAGCGAAATAATGAGCGTCCCCAGCGCGGGGAACAATAGCATCAACCAGGCATAATCAAGCATGGAAGCTCCCTAGCGGACGGCTGCGCCAAACGAGCGTTGAGCGTCAGTCCCGAATCAACCCTTCAGCAGATTCACGTCCTCGATGTTCGTCGTATCCTTGTTGCGAATGACCGCCATGACGATGGCGAGG
>JAKPQT010000564.1 GCA_029555885.1 Chloroflexota bacterium | reverse complement strand
GCGCCGCCGCGCACGGCGATGCCGCGCAGGGCCTCGAGGCGCGCAAGATCGATGAACCGCCGGTCGGACGCGGTCCCGAGGTTCAGCCCGACGTAAACGTCGGTGCAGCCCGCGAGCGGCGTGAGCGGCCCGTCGTCGCGCATCATGCGCAGCGCGTCGCGCAGCGACAGCGGCCGCAGCAGCGTCAGGGCTGACAGCGCGGTCCTCACGTGCGCCTCCGGCGGCGGGGCGGGACTCCGGCTTTCGCCAGCCGGCCTGCCGGACGGCTCCGGCGCCGCGAGCAGGACGCCGGACGCGGGACTCGGCTGCGCGCCTCGCCTTTGGCGTGACTTGTTTTTTCCTGTCTTGGGGATCCCGCATTTCGAGTTCCGGAGTCCGACGCCCGACTCGCACCTCCCGACTTCAGGATGGCGCGATAGATCCCCTCGTATCCCGTGCACCGGCAGATGTTGCCCGCCAGGCCCCTCCGCACGTCCTCCAGTGTCGGGTGGGGACCGAGGGCGACGGCCGCCAGGATCATGCCGGGCGTGCAGAAGCCGCACTGCGTGGCGCCGGTGGCGATGAAGGCTTCCTGCAGTGGGTCGAGCTGGCTGTCATGGGACAACCCTTCAATGGTCACGATAGTCGCGCCATCCGCTTCGGGCGCCAGCACCATGCAGGAGTTGACCGGCTCGCCGTTCATCAGGACCGCGCACGCACCGCACTCGCCGGCCTCGCAGCCGTTCTTCGTGCCAGTCAGGACGAGCTGCTCGCGCAGCACCTGCAGCAGCGTGTGGTGGGATTCAACCCCCAGCGTGTAGGGCTCGCCGTTGACGGTGAAGTGGATCGTGTGGTTCATGCGGCGCCTCCGGCGGCAGATGTGAGCGCATCCTGAGCGGGTGGGCGGCCCAGCGCAGATGACGGGCTCTCACCAGTCGAAGGAGCGTCCAGGCGCGCCAGCACGCTGTTCACCCCCCGGCGCGTCAACACGGCGACCATGCCCCGGCGATAGGCGGCGCTGGCGCGGATGTCGTCGATCGGGCGGGCGGCCTCCGCGGCCAACTGCGCTGCGCGGGCCACGCCCTCCGGTGAGGCATCTTCTGCGAGGGCAGCTTCGGCCTCCGGTGCGCGCAGCGGCGTCGGCCCGGCCGCGCCGATGGTGATGCGCCACACAAATTGGTCCGCATCCTTCGACTGGTGGCCCGTCGTTCTCAAGGTTGCGTCGCCCACCCGCTCAGGATGCTCCGGTTGCCCGCTTCCAGCTTCCAGCTTCCAGCTTCCGGCCCATACAGCCACACTGACGATCGAAATGTCGCCCACCTTCGTGCGGCCCAGCTTGTTGAACGCGCCGGCAGAACGGGGCGCAACCGGAGGCAGATGGATGCTCGTGAGGAACTCGCCCGGCTGGAGTGCGTTGCGCCGCGGGCCGGTAAAGAACTCGTGGACCGGGATGCGCCGCGTGCCCTGGGGCCCGTAGACCTCCATGACGGCTTCCAGGCAGTACAGCGCGGGTGCGCTGTCAGCGGCCGGGCTGGCGTTGCAGCAGTTTCCGCCGACCGTGGCTCGGTTGCGGAGCTGATAGGAGGCGACCGATTCGCAGCACTGCGCCAGCAGGTCGTAGTCCTGGCGGACGAGGGGGTGGGCGGCCACCTGGTTCATCGTGCAGGCCGCGCCGATGACCAGCCAGCCATTGTCGCTGCGGGCAATCTCGCACATGCCGGGCAGATGTTTGAGGTCGATGATGCGCTCAGGGCGAATAAACCCACCCCGCATACGGATGAGGAGATCGGTTCCGCCCGACAGCGGGCGGGCTGTGCCATTGCCGGAGGCTAACAGGGTACTCGCCTCCGCAAAGTCATGGGGGATGATGTAATCGAAAGGCTGCAACGTTGCCTACCTCGGGATCGCGATGGTGGTGATAGACGGTGCAGGGAAGCGCACCACCCGCCCCTTGCCTGACACAGATGTACGATATCAAGCAAGGGGTATTCTACATGAATTTGTCGTTAAGGTCAAGCACGCGTGCTGTGCGGCTGGTATTGTACAAGCTACGTACAATGTACGCAACCCTGACGCTTGACCGTCGCAAAGCCTACTTGGGGTTACTGCGCCTCAGCTTGTGAGCAGCAAGGAGGCACCCTGAGCGGAGCGACTGGCCAAGTAAAGCTTGGCCGGAGGAGCGCAGTCGAAGGGGCGCCCCATAAGAGCGCATCCTTCGACTAACGGCAGCCGGTCAACCGTGCTGAGCCGTCCACCCGCTCAGGATGCTCACTCCTCCGGCGATGTACCTTACTCGATGTTGCTGCGTTCGATGACGCCAAACCGGGATGGCGGCAGGACGACGAAAAGCAGGTTCATCAGGATGCCGACGATGGCCGCGAACACGATGGCCGGGATGCCGTTCGGGAAGAGCACCGGAATTCTGAACGGGTAAAGGCCACCTGTTGTGGTTAGGCCAATCGCACCGCCGATGCCGAGCACCAATATCGTCGCGCCGATGGCCAGGTTCTTCG
>JAKPQT010000556.1 GCA_029555885.1 Chloroflexota bacterium | reverse complement strand
TGCTGCCGATGGCCCACCTGGCGCAGGAGCTGGGCTACAAGTCGGTGTTCGTGCCGCAAGCCGATGCGCCAGAGGCCGCGCTGGTGCAGGGCATCGACGTCTACCCGGTAGACACGCTGGGCCGGTTGGCCGCGCACTTTCGCAACTACCACCCCATCGAGCCGTACCGGACCAACTTCGACCTGGACACGGACCCGCCGCCTTATGCGTGCGACTTTTCGGACATCAAGGGCCAGGAGCACGTCAAGCGCGCGCTGGAAGTAGCGGCTGCTGGGGGCCATAACTGTCTCATGACCGGCTCGCCCGGCGCGGGCAAGACGCTGCTGGCGCGTTCGATGCCCTCCATTCTGCCACGGCTGACGCTGGCCGAGGCGCTGGACGTGACGCGTATCTACTCAGTGGCCGACATGCTGCACACGGTGGCGAGCGATGCGCCGCTCATCCGCCACCGGCCTTTCCGCGCGCCGCACCACACCATCTCGCACGCGGGGCTGGTGGGCGGCGGGCAGTGGCCGCGGCCGGGGGAGATCAGCCTGGCGCACCGGGGGGTGTTGTTCCTGGACGAGATGCCGGAGTTCTCGTCGCATACGCTGGAGGTGCTAAGGCAGCCACTAGAGGACAAGGTGGTGACCATCAGCCGGGCCCAGGGCAGCCTGACCTTCCCGGCGAATTTTATGTTGGTGGGCGCGATGAATCCATGTCCGTGTGGTTACGCGGGTGATCCGGAGCACACCTGCACGTGCAGCCCAGGTTTGGTCAGCAAGTACCAGAAGCGGCTGTCCGGCCCGTTGCTCGACCGCATCGACATTCACGTCGAGGTGCCGCGCGTGCCGTTCCAAAAGCTGTCGGATGAGCGTCGCGGGGAGCCATCGGCCGTGATTCGGGCGCGGGTCGAGGCCGCGCGGGCGTTGCAGACGGCCCGCTTCGCTCAGGGCGCGGCGGAATCCCGGACGAAGGCCGGCGCACGCTCCAGCACGCGGCCCCTGGCCGGCCTGACCTGTAATGCCGATATGGGCCCGACCGAGGTGCGCGACTTCTGCCAGGTGGACGAGGCTGGAAAGCAGTTGCTCGGTGCGGCGATGCGGCAGATGAACCTGAGTGCGCGGGCGTATCACCGGATTCTTAAGCTATCGCGCACCATCGCGGACCTGGCGGGTGCAGAGCGCATCCAGCCGGCGCACATCGCGGAGGCGATCCAGTACCGGCCGCGGCGGGCGGAGTGAACTTTGTTTTTGCGTAAAGCTGGTTGCATGTTCTGATGCCCCATGCTATGCTTATCCGGCAGGTTGCAGGCGACAGAGTGGTTAGGGCATAGAGAAGGAGATGCTGCCTTGCTCTCAGCGGTCGAACAAACGAGACTACAGATCTCAAGAAGCACTGAGCCCAAGAAAAAATCGCAGCTCGGTCAGTTCTTTACGCCCGAAAGAACTGCTGCGTTCATGGCCGGGCTGTTCCCGGATGGAAGCGGAGTTTGTCGTCTTTTAGATGCAGGAGCCGGGATCGGTTCGTTATCGGCAGCTTTCTTGGATAGATGGCGGGATGGCGGTTTTCACTTTCAGCGCGTTGAAGTGGAGGCTTTTGAGCTGGATCACGATTTGATTGCGCCCTTATCGCAAACGCTGGATAGGTATAGCTATAGGAGCGATTTTTCCGGCAGTATCTACCAAGAAGATTTCATTCATGCTGCGGTTGAATCTCTGTCCGGCAATCTGTTTGCGAGATCCTTGGAAGGCTATACGCACGCAATTCTAAATCCACCTTATAAGAAGATCAATAGTGATTCATCCCATCGGTTGGCTCTGCGCCGTATCGGCATTGAGACGGTGAATTTGTATTCTGCCTTTGTGGCGCTGGCTGTGGCCGTGGCCACGCCCGGCGGGCAGATCGTGGCCATTATTCCGCGCAGTTTCTGCAATGGTCCATACTACCGCCCGTTCCGTGACTTCATCCTTGAGCGGGCGGCCATCCGACACATGCACCTGTTTGAATCGCGCAGCAAGGCTTTTAAGGATGATGAGGTCTTGCAGGAGAATATGATCATTCGCTTGGAGCGTGACGCTCAACAGGGGAAGGTGACGGTTTCGATTTCAACCGATGACACTTTCTTTGACCTTGTGACCCATGAACATCCGTTTGACCGGATTGTGTTTCCGGATGATCCCGAGCGGTTCATCCATGTCCCCACCACGACTGAGAAAAGTGCCATCGAACTGTCAACCGCCGTGCGCTGCTCGTTGAATGATATCGGTATTGAGGTGTCGACCGGGCCGATAGTCGATTTCCGATTGAAAGCGCACCTGCGCGACATGCCTGAGGCTGGCGCCGTCCCCCTAATCTATCCCGGACACTTGCGCATGACCGGGATGGTGTGGCCCGCGCCAGGCTCGAGGAAGCCGAACGCGATCATGCGCAACGACGAGACGGAAAAGTGGCTTTACCCGTACGGGTTTTATTGTGTGGTCCGCCGCTTCTCGTCGAAAGAGGAAAAGCGCCGCATAGTAGCCAGCGTGGTCGATCCGGCCGCATTTGGCGGTCATTCCGTTTTGGGTTTTGAGAACCATATTAACTTGTTTCACGAGAACAAACACGGTTTGCCCGAACTGCTGGCCCGTGGGCTGGCCGTGTTTTTGAACACGACCGCCGTAGATGAGCATTTCCGGCGCTTCAACGGCCACACACAGGTCAATGCTACTGACCTCAGGCTGATGAAGTACCCGAGCCGTGATGCCTTGTTCCGGGTTGGCGAGTGGGCCATGCAGCAAGAAATGCTCACGCAAGACCAGATCGACGCCCAGCTAGGAATCCTGATCGTATGACCGACCAGAATGACTACATTGGGGCTGCACAGCAAATCATCGTTTCCTTGGGCCTGCCTCGTGCACAGCAGAACGAGCGTTCCGCCCTGTGTCTGCTGGCCCTCCTGAACCTCACGCCGGGCAAGGCATGGGCCGACGCGGGAAATCCGCTTGTGGGCATCACCCCGATTATGGATTGGGCACGGGAGCACTACGGCAAGGAATACGCGCCCAACACCCGCGAGACATTCCGCCGCCAGTCCATGCACCAGCTTTGCGACGCTGGCGTGGCCCTCTACAACCCGGACAAGCCCGACCGTCCGGTGAATAGCCCGAAGGCGGTTTATCAGATCGAACCTGCCGCGTTGGCTCTGCTGCGTACCTTCGGCACTCCGGCATGGCATGATAACCTCGCTGCCTATCTGGCTCAACGTGAGACATTGGTAGCCAAGTATGCCAGGAAACGCGTACAGAACCGCGTCCCGGTTGAGATTGCAGCTGGTCAGCGGATCACTCTCAGCCCGGGAGAGCATAGCGAATTGATCCGGGCAATCATCGAGGACTTCGCCCCGCGCTTCGCGCCGGGTAGCGTGCTGGTCTATGTCGGCGACACGGGTGACAAATGGGGTTACTTCGACGCCGTTCTGTTGGCCGGTCTGGGTGTCGAGGTGGATACACACGGCAAGATGCCCGATGTGGTGCTGCACTACACCGCGAAAAACTGGCTGCTGTTGGTTGAATCTGTCACCAGCCACGGGCCGGTCGACGGCAAGCGGCACGTCGAGCTCGCCAAGTTATTTGCCGGCTCGACCGCGGGGCTCGTCTATGTGACTGCCTTTCCTAACCGGGTCACTATGGGCCGCTATCTTGGCGAAATCGCTTGGGAAACCGAGGTGTGGGTAGCGGATGCGCCATCGCACCTGATTCACTTCAATGGCGCGCGCTTTCTGGGCCCGCACGGGGCGACGTAACCCTGGAGACAGTTGGCAGCTTTGCTGTGCGATGTGGATGACGGTCGCACGATAGCCGGATCGCGACTGAACCGCAACACAAAAAGGAGGGCCCCCATGGGGACCCTCCTTCTTTATCGCCAGTTGTTGTAGAGACGCTCCGTCGGAACGTCTCTACAACCGATGCTGTTTACTTGAACAGCGGCATGACCTCGTCGAACACCGACTGGAGCGTCTCCAAAGGCGCTTCGCCAGCCTCGACGAAGTAGCCGCCCATGTCCATGTGCTCTTTCAGCATGGCGAACCCACCGGCACTGTCTTCCTTGATCAGCTCAGCCCGGTGGCAGCCGCCACAGGCCCGCGTGGCCGGCCCGGTGACGTAGGACGGTACGTTTTCGATGTCACGATCCAGCGTCTCGTTGTCGTCGGATGCCGACAGCAGCCCCGGCAGCGACTTGGCTTGGTCAGGCACATTGAAGGTGCCCGGGAAGTGGCAGGATTCGCAGTTCGTGTTGGCGTGCGTCGGATACGGGAACGAGATGTGGTGCTCATAGTGCATGGCCTGCACCGGGTCGCCGAAGTCGATGTCGCTGATGTCGAAGGCCTGGCCGGAGTGAATCGCGTGTGCATACGAGTCGAGCGACCGCGACTGCATCTCCAGGTGTGAGCCGCCCGACTTGGTGATATGACACATCCGGCAGGCGGTTACGCTGCCGCCATACGACGGGTTGTGGAAGTTTGTGGCCAGCGCTGCATGGCAGTTCTGGCACTTTTCGACATCCGCGATGGGCTTGAAATATTTGTCATCGAAGGCATTTGCGGCCAGGTCGAACGTCTTGGTGGTCGCATCGATGGCGAGGTCCTGCTCATCGACCGTCAGCGCGGGCAGGACACCCACTTCGACGCGCTTCACAGTGCCGTTCGCAATCAGGTCCTTCCACGGTGACAGGTCCGCGGTGATTTCCCAACTGCCGTCTTCGGCGGAGACAGTCTTCATGCGCGGATGCTCGGCGCCCACCTTGAACTCAAGCGTGCGCGAGTCCTTGCTGTCGATCGTGCCGTCGCCATTGTCATCGAACAGCCGCTCGTGCGCGCCGACCACGAAGTCCTTCGTGTTCCAGCCGTACAGGCCTACCATCACGGTCGGCACGATGTCAGCGGCATCCACGCCTTCGATGTCCGGCGATTCGGCCGCACTGAACTTCACGCTCAACGTATCGCCGTTCAGCGTGGCGCTCTCGATGGTGACGGAGATGGCATCGGAATACTTGATGCCGTCTGCGGTGTAGATCGTGGTGTCGTAGCCAGTGTGGGCCACGCTCCAGGCGGGTGCCATCTTGCCTTCGCCGTGGCAGGTCGAGCAGTCAGTTGTCGCCAGGTCCATGTTGGCGTGCGGGCCGGTCAGGAGGGTCTTCAGTGCCAGGCCGGTCGTGTCGTAAGCCGGGTCTTCGCCCTCGGCGGCCTCAGCCTTCGCGCCCGTCATGGGGTGGCAGCTACGGCAGGTCGTGATGTTGAAGGTGGCATCCGTCAGCACAGCGTCGAGTTTGCCTGCGTGGCAGGTGACGCAGTTCGCCATGGATTGCGGGTACGGGAACTCCATGGCATGCGACATGTGCACGTCGTTCATGACGGACGGGTTGTACGCGAACTGCTGGTGCTGCTCTTCGGTCAGCTCGACTTCGCCGGCCAGGAACTGCGCGGCCAGCGGCGGATCCTCGACCAGGAGCTGCCATTCGAAGTGCTCGCCGGTGCCGTTATCCAGATGGCAGGCCTTGCAGGTGTAGAAGTCGGTGGCCGAGTCGTTATCGACCTGGCCGTAGATGTAGCTGTGCTTGAGATAGGGCTGCGTATGGCACAGCTCGCAGCCATCGTTGTTGGCCGGCGAAACATAGTCGACGCCCGCGCCGGTCTCCAGCACGGCCGCGAACGGGAACTTGTTCTGGTCGACGCGCGTGCCCGGAATCCGCTGGACGGTTTCGTCGCGGCCGTAGATAACGATGAGGCCGTTGACGCCGCTAATGTCAGCATAGTCAACAAAACCTTCTGCGCCCGCTTCTTTCTCGACCAGCGTGCTCGTCACGTTGCCCGCGCCATCCGAGGACAGAGTCCCTTTCAGCGAAAGCCGCTCTGCGGGTGGGTCGAACTGGAATTTGCCGTTCGCATAGGGCACGAAGTAGATGGACAGGTTATCGGCCTGCTTCGGGTCGAACGGCTGACCGTTCTTCGTCATTTTGAAGGTGATGGTGGTCGTATCGGGTGCGGACGTGAAGGCGTAGGCCACATCGGTGACCCGGATCACGGCGTCCTGGTACAACTCATCATAGGACGCCTGGTGCTTCTCACCAGCGTCCTTGTGGCAGATCGCGCAGGTTTCGGGCGGGGTCTTCGTGTCGGCGACCATCGTCACGCCGGCTTCGCCAGCGGGACCGGCGGGGCCAGCGGGACCGGCAGGACCGGCAGGGCCAGCAGGGCCAGCGGGACCGGCAGGGCCTTGCGGGCCGGCAGGGCCGGCGGGGCCAGGAGTGCCCGCGCAGGCCACGAGGGTGGTCAAGACGACCACCAGAGCGAGGAGGACCAGAAGTGTTCTTTTCATGTATGCCTTTCTCTCCATTGAGGGTGGTGGGTTGGAGATAATGGTCAGAATGTAAGGAGGACCACATGAAGGGTATCGCATTGTGCTATTTGTATCAAAACCAGAAAGTGAGGTAAGTGCTCAGCGCTACCTCGCAGCCCAAGATCAGCACGCCCACAACCCCGGTATCTCCGAGAAATCGGGGTTGTGGGCGTGCACAGTTGCAAAACGAGGGAAATCGCTCGGGGCCGATATATGAATTTTAGGCATTGGGGGTTATTGTGACAGCGGCCCGAAGCGGCAAGGCTATCAGAACGACAGCAGCCACCTTGCCACATGGTAGATGACGGTGCCGAGCGCCAGGGACATCGCCAGGGGGAGGGCAACACTGAGGGCCGTCCAACCCCAATTGTGCGTCTCCTGCCGGATCGCGGCCACCGTCGCGACGCACGGTACGAACAGCATCTGCACGGCCATGAACGCCAGCGCCGCGGCCGGCGTCACGATGCCGCTCAGCGTCTCCGTCAGTCCTTCCCCGGCTTGCCCGGCGCCATACAGGACTCCCAGTGTGGCGATGACGTTCTCCTTGCGGACGAAGCTCGTCACCAGCGCGACCATCAACTGCCAGCTCAGGCCCATCCACGCGCCGACGGGTTCGAGCAGCCGGCCAAACGCGGCGAGGTAGCTCGTTTCCACCTGCCCCGTCGGCAGGTTGAGCAGGGCCCATAATAGCACGGACACAACCAGGATGATGCTGCCCGCTACGCGCAGGAAGTCAACTAGCCGCTCGTAGATGGAGCGGAGAATCGCCCACCCATCGGGTGGATGATACAACGGTAGTTCCATAATGAAGGCCACATGCTCTCCGCCCAGCAGCAGCTCGTGGAGCAGCAGGCCGACCAACACCATCACCAGCATAGCCAGAGCCATCAGGCCCAGCGCGACCCAAGGCGCCTGTGCAACGAAGAAGATCGGCGTCAGGATCGCCACGACGCTCATGCGCGCGGGGCAGGGCACGAAGGGGGCCAGGAGAATCGTCAACAGCCGCGCTTTCGTGGAGTCGATGGTGCGGGCTGCCATGACGGCGGGCACGTTGCAGCCGAAGCCGAGAAACAGGGGCAGGAAGCTCTTGCCGTGTAGGCCCATGAAGTGCATGAAGCGGTCGGTGACGTAGGCCGCGCGTGCGATATACCCCACGTCTTCCAGCAGTCCCAGCGCCGCGAAGAAAATCAGCAGGATGGGCAGGAATGTCAGCACCAGCCCGACCCCCGCGATGATCCCGTCGGCCACGAGGCTGCCAACCCAGGCCGGTGTGCCGGCCAGCGCGGTACGCGCCCACGCCGCACCCGCCTGCACCAGGTGCGTATCCAGGAATGCCTGGAGCGGCGTGCCGATGGCATAGGTCAGCCAGAAGGTCAGCCCCAGCACCGCGGCCAGGATCACCAATCCCACGATAGGATGCGTCGCCAGCCGGTCGATGCGGCTGGTGAGGGACACCCGCCCCGGCCGCGGCCGCGTGACTGCCGCGCGCACCATCCGCCCGATCCACTCGTAGCGACCGCTCGCGACTGCCAGCACGGCGTCTTCGTGCCGCATCAGCAGGGCGTGCAGGGTCGTCCACCCATCGCCCAGCCGCGGCTGCATCAGCGCGGTGATTTCGGCATCCCCTTCCAGTAGTTTCAGCGCCACCCAGTGTTCGGGATAGGGTGCGGGCACGTGCCCGGCAATGAGCCGGCTCACCTCCGCCAGCACAGCCGCGTGGTCCGTGCGAATCTCCGGTCGCCGAGGCGCCAAGCTGGCGGGTTGGCGCGCCGTATGGGCTGCGGCTTCTATCAGCTCACGTATTCCCTGGTTGCGGGTTGCCACCATCGGGATGACCGGCACGCCCAGCGCCGCCTCCAGCACGTGCGGCTCCACTTGCAGCCCCTCCTGCGCGGCAACGTCCATCAAGTTGAGGCCTACCACAATGGGAATCGGCAGATGTAGCAGCTCGGCCAGCAGATAGAGGTTCCGTTCGAGCGCTGCGGCGTCGACCACCACGGCCACGACATCCGGCCGCTGGCAGATGATGTAGTCCCGCGCGATGCGTTCTTCTTCTGAGTTGGCCGTGAGGCTGTAGATGCCTGGCAGGTCCACCACGCGCAGCCGCGTCCCGTTTTGACGATACTCGCCGATGCGTTGCTCGCTGGTCTTGCCGGGCCAGTTGGCGACGTGCTGCGATAGCCCCGTGAGCATGTTGAAGATGATCGACTTGCCCACGTTGGGCTGGCCGACCAATGCGACTGTGAGCGGGACTGGCTCAATCACCTTGTGCGCCATGATCTGTCTTTTCGGGAATGACCAGGATATGGGCGGCCTCGCTGCGGCCCAGCGCCAGCCGCGTATCGCGTACCAGGACGATGACCGGCCCGTTACTCGGGTTCTGTGCCACTTCCAGGCGCGTGCCCGGCGTCAGGCCCAGTGCTGCCAGCCGCGCCATCAGCTCATGTCCGCCCGTCAGCGCGGCGACGCGGGCTGAACTGCCGGTCGGCAGCGCGCGCAGGGCGAGCGACTCAGCCGGATTGACGGCATCCGGCTGCGCAACCGCCGCGGCATCCCCAGGGCGCAGGGAGCGGCGGAGGATGTTGACGACACGGGAGCGTGGGCCGGTCTTGCGCGGGGCCTTGAGAGCAGCCGGCGGCGGCTGGAGGGCCGCGCGACAGTTCGCGCAGGTGCCCAGCAGGTCCACCTGCGCATCGGCAATCGTGTAGTCCATCTCGCGGCCTACGGCCTCCTTCAGTTGCTCGATCAGGGGGCTGGTGAACTCGACGACCGAACCGCAGTTCTGGCAAATGAGATGGTAGTGCGTGGCAGGCGCTTTGAGTTCATAATGGTGGTGATCTTCGCCCAGATGTTGCTCATCCACGAGGTCGAGGTCGCGGAGCAGGCCCAGGGTGCGATAGACCGTGGAGAGGTTCAGCCGGGGATCCCGCTCCTGCGCGAGGCGATAGAGCTCGCGCGCGTCCAGATGGCTGCCGTGCTCCTGGAGCAGTTCCAGCAGCAGTTGGCGCTGGTCGGTCAGCCGCCGGCCTGACCCGCGCAAGGTGTCGCGCAACTCAGACTGAGGAGACATGCGGGGAACCTCCACTTGTTGCAAATGCCACTTATTCGCAAGTGTAGGCTCCCCTGGTCGATGTGTCAAATCGAGGACCGCGGTTATCCTGTGACGATGTTGAGCAGGCGGCCCGGCACGTAGATGACGCGCGCCACCGTGTTCTCGCGCAGCGCGCGCTGCACCGCGGGGCTTGCCAGCGCGCGCTGCCGGACTTCGGCTTCAGCGGCTCCGGCTGCCAGTACCAGCCGGTCGCGCACCCGGCCGTCCACCTGGATGACCAGTGTGACGCCCTCCTCGCCAGCGCTGGCCGGTTCATCGTGAGCGGGCCACTGTTGGGTGTGGATGCTGTACGGCTCGCTCAGCCGTTCCCACAGCTCTTCGGCGATATGGGGCGCGAAGGGCGCCAGTACCAGCACGAATTCACGTACGGCCCGGCTCAGCGCGGCGGTGATGCCGTGGGCCGCGCGATACTCGCTCATGGTGTTCAGGCACTTCATCAGCGCAGCCACGGCGGTATTGAATGCCAGTGTCTCGATATCTTCAGTGACCTCGCGCACCGCCCGGCGGACGCCGCGGGTCAGTTCATCCTCTGCCGCGGCGGGTGAATGGGCAGGGTCAGACGTTGCGCGGGCGCCGGCGACCTCGTTCACCAGCCGCCACGTGCGCTCCAGGAAGCGTCGCGCGCCATTGATGCCGTCCGGCTCCCAGACGGTGTTGTTTTCGAAGGGGGCCATAAACAGCAGGTACACGCGCAGCGCATCTGCACCGTGTGACTCGGCCACGCTGTCGGGCGTCACTACGTTGCCCGCCGACTTGGACATGCGGCGCAGTTCGCCGTTCTGCGGGTCGCGGGCGTGCATCGTGCCCTGGCTGCGCAGCACCGGGAACGGCTCACGGAACGGCACGATACCGGCGTCCGCCATTACCTTTGTCCAGAAGCGGGCGTACAGCAGGTGCATCACTGCGTGTTCCGCGCCGCCGACGTAGATGTCGGGGTTGCCCCACTGCGCCAGCGCCGCGGGGTCAAAGGGGCCGTCGGCGTAATCCGGGCTGACGAAGCGCAGGAAGTACCAGCTCGAGCAGGCAAAGCCGTCCATCGTGTCGGTCTCGCGGCGCGCGGGCCCGCCGCACTGCGGACAGCGCGTTTCGACAAACGACGGCAGGCCTGCTAGCGGCGAGCGGCCGTCATCGCCGGGCAGCCAGCGTTCGATGGCCGGCAGCAGCACCGGCAGCTCGGCCTCAGGCACCGGCAGCGTGCCGCAGCGATCGCAGTAGACGATCGGGATCGGCGCGCCCCAGTAACGCTGCCGCGAGATCAGCCAGTCGCGCATCCGGTACTGGACGCTGGCGCGGCCGATGCCGCGGTCGGTCAGCCAGGCCGTGATGTGCGCGGCGGCTTCCTCGGAGGGCAGCCCGGTCCACTCTCCGGCAGCGACCATCACGCCCGCGCCGGTGTAGGACGCCTGTGCCACAGGCTCACCGACCATCGGCGCGACGACGACCCTGACCGGGATGCCGTGGCGGGTTGCAAACTCGAAGTCGCGCTGATCGTGCGCGGGCACGCCCATGATGGCCCCGCTGCCATAGGCCATCAGCACGTAGTCGGCCACGTACACCGGGACGCGTTCGTCGTTCAGCGGGTTGACCGCGGACAGGCCCGTGAATGCGCCCTCCCGCGTCCGGTCGCCTTGCATGCGGTCGATATCGCTGCGCCGGACGGCTTGCTCGCGGTACGCGGCCACCGCGGCACGCTGCTCGACGGGGACGGCCTCGCAGCCGATGACTTGCTCGACCAGGGGATGCTCCGGCGCGATGGCGACGAACGTCACGCCCGGGATGGTGTCCGGCCGGGTCGTGAAGACGTCGAGGGACAGCCCCGCGCTCGCGCCCGCGGCATCGTGGATGGGCATGCTGAACTCGACGCCCTCGCTGCGCCCGATCCAGTTGCGCTGCATCGCAACGATGTGCTCCGGCCAGTCCAGCGTCGCCAGGTCGTCCAGCAGTTGCTCGGCATAGGCTGTGATGCGGAAGTACCACTGCTCCATGTCGCGCTTGTAGACGCCGGTATGCCCGCGCCAGCAGGTGCCGCCGGCATCGACCTGCTCGTTGGCCAGGACGGTCTGGCAGCCGGGGCACCACCACTGGCGGCCTACCGCGCGGTAGGCCAGCCCGCGGCGGTACAGCAGCAGGAAGAACCACTGTGTCCAGCGGTAGAAGTCGGGCGTGCTCGAGTTAATCTCGCGTCCCCAGTCGTACGAGCAGCCCATCAGGGTCATCTGGCGGCGGTAGTTCGCCGCGTAGCGCGTGGTGGTCTCGCGCGGGTGGACCCCGCGCTTGATGGCTTCGTTTTCGGCGGGCAGGCCAAACGCATCCCAGCCCATCGGATGCAGCACCGCGCGGCCCTGCATCCGGTGGTAGCGCGCGATGACATCGCTGGGCACATAGTTACGGCCGTGCCCGACGCTCAACCCATACCCTGAAGGATAGGGGAAGAAATTCAGGCAATAGTACTTGGGCCGGTCCGGTCCAGGCGCCGGCGTGCGATACAGAGCGTCAGCGGCCCAGCGCGCCCGCCACTTCTGCTCGATCGCGATGTGGTCGTACACGGCGCGTGATCCCCGCTGCGTCGCCGCTGCCCCGTCGGATGTACTGGTGGTTACTCCGTAAGCCCCATGTGGATCTCTCCTTTCGCGTGCGCATGGCAATCAAAAAGGCCTCCCACCTGGGGAGGCCTTCAACCGGCGATGCACTGATTAATGACAACTATGCGGTCAAGTGCTGGCGGCTGCCCAGGCGGAACTCTCTCCTCTCAGCGAGGAGCCCGGCAAGGCAGAGGACCTGGACCGCATGGCGTGTCTTCATGGGTTACACTATAGCACGTTCCTGCACGCTGCGCAAGAGGCAATTTTCCGCCTGCGCTATCAGCCGCGTGTCAGGTAGTCGGCCATCGTCAGGCCCAGCATGATGAACAGCCACATCAGCCCCAGCGCGGTGAAGACCCAGGCGACCTTTGTGGTCTTGCGCAGATGCATGAAGTAGACCATGATCAGCCCGGCCTTCAGGCCGGCGATGAGCAGTGCCACGATGGGGCCGAACGGGCCGAGGTCGAGCAGCGCGACGCCGACCGTGACGCCGACCAGTACCAGCAGCGCGACGAAAATCAGCAGGTAGGTTCGCAGTTCAGCATCCAGGTTCATCATGTCGCCCTCAGCCGTGCAGGTTGATCAGGTAGAGCAGTGGGAACAGGAACACCCACACGATGTCTACGAAGTGCCAGTAAAGCCCGATCATCTCGATGTTGGTGAACATCTGCGCGACGTGCCGTTTGCGCAGCAGCCACAGCGCCGCCAGGACCACCACGCCGATACCGATGATCATGTGGATGGCGTGCAGTCCCGTCATCGTGAAGTACAGGACGAAGAACAGTTCTTCCTGGTTCGCGTTCGGCCCCGTGACCAGCCAGTTGAGACCGGGCACCAGCCCTTCATTCCAATCGACGATCCACTCGACGGCCTTGATGCCCAGGAAGGCCGTGCCGAGCGCCGCGGTGAGCAGCAGCAGCATGACGGCAGTCGGCTTGCGGTCCTGACGTACGAAGTAGACGGCGAGCACCATCGCCAGACTGCTGCACAGCAGGAGCGCGGTGTTGGCCGTGCCCAGCGGCACGTTCAGATGGCGGCTGGCCTCTCCGAACGCGTGGGTGTACAGCGAGCGGAACACCAGGTAGCCGAGGAACGTGCCGCCGAAGAACAACACCTCGGTCGTCAGGAAGACCCACATGCCAAGGGTGTTGGCCTCGTGCTGCTGTTCTACGTCATCGAAATGGTGCGCAACGACCGGCCGCGCTTCGGCTGCGATTTGCGATACGTCACTCACGCTGGCCCTCCTGCTTCCTGGCCTCGCGATAAGCCTCCTCTGCGGCGACCGCAGAGTAGTTGTAGGGCGGGCCGGTCACGACCGGCGTCTCGCGGAAGTTGTAGGTGGGCGGCGGCGACGGAACCTGCCATTCCAGGCCGGTCGCGCCCCAAGGGTTCGCCGGTGCGCGCTTGCCGGTGCGCAGCGAGGCCAGCAGGTAGATCAGCGGCAGGAAGTAGCCGAGCGCCAGCACGACCGAGCCCAGCGTGGAGAGGATGTTCCAGAACTGAAACTCCGGTGCGTAGGTGTGATACCGCCGTGGCATGCCCAGATAGCCGACGATGAACTGCGGGAAGAAAGTCAGGTTGAAGCCCAGGAAGATGATGATCGCGCCGAGCCGGCCCCACTTCTCCGAGTACATTCGCCCCGTAATCTTGGGCCACCAGAAGTGGATGCCGCCGAGGAAGGCGAGCACAACCGCGCCGACCATGATGTAGTGGAAGTGGGCCACGACGAAGTACGTATCGTGGACGTGGACATCCACCGCCAGCGAGGCCAGGAACAGCCCGGTCAGCCCGCCGACCAGGAATAGGCCCAGGAAACCGAGCGCATAGAGCATCGGCGTCGACAGCCAGATGGAGCCTTTGTAGAGCGTGGCCGTCCAGTTGAACACCTTGATGGCCGAGGGCACGGCAACCATGAAGCTCAAGAGCGAGAACACCAGGCTGGCGTAGACCGACTGGCCGGAGACAAACATATGATGGCCCCAGACCAGGAAGCCGTAGGCGGCAATTGCGAGGCTCGACAGCGCGATGTACTTGTAGCCGAAGATGCGCTTGCGCGAGAAGCAGGTAATCAACTCGCTGATGATGCCCATGCCGGGCAGGATCATGATGTAGACCGCCGGGTGCGAGTAGAACCAGAAGAGGTGCTGGAACAGCAGCGGGTCGCCGCCGACCGCCGGGTTGAAGATGCCGACGCCCAGGATGCGTTCCACCGCCACCAGGATGAGCGTGATGGCGACGACTGGCGTGCCCAGCACAATGATGAGGCTGGTGGCATACATGGCCCACACGAACAGCGGCAGGCGGAACCAAGTCAGGCCGGGCGCACGCATCTTGTGAACCGTGACGATGAAGTTCACCGCCGTGAAGATGGACGAGAAGCCCACAATCAGCACGCCGATGGCGGTCGCGATGACGGCGCTGTTGGAATAGACGCTGCTGAACGGCGTGTAGAATGTCCAGCCAGTATCCACGCCGCCCGTGAAGATGGCGAACAACGTAATGGCCGCGCCGGTGATGTAGACGTACCAGCTTGCCAGGTTTAGCCGCGGGAACGCGAGGTCGCGCGCACCGATCATCAGCGGCATCAGGAAGTTGCCGAGGGTGGCGGGGATGACGGGAATCAGGAAGAAGAAGATCATCAAGACCCCGTGCATCGTGAAGAGCTTGTTATAGGTCTCCGCGGCGACCAGGTCGCCCGCAGGCGTGACCAGCTCAGCCCGCACGAGTCCGGCTGCGATGCCGCCCAGGAAGAACAGGAACGTCACCGATAGCAGGTAGAGGATGCCGACGCGCTTGTGATCGGTCGTCAGCAGCCACGACTTGATGCTGTAGTTGACGTTCGCGTAGTTCTTGGGCACCGCCCCCGCTGTGCCGCGCGGCGGGATCGTCGTAACGCTCATTGCGCACCCCCTTGTTCTGCGCTCAATCCTTTGATATAGGCGATGAGCTGCAACACCTGATCCTCGGTCAACTGCCCCTGATAAGGCGGCATGACCGGCTGATAACCCTCGACCACCTGGGTTGCCGGTTCCAGAATCGACTTGCGCAGGTACGCCTCGTCGCGCGTCACGGTTTCCCCGCTGGTCAGCCTGACTTCCTGCCCGAAGATGCCGGCGAGCGCCGGGCCCACGGCAGCCGTACCGTCGAGCTTGTGGCACGCGATGCAACCCGTCCGATTGAACAACTGCTCGCCGGCCTGTGCCGCGGAGAGGGGCTGACCGCCCGTTGTGCCGCCGCCGCTAGCCCAGGCGAGGTATTCCTCTTCCGGCATCACAATGACCTGGCCGGTCATCCCGGCGTGGTCCGTGCCGCAGTATTCGGCGCAGAAGAGGTGGTAGCTGCCGGTCTCGGTTGCCTCGAACCAGACGGTGGTATAGCGGCCCGGCAGCACGTCGGTCTTGATGCGGAATGCAGGCACGTACATGCTGTGAATGACATCCTCGGAGGTCATGGTTAGCTTGATGGGCCGGTTGACGGGCACGTGCAGGTCGTTGACCTCGATCTGGCCCGAATCCGGATGCTGAAACTTCCACATCCACTGCTTGCCGATGACGTAAATCTCCATCGCGTCCGATGGCACATCGTACATCTGGAAATACAGCCGTCCGGCCCACAGGAACACACCCAGGAAGGCGATCAGTGGGAGGATGGTCCAGGTCAGTTCCAGCTTATGATGCGTCTCGACCGGGTTGGTGCGATCGGCGTCTTTGCCGCGGCGGTACTTCAGGATGAAGAAGGTCACCGCGGTGGTGATGCCGAGGATGACGAGTGCGCTGACTGCCACCAGGAACAGGAAGAGCGTGTCCACGCGGCCCGCATGGGCGGTTGCCTGGTCAAGCGTCCACTGGGTATTCACGGCTGGCTCTCCTTCTGGTCATCTGCCTGTTCTTCCGCCGGCAATATCGGCGGCTCCGACTGGCGGGGCTTCGAGCGCGACAGCACCAGCACCATCGCGCCGACCCCGAAAACCGTGAGCAGGGCGGCATACTTGAGAATCTCGCGGATGGCGACCGTATACTTGCCGCGCGTCGGGTCATAATGGAAGCAGCGCAGCAGGAGCTGATCGACTGCGGTGCCAATCTTGCCGGAAGAGGCATCCACCAACGCCAGCTTCAGGTCGCGGGGAGAGAACTCCAGCCCGTAGAGATACTTCGAAATCCGGCCGCCCGGGGTCATCACCAGGATGCCCGCAGGGTGTGCATACTGGTCGGATACGGGATCGTAGACATAATGGAAGCCGGCCGTGTCCGCCAGCTGCACGATCGAAGCCTCCGGCGCGGTCAGGAAGTGCCAGCCGTCCTGCGAGCCCCAGCGGCCATAGCTGGCGATAATGGCGGCTTTGGCCGCGGTGGATTGCTCCGGCGTCTCGCGCGGGTCGATGCTGGCGACCACCACGTCGAACTCCTTGCCCACCTCGACCTGCATGGTGCGCAGCGATTCGCTCAGCCCGTGCAGGATGATGGGGCAGAGGTTGGGGCAGTTGTAATAGGTGAACACCAGGATTGCTGGCTTCTGGCCCAGGTACTGGCCGAGCGTCACGCGCCGCCCCTGCTCATCGATCATCGGCACGTCCAGGGGCATTTGGCTGTCGAGGTTCTGATCGAACGACACCTGGTTAAGCACGGCTTCGTCGGAGGCGTGATCCGAGTGTGAGTCGTCTTGCGCGTGAGCTGCGCCGACCGGCATTGTCAGTAGCGTCATCAGCAGGGCCAGCAACATAACAAAGCCGACCCGGTTTTCGCCCGTTGATCGGCCCTGGCGGCGTGCCTGTCGCTTTGTGTGGAGCATGACCGTTAACCCTTAACCCTTCTGTTGATTATGGCACATACTATATGCTGCCGGCTGTTCCCTGTATGTTGGTTTAACTGCTATCACGCGCCGGGCTTAGTGTCACTCCTGGCCGAGTGCGGGCAGCAGACCCTCTGTAATCAGCGTCATCGCGCGCGTGATTGGGATGCGGGCCACACCTGACGCTTCGTCCACCCAGCCGTAGCCGTTGAGCGCCTCCTGGCTGGCCGCGCGATAGCGTTCGAGCGCGCTCCCCGGGTT
>JAKPQT010000544.1 GCA_029555885.1 Chloroflexota bacterium | reverse complement strand
CACCCGGTCGCCTTCGGCCAGCGCGATCTCGAACTGCCCGTCCACGGTCACGATGGGCGCGTAGTCGGCCTGCGCCTGCAGGCTCACGGTCGCGCCCTGGGCCAGCACGATGGGCCGGTCCATGCTCAGGTGCGGGCAGATGGGCAGCAGCAGGATGTTCTTGAGCTCCGGCGGCAGGATCGGCCCGCCCGCGGCCAGCGCATAGCCCGTGCAGCCGGTCGGCGTCGAGACAATCACGCCGTCCGCGCGGTAGGTGGTGAGATAGCTCTCGTCCACCCACGTCTGGATGGTCACGATGCGCGCCAGCCCGCCGCGGCTGATGACCACGTCGTTGAGCGCCAGGTACGAGTGATTGACCGGCGGCTCGCCCCCGCGCACGACGCTGATGTCCAGCAACATGCGCTCTTCCAGCCAGTAGTCGCCCGCCAGCATCCGCTCGAACGGTCCCTGCCAGTCGTCCGGCTGCACGTCCGCCAGGAAGCTGACCTTGCCGAGCTTGACGCCAAGGATGGGCACGCCCCACTTGCTCCCGATGCGCGCCGCGCGCAGCATGGTCCCGTCGCCGCCGAGCGTGACGAGCACATCCTGGTCCCCAACATGGGCCAACGCCTCCGGCTCGTCCCAGGCGGAGCCGGTCCACACGGTGTAGCCGCGCTCGGTCAGCCAATCGCCCATATGCTCCGCCAGTTCGATTGATTCAGGCTTCTTCGGGTGACGGAGCAGTCCCAGGTGACGCATGTGGTTCAATAGGGTCTTCCTTCCTCAATCAACCGGTTGAAAGTCGCGGCATACTCCGTCGCGATGCGCTGCACCTGCACGCCGTTGCCGCGCAGGCCTTGCTCGATGGCCGCGCTGACGGCCGCGAGCCCGCCCAGGATGGTCACGTGGCGGGCTTGCCGGGCTGCCGCAGCATCTTCGCCCACGACCGGCGCGAAGCGGGCCACATAGCGCAGCAGCGCCACGAGATCGGCCTTCGCGGCCGGGACCGCGCCGGCGAGCAGGTAGTGATCCAGCGTCTTCACCGGTTCTTCCGGCTCCGGCTCAGGCTCGGGCTCCGGTTCGGGCGGAGGCGGAGGCGGCGGCGGGGGAGCCGCCACGCGTTCGAAGCGCACCCACATCACCCGGTTCGCGGGCAGCACGACCTCCGCGCGGACGGTCTGCACCGCGCCCGTCGCGTCTCGTTCATCGATGGCGACGTAGTACGTGCCCGGGCCAAGCGGCGCAAACTCGCACGCGTCCGGCCCGTACTCGGCCTTGCTGCCGCTGGTCTGCGCGATGCCGGCCCACCCGTCGGCCCACAGCCGGACCGTCCGCCCTGCCTCGCCCAGCACGCGGCAGCGCACCACGCTGAA
>JAKPQT010000531.1 GCA_029555885.1 Chloroflexota bacterium | reverse complement strand
TCAGCGCCGCCAGCAGCACACCCTCGAAGTGGTGACTTGCACGCGGGCCGCTATGGGCGTCCGGTGGGCGCGCTGTGGGTGCAGATGGGGCCGTCGGCATGTGAGTCATGGCGCTATTATATCCCAAGGCCCTTGTCATTTCCACTCCCAAGCCTTATAATCACTTGCACGACTTACGAGCCGGTACGGCGCATGAGCGAGGCCAGCATGGAAGAGAAACTGGATTATCTGTCGGATGTAGACCTGTTCCGGGATTTATCGGAACGGGATATGGTCGAGCTCGACCGCATGACGACGATCACCAATGTGCCGCGCGGCCGCGTATTCTACCAGCCGGAGGATGTGGGTGAGGTGCTCTTCCTGATCAAGGAGGGCCGCGTCCAGTTATACCGCATCTCACCGGAAGGCAAGAAGCTGGTCATCGCAACACTTGGCCCGGGCACGCTGTTCGGGGAGATGGCGCTCCTGGGCCAGGCGATGCACAACGCCTTTGCCGAGGCGCTTGATGACTGCCTGATCCTGGTGATGAGCCGGGCCGACCTGGAGCGTCTGATCCTCAATAAGCCCGTCGTCGGGCTGCGGATGCTGGAAATCACCGGGCGGCGGCTCAACGACGCGGAGGCGCGGCTGGAGGATATGGCCTTCAAGGGCATTCCCGCGCGGTTGGCCTCGCTGTTGATCCGGCTGGCAAACGAGCGCGGCGCGAACGACATCACCGGCCTGACGCATCAAGACCTCGCAGAAACGATCGGCACCTATCGCGAGACGGCCACCCAGGTCCTCAACGACATGAAGGCGCAGGGGTTGATCGACATCGGGCGCAAGCGCATCGAAATCCTGGACATGGAGCGGCTGGCCGCGGTTGCCCGCAGCTAAGCATACCGGCTTTCTTTGGCCAGGAATTCCAAATGTAGGCACGGATTCTGAGGCAAGCTGTAGTCTAGGCCCTTGTGGCCGCCTGGCTCGTCTGGCTGGACGCCCACAAGGAGCTAGGCTACGGTCACATTTGGAATTCCTGCTTCCATTGTGCGCTGTTTGACAAACGATACAACCGGGATTAGAATTTCGCTATCCACAAAACGGACGGGGCCTGACCGCCGCCGTCGCGTAGTTCACAGCACCCCCACTTCCAGGAGGAAACAAAATGACCCATGTAATCTTTGACCTGTGCATTCGCGACGGGGCATGCGCAGAGGTTTGCCCGGTGGAATGCATCGTACCCGGTGAGCCAGAGGACGAGTGGCCCTGGTTCTACATCGACCCAGACACCTGCATCGACTGCGGCGCGTGCGTGCCGGAGTGCCCGGTGGACGCCATCCGGCCGGAGGATGACCTCAAGATCGAGTTCCCGCAGTATGTTGCGTCTATCGAGTTGAACGCCGCGTACTTCCACAGCGGCCCCGGCTACCCCAAGAAGTGAAATCATAGACGGGGAAGTATCAGCATCTCCGTTCAGGCCCCTGCTCCGGCAGGGGCTTGCTTTTATAGATGAATTACCGGCGACCGGCGTCGGCGCAGCTGACGCACGGCATCCTGAGCGGGTGAACGGCAGCGCGCAGATGACCATCTGCCGCCAGTCGAAGGATGCCTCTTCTCAACTAGGCAAGGAACGGTAACCGTGTGAGCGAGCAAACGGAGCGGATATACCCTTCGCGGCCATTGGTGGGCGTCGGTGCGGTGGTGTGGGACGGCGCGTGCGTGCTCCTGATCCGGCGAGGACACCCGCCTGCCGCCGGCGCATGGTCGCTGCCGGGCGGGTTGATCGAGCTGGGCGAGACAGCCGCGCACGCGGTGCAGCGCGAGGTGCGCGAGGAGTGCAGCCTGGAGGTCGCGGTCGGGCCGGTGCTCGGCGTGTTCGAACCGATCCAGCGCGACGAGCAAGCGCGCGTGGTTTATCACTTCGTCGTGATCGACTTCCTCGCCCATCGCATCTCGGGCGAGGCGCAGGCCGGCGACGACGCGGATGAGGTGCGCTGGGTCACGCCGGAAGAGCTTGCGACCTATCCGCTGACGGATGCCGTGCGCCAGATGATTGCCCGCGCGCTGGAGCTGGCGCAGAGCACAGAAGCGGGTTCGTAGTGGGTGCTTTAGCGCCTGCCACAGGCGTTTTATTCGGGGAGGCATAGCGTGTCACAACTGCTGCTCGATGGCGAGCAACTGACCATTGAAGCTGTGTGTGCTGTCGCGCATGCGACAGGGAATGTAGAACTGGGCCTGACATCGGAGGCCGAGGCGCGCGTCAACCGGGCGCGGGCCGCAGTCGAGCAGCTCGTCGCCGATGGCCGCATCATCTACGGCATCACGACCGGCTTCGGCGCGTTCAAGGATCGCGTCATCCCGCCTGACCAGGTGCGCGAGCTGCAACGCAACATCGTCATGAGCCATGCGGTCGGGGTAGGCGCGCCCTTCGAGACGCCGGTTGTGCGCGCGATGATGCTGATCCGGGCCAACACTCTGGCGAAGGGCCATTCGGGCATCCGCCTGGCGACGCTCCGCCTGTTGCTGGACATGCTGGCACGCGGCGTCCATCCCATCGTACCCATCCAGGGTTCGCTGGGCGCGTCGGGCGACCTCGCGCCGCTCGCGCATATCGCCCTCACCATGATCGGCCTGGGCGAGGCGGAGTATCGCGGAGAGCGCATGCCCGGCGGCAAGGCGCTCCGCCGCGCCGGGCTGACGCCCGTGGCGTTGGAGGCAAAGGAAGGGCTGGCCCTGACCAACGGCACCGCGCTGATGGCCGCGCTGGGCAGCCTCGCCGTCATCGAAGCGGAGAACGCAGCCCGCTGTGCGGATGTGGCCGGCGCGCTGAGCCTCGAGGCGCTGCACGGAACCCTGTGGGCGCTGGATCCGCGCATTCACGCGGCCCGGCCGCATCCCCGCCAGAACGAGTGCGCCGCGCACCTGCGTGCGCTGCTGGCCGGGTCCACCTTCGTCCGGCCGCCCGACCACCCGGACGTGCAGGACGCTTACACGCTCCGCTGCATTCCCCAGGTGCATGGCGCGTGCCACGATGCCATCAAGTATGCACGTTGGGTCGTGGAAATCGAGCTCAACAGCGCAACCGACAACCCGCTCATCTTCTGGGAGGCGGACGGCACGCCCATCGCCATCAGCGGGGGGAACTTCCACGGCGAACCGCTCGCCATTGCCTTCGACTACCTGGGCCTGGGCCTCACGGAACTGGGCAACATCGCGGAGCGCCGCCTGACCCGGCTGACCGACGGCAGCAGCAACCGCCACGTGCTGCCCGACTTCCTGACCGAGAGCGGCGGCCTCAACTCCGGCTTCATGCTCACCCAGTACACCGCTGCTGCACTGGCCTCCGAGAACAAGGCGCTCGTCCATCCGGCCAGCGCGGACACCATCCCGACCTCCGCCAACTGGGAAGACCACGTCTCCAACGGGCCGATTGCCGGGCGGCAGGCACGGCAGATCATCAGCAACGTGGAGCGGATCGTCGCTATCGAGTTGCTCGCCGCGGCCCAGGCCATCGATTTCCGCCGCGCGGCGCTGCCCCAGGCGCAGCTTGGCCGCGGCACGCGCGCCGCATATGAGCTGATTCGCCGTCAGGTGTCGTTCATTGACCGCGATGTCGTCATGTACCCGCATATGGACGCGATCCACCGGCTGGTCAGGGACGGGACGCTGCGGCAGGCAGTGGACGCGGCCCTGGCCGGGGAACAGCTTTGACCTGTATCTGTAGGACGGGTTGCCAACCCGTCCTGCTGCATTCCCCATGGAGGCGCATATGTCACGCACGATCCGCGCACCGCGCGGCACCGAACTGACCTGCAAGAACTGGCTCATCGAGGCGGCCTACCGCATGCTCCAGAACAACCTGGACCCGGAGGTCGCGGGCGATCCTGAACACCTGATCGTGTATGGCGGCCGCGGCAAGGCGGCCCGCAACTGGGCCTGCTTCGATGCCATCCTGGAGTCGCTGCGCAACCTGGAACCGGACGAGACGCTGCTCGTCCAGTCCGGCAAGCCTGTTGCGATCTTCCGGACGCACGAGGATGCGCCGCGGGTGCTCATCGCCAACTCCAACATCGTGCCGCACTGGGCGACGCAGGCAAACTTCGACCGCTGGGAAGCCGAGGGGCTCATCATGTTCGGCCAGATGACCGCAGGGAGCTGGATTTACATCGGCACACAGGGCATCTTGCAGGGGACATATGAGACGTTTGGCAGCCTGGCGCGGCAGCAGGGCTGGGGCTCGCTCAAGGGCAAGCTGGTGCTCACTGCGGGCCTGGGCGAGATGGGCGGCGCGCAGCCGCTGGCCGTCACGATGAACGAGGGCGTGGCGCTCGTCGTCGAGGTGGACCCCTGGCGCATCGAAAGGCGGCTGCAACACCGCTACCTCGATGTGGCGACCGATAACCTGGAAGAGGCCATGACATGGGCCGAGGAGGCGCGCGCCCGCGGCGAGGCGAAGTCCATCGGCCTGCTGGGCAACGCGGCCGAGGTGCTGCCGGAGTTGGTCGTGCGCGGGGTGCGGCCCGACGTCGTGACCGACCAGACCAGCGCGCACGATCCGCTGATGGGCTATATCCCCGCCGGTCTGAACATGGCTGCGGCCGCAGAGCTGCGCCGGGCCGATGCGGACCGGTATCAGGCGCAGGCGATGGCCAGCATGGCCGCGCATGTCCAGGCCATGCTCGACTTCCAAGCCGCGGGCGCAGTCGTATTCGATTACGGCAACAATCTGCGCCAGCGCGCCTATGACTATGGCGTCAAGGACGCCTTCGCCTATCCGGGCTTCGTGCCCGCATATATCCGCCCGCTCTTCTGTGAGGGCTCCGGCCCGTTCCGCTGGGTCGCGCTGAGCGGCGACCCGCAGGACATCTATGAGACCGACCGCATCATCCTGGACCTGTTCCCGGAGAACGAGCACCTGCGGCGCTGGATCACGATGGCCCAGGAGCGCATCGCGTGGCAGGGCCTGCCTGCGCGCATCTGCTGGCTGAAGTACGGGGAGCGGGCGCGGGCGGGGCTGGCCTTCAATGAGGCCGTGGCCGCGGGCCGTGTCCGCGCACCGATCGTCATCGGCCGCGACCATCTCGACGCGGGCAGCGTCGCCAGCCCGAATCGCGAGACGGAGGCCATGCGCGATGGCTCCGACGCGATCTCTGATTGGCCCATCCTCAACGCGCTGGTCAACGCGGTGGGCGGCGCGACATGGGTCAGCTTCCACCACGGCGGCGGGGTCGGTATCGGCTACAGCCAGCACGCGGGCCAGGTGACGGTGGCCGACGGCACGCCCGCGGCTGCGGCCCGGCTCCAGCGGGTGTTGACGACCGATCCGGGCATGGGCATTGTCCGCCACGCAGACGCAGGCTATCCGGAGGCCATTGCGGCTGCGCAGCGCATGGGCGTCAAGATTCCGATGCTGCCCTGACAGCAGAGCCTCCTGCGTACCACGCGGCTGCCTCGCATCCTGAGCGGAGCGCAGCGGAGTCGAAGGACAGGCGGCTCATGACGTCACCTTGCGACCGAGAAACTTTCTCGCTCCCCAGCCGTAATGAATGACAGATGGACCGGATGGATTGGACCGTCTGCCAACGGAGGAGAGCTATGAGAAGCAACCGCACGCTATGGATCGTCTTGCTGCTGGTGGTGCTGGCAGTCTGTTGTTTCGTCGCCAGCATCGGCGGGCTGCTGCTCGCCCGCAACCTGCAACGCGGCGCGAACTGGGTCTGGAGCGCCAACAACGAAATCACCG
>JAKPQT010000522.1 GCA_029555885.1 Chloroflexota bacterium | reverse complement strand
ATCCTGGCCGACGAGCCCACGGCGCCGCTGGACAGCGAACGGGCCTTGGCCGTCGTGCGCATCCTCAACCAGATGGCCACGCAGTACCACACGGCCATCATCGTGGTAACCCATGACGAGAAGATCATCCCGACCTTCAAGAGGATCTATCACATCCGCGACGGCCGGACCGAAGATGAGGCGGGGCAAGGCTTGAGCCACTGACCCGATCCAGTCCGGTTGCAGCAGCCGTCAACAAGGAGCAAGAGTGTGAGCACATCCAAGGCGGATTGGCTGGTGAAGTCACTGGCAGGGGTCGCTGTGCTCTTCGGACTGCTGACGGTCCTGTCCGGCGGTCGCCCACTGTTCGGCGGCGAAGCGGCGCGGCTGGCCGCCGGGGCCATAGTGCCCTTCGTGCTCTGGTTCAACTTCGTCGCCGGGTTCGCCTACGTGGCCTGCGGTCTGGGGCTTTGGCAGCGGCGGCGCTGGTCGGTACCGCTGGCCGTCTTCATCGCCGCCGCAACCGGCCTGGTCTTCGCCGCCTTCGGCGTCCATGCATGGAGTGGTGGTGCGTACGAGACGCGAACCGTCGGCGCGATGGCGCTGCGCACGTTACTGTGGGCGGGGATTGCAGCAACCGCCCACCGCGTGCTCCTGCAACGCATCTGACTGAACGGCCGGCACAAGGTGGCGATCGAAGGTGACCAAGCCGGGCCCGTCGGCTGGTCTATCAACACCGAGCGAACCCAGTCCTGGCAATCCTCGGCGAACGAATCGCGCACTACCGCGTCCGCGCTGCTGCGCCGCGCGTTCTCGTAACAGTCTGGGCCCCCGCAGTTCAACGGGGGATGAAGAACGTCGACTTCTCGAACTGGATGGCCGATCGGTCTGCGCTGGTGCCGGAGGTGGGCTCCACGCGCGTGACCGCAAACATCACGGGCACCGACCGGCCTGCGAGCCCTTGCGCCACGACGAAAGGTAGGCGCAAGCTCACCGACGTCGACGTCACGGCAGCCGGGCCGGCGCTGGTCGGCGTTGCCACGACCTCCAACCCGTCGATCCCGGAGGCGTCAACCCGGTAGATCTGCGGAGCCTCCGTGCGATTCATGATCTGGATGCGGTAGACGTTCTCAACCACGCCCTCCTCCACCACACGGGCCAACGCGCCACGGTCCTTGACCACATCGAACTTGAACGGGCTGCGCATCGCCACGCTGGCTGCGAAGGTGACGCTGGCCGCCGAAAGCACTGCACCGTAGATCAGCACACGCGGACGCAGCGCGCGCTTGAGCATCTGCAGCCGTGACCAGCCGTTCACCACGCCGTTCTCCGTGGAGTAGCGGATGAGCCCTTTGGCATAGCCCATCTTGTCCATCACGTCGTTGCAGACGTCGATGCAGGCCGCGCAGCCGATGCATTCGTTCTGCAGCCCGTTGCGGATGTCGATGCCAGTAGGACACACCTGCACACACAGCGTGCAGTCGATGCAATCACCAAGTCCGTGAGCGGCCGAGTCCGCCTTGCGCGAGCGCGATCCGCGCGGGTCGCCTCGCTTCGCATCGTAGGTGATGATCAGCGAGTCCTTGTCGATCAAGGCGCTCTGAAAGCGTGCGTAAGGGCACATGTACTTGCACATCTGCTCGCGCAGGAAGCCCGCGTTACCGTAGGTGGCAGCGCCGTAGAACAGGACCCAGAACGCGTTCCATCCCGACAGGTTCCAACTCGCCAGGTCCATTGCGAGCTCGCGGATCGGCGTGAAGTAGCCGACGAAGCTGAACCCCGTGAACAAGGCGATCGACAGCCACGCCGAGTGCTTGGCGCCCTTGCGCCAAATCTTGTGCCACCGCCACGGTTGCTGGTCCAGGCGCATGCGCGCAACCCGGTCGCCCTCGATCTTCCGCTCGGCCCACATGAAGATCTCGGTGTAGACCGTCTGCGGACAGGTGTAGCCGCACCACAGGCGACCCGCCACGGCGGTGAAGAAAAATAGCGCCAATGCAGACAGCACCAGGAGCGCCGCCAAAAAGATCAGGTCCTGCGGATAGAGCAGCAGACCGAAGATGTAGAAGCGCTGGGCCTCGAGGTCGAACAGCACGGCTTGCCGGCCACTCCACTGCAGCCAAGGCAACCCATAGAACAGCAGTTGCGTCAGCCACACGAATACCCAGCGCCAGTTCGCGAACCAACCCTTGACCGCCCGCGGGTAGATCGTCGGCTGCTTCTGGTACATCGAGACGAACTGAGCGCTGTCCTCCACCTTGGCGCTCGCCGCGACGATGGGGATGACCTTTGCCGGCTTGGACATGCTCAGCGCCCGTGGGGAAGCCGGAAGATGAGGGTCGTGCGTCGAGTCATCGCTTCAGCTGGTCGAGCTTGCGCTCGATCCGGCTCCACTCCTCAGCGTCCGGTAGCGCCAGCTTGGTCTTCGTGATGGGCTTCCACTCCCTGGAAAGCTCGGCGTTCAGCGCCGTGAAGTGCTGTTGATCCGCGGGTACGTCTTCCTCGCCGTAGATCGCATTCACGGGGCACTCGGGCACGCACACCGCGCAGTCGATGCACTCGTCCGGGTCGATGACCAGGAAGTTCGGCCCCTCCCGAAACGCATCGACTGGACAGACGTCGACGCAGTCGGTGTACTTGCACCGGATGCAGGCCTCGGTGACGACGAAGGTCATCGTGCACGGCGCCCGAGGTCAGCCGCAGCAGGCGCCGCCCGAGCAGCAGGAATCGCCTCGCGCGACTGGTTGCGCGTTGGCGGCGTCCGCGGTGCGGGCGATCTGGATGCGCCAGACCGACGGGCCGGCCTCCAGCACCGTCCACTCGAACTGCCCGTACGAACGGTCATCGAACTGGTAGTGCAACGGTTGCGGGTTGTGGTCATTGACCAACTGCAGCGCCTGCCCGACGGCCAAGCCGTCGAAGCGGCCGAAGATCAGCGGGTGGCGCTCGCGGGGCGGGATGGTCCGCAGATCGAGCACGTGGGTCGGTTGGATCAGGGTGGCAGTCATGGGGACCTTTCAGGGGGCGTTGGGCATCACCGCGAGCGCAGCCGCGCCTTGGTGATGCGTTGAAAAACTTCAGGCTGAGATCGGCTTGTAGAAGAGCCCGAGCGCTGCGTCGCGTCAACCATCCTTGCCGTCCAGCCGGCTGGCCACCAGCCAGGGGCCGAACCGCCAAAGGTAGAGGGTGAACGCCAGCGCCCAAGCGACTGCCGCCGCGATCAGCGCGTCGGCAGTGAGTGCCGGTGCGAGCATCGGCAGGGCCACGCGGACCACTGCCGCAGCCAGCACCAGCAGATAGGCCGTCACTTCAAGGCGCGACGCCTTGAGTGGACGGCCGGTATGGCCGCGCGCGGTCCGGGTGATCATGCCGACGATGAGTCCAGCCGTGGCGCCGACGGCAAGGGCATGGATGCCGGCAGATGTCGACACGAAACGCATTTGAGCGGCTGCGAGCAACGCGAAGCCCAGGGGCAGCCAGGCGTAGGCCATATGCAGCACCCACAGGATGGGCCGCGCCTTCGTGCGCCAGGGCTGCCAGTGCCACAGCCGCGATGTGTGCAGCAGCGCAGCCAAGCTGAAGCCTGCAGCCGTGATCGGGTTCACGGGCAACAGCACCCAGGCCGCCAACGACAACGCGGTCGTGGCCAGCGCGGCACGCTCAAGCCACGGCGGCGTCTGGAGTTTCAGACCCGGCAATGCCGACATCGTGAAGGCCGGGATGACGCGCCCGGCGATCACGCACTCGATCATCACGATCAAAGCGAGGCCAGCGTACAGCGCACGCAGGGGGTCGATGCTCAACCATCCCAGCGCCGCCGCATGAAACGCGAGGTTGGAGGACGCCAGCAGCACGACCACAGCACCCAGCGGGAGATTGCGGCGGTTCCCCGACTTCCAGAGCACCCGCAGCAACACCCCGGCCACCCAAGGCAGCAACAGGGCATCGAGCAACGCGTACATGGCGTACGGCGCACCAAGCGCTGCCAGCCGCGCCGCCAGCCAGATTGTCGCCATCACGGCCAGGGTGGCGCCGCGCGGCGTGGACAAGCCGGTCCAGGCCTTTCCGGCCGTCAGCAGGAAACCCACGATCACCGCGACCGCAAAGCCGAACAGCATCTCGTGGGCGTGCCACAACAGCGGGGGCATCGTCGCCGGCAGCGCCGCCACGCCCAGAAGGGCTGCGACCCAGTACGGCACCGCGAGCGCCGCGAAGGCCGCCGCGCCGAGGTAGAACGGACGGAAGCCCAGCCGGAACAGCGGCCAGCCAGGCAGCGGGAACTCCATGCTCGGCGCCCTGGCGTCAGCGCTCGGCACGCCGGCCTGCGGGACGAGAGGAATGGCGCTTGACGGGCTTTTCATGATGGAGACCTGGCTTCGGGGAAGCGACGAAGCCGAATCTAAAGCTGTACGGTGTGTGCATGTTAATGACAACCGATCCTTAAAGCAATACACTGCATGCATCTTTAAGAGGTCCCATGCGCCTTTCTGAATACACGGACTACACATTGCGGGTGCTGATGTACTGCGCCGCACATCGGGACCGCCTAGTCACGATCGGTGAACTGGCCGAGCAGCACGGGCTGTCCCGGAATCACCTGATGAAAGTGGTCAACGACCTGGCGCACCGTGGCCTGCTCGAGACCACGCGCGGACGCGGCGGCGGGCTGCGGCTGCGGGCCGAGCCCGATCAGATCCGCATCGGCGATGTGGTGCG
>JAKPQT010000491.1 GCA_029555885.1 Chloroflexota bacterium | reverse complement strand
CCACTTCCCACGGCTCGCGCTCCGCAGCCCGCGTCACCTGCGGCCGGGCAGCCCACGGCTCGCGCTCCTTGCGTCTCGTGGGCAGAGTGGGTGCGACAAGCAGCGGCTGTGGGATTTCGGTTTCCTCGGCCGCGGGGTCAATTGTCCGCTCGCGTATGGCGGGGACGAGCGTCGAGTCCACCGCATCGGACCGTCTATCGGGTGCCGCAGGGGCCAATTCCTCGCTTCGGGGAGGGAACGAGCTCAGTGCCTCGATCTCGCCGTCCGGCTCGCCCTCGCTCCAGCCACCCTGCGCGGGACCGTCGGGCTCGAACCGCGCCCGCGGCCGCGGCCTGACTGCGGGCAGCGCATCTGCTGTTCCAGCCAGGCTGCGCGCGATCAGGTTGCCGATATAGTCGCTCACGTCCATGCCCCATCGATCCCGCCCGCCAGGGCCAGGTACCACTGGCGACGATACGGGCTCAGGGCCAGGATCTCGGCCTCGCTCCAGCCGTAGGCCCGCGCCAGCGCGTGCACCTCGCCCAGCGTGCGCCGGGCCCAGGCATCTACCTCGGCCCACAGGTAGGCCGCTACGTCGAACATGGCCAGCCACTCGTGGCCGCACGCAGGGCAGCTCAGTGCCAGGTGCACCTCGGCCTGCGGATCGGCCTGCGCCATCTGCTCGGATAGCGCCGCGATAGCGGCCTCGGGCAGCGCGCCTGCCGCGTCGTCGCCATCCAGGCTACACCGGGCGAGAAGCAGATCACGAGCCTGCCCGGCGCCATGGCAGCGCGCCAGAGCTATCATGTCGCCCGCGTTCGGCAACCGAAACCGCAGACGCCGGCCTTCCCACTCGACGACCACCTCGTCGATCTGTGGCCGGGGCGCAGGCTCCATGACCGCGTCCGCTTCGAAATCGACGTCCAACAGCTCGCCGCAGGCCGGGCAATCTGCCACCGCCGCCAGCCGGCTGCCGAAGAGGACGGCACGCAGCTCCAACAGGCGCCGGTCGCGCGCGCCCACCGGCAGCACCAGCAGCTCGGACGTGGGCTGAGGCTGGGCCGCAGCCAGCAGCGCCAGGGCGCGAGAGGGACCGGACTGGCCCAGGCCCGCTTCCCAGGCGTCGAGGATGCGCGCGGTCAACGGCATATCGTCGGGCGACATGGCTGCTATGCGGCGAGCTGGGGCTCGCTGGGCTCCACTACTTGCGTGTCGCGCTCCCAGCCTTCGTTTTCGAGCTTGAGCGTCTGGATCGCAACCGCGTTGGCATTGGCATCCATCTCAGGAAGGCTCTGGTACTCGGACACCCAGCACCGGTATACTTTGTACGCCAGGGCCAATTGGCCGGCCTCGTTGTACACCTCGATGATGATGTCCTTACGAAAGTCCTTTAGCGACACCTCGGCCCCTAGCCCGGCTCCCAGACTCCACACCTTGTTCGCCCACTTTTCAAACTCGAGGTCGTGCGTCACGCCGCGCTCGAGCGTGATCGCTTCGTACTCGGTGCGGCCCGGCGATTTTCGGCTGCTGGACGGGTCTCCGCCGTCGCGGTGCTTCACGACCTCCGTTGTGCGCTTGAGTGCGCTCATCTTGCTGACGCCCGCCACGTACCGGCCGTCCCACTTGACGCGGAACTTGAAATTCTTGTACGCATCAAAGCGCTGCGCGTTGACGCTGAACTGAGCCATGGCTGCCTCCTCGAATATCCTGTCCCTGTCTGCTCTAATCCGCTTCGAGCTGCCCCGCCATCTGCTGGAGCGTGATGATCACAAACTCCGCGGGCTTTAGCGGGGCAAAGCCGACCTGGATGTTGACGATGCCCTGATTGATGTCATCCTGTGTCGTCGTTTCGCCGTCGCACTTGACAAAGTACGCCTCGCGCGGTGTTCTACCCTGGAATGCACCCTGGCGGAACAGGCCGTGCAGGAAGGCCCCCACGTTCAGCCGGATCTGGGCCCACAGAGGCTCGTCGTTTGGCTCGAACACCACCCACTTCAGGTTGCGGTACAGTGTCTCCTCGATGAACAGCGCCGTGCGCCGTACGGGGATGTACTTGTATTCGTCGGCCATCTCGTTGGCGCCGCGTAGGGTGCGCGCTCCCCAGGCCACGGCTCCAAAGACGGGAAACACCCGCACGCAGTTGACGCCCTTTGGGTTTAGCACGCCCGTCTCAGGATCGGTGAGCGAATAGGATACGCCCTGCACACCCACGAGCGTCGCGTCGGTGCCGGCAGGTGCCTTCCACACGCCGCGCGCGCTGTCGGTGCGGGCATACAGCCCGGCGATGGTGCCGCTCGGCGGGAATTTCTCCAGCTTGCCGTTCTTGAGGGGATTGGCGATTTGCAGCCAGGGATAATAGACCGCCGCAAAGTTGCTCTTGGGCAGGGCCGTACCGGCCACTGCGGTGACGATCTGCTCCGGGTCGCCCACCGTCGCCACGGGCGCATCGACGATCAAAAATGCCCGGCGCTCGCGGCAGTAGGCATCCGCTTCGGCCAGGGCGTCGGGGTCG
>JAKPQT010000457.1 GCA_029555885.1 Chloroflexota bacterium | reverse complement strand
CTCCTGTGGCAGGCGCTGATGGGCATGTTGTCCGACCGGAGCACATCGCGCCTCGGGCGGCGGCGGCCCTTCATCTTCGTCGGCACGCTCGGCATGGTTGTGACGGTCATGCTGACCGGTCTTGCGTCAGGCATGGCCGGGTTGGCAGGCTTCACGTTCTTGTTCGCTATGGCCCTCCTGCAGTCGGTCGCTTCGAACACAGCGCACGGTGCACAGCAGGGCCTGATCCCCGACCTCGTACCGCCGGAGAAACGCGGCCGCTTCTCCGCGGTCAAGGCCGTCCTCGAGGTGCCGATTCCCCTGCTCCTGGTGTCGTTCACGATTGCGCGTTTCATCGCTGCAGGCAACCTGTGGACGGCGCTGTTCCTGGCCATCGGCGTGCTGCTCGTCGCCATGCTGTTGACCATGCTCGCGCCGGAGCGGCCGTTGGCGCAGGCCCCCTCCAGGCTCGACTGGACCCCCATCGTGCGGCTGGCGGCCATGACCGCGTTGTTTACGGCCATCATCCTCGGCATGGGCGTGCTCGTGGGCCAGGTTGGCCGGCTGCTGGCGGGCAATGAGCAGCCGGCCGTGGTGTTGGGTGTCATGGGGCTGGCCGGATTGGTCGCGATCGTGCTCACCGTCGCGGCCGGCGTATGGCTCAGCGTGCGGATCAGCATCGGCACTGAGGCGGCGCGAGCGAACCCCTCGTTCACCTGGTGGGTTGTCAATCGGCTGGCCTTTTTCGTCGGCACGACCAACCTGTCCACGTTCGCCGTTTACTTCCTGCAGGGACGGCTCGGCCTCGTGCGCGAGCAGGCTGCCGGGCCGGCCGCGTGGCTGATGACCGTGATCGGTATCTTCATCCTGTTATCCGCGCTGCCGAGCGGCTGGCTGGGGGATCGCTTCGGACATAAGTTGCTGGTGGGCGTTGCGGGGTTGCTGGCCGCGCTCGGCGTGCTGATTGCGTTGCTCTCGCCGAGCATGACGATCATCTACATCGGCGGCAGTTTCATCGGCATCGCCACCGGTCTCTTCTTCACCGCGAACTGGGCGCTGGGCACGGAGTTGGTGCCGCAGGGAGAGGCCGGGCGATATTTGGGCATCTCGAACCTGGCCGGGGCGGGCGCGGGTGCAGTGGGAGCGTACATCGGCGGTCCGATTGCCGACTTCGTGACTGCCCGGCTGCCCGGCCTGCCCGGTGTCGGGTATATCCTGCTATTCGGCCTGTACGGTGTCATGTTCCTGGTTTCGGTCCTGGCGCTGCAGCGCGTGCGCCAGCCGGCGGAACTGGCACGATCATATTGAACCGGGCGTCAATTACGAGGAAGCCGGTGTGTAACCACACCGGCTTCCTCGTAATGGGGGAATGGATGACCGGCTAAAGCTCGGTAATGGTGATGGAGCCTTCCGGGCAGGTCGACTCGCAGGAGTAGCAGCCGATGCACTCCTCGGGGTCGCCCTTGTACATGGCATACTGCTTGCCGCCTTCTTCGACGAGGGCGATGAGTTCGTTCGGGCAGGCATCGACGCAGTCGCCACAGCCCTGGCACTTCTCGACGTCAACGGTCACGACGTACATGGTTTTTAGTCCTCCGATAGGTACTGGCTGCGGCATTTGGCGCAACCGAAGCATACTTTAGCACGCTTGCCCAGCGCCGGAAATGATAAGTATCAGGTTCGCGCCGATGTGTGCTATGATGCTACACCGTAGACCGGTTTCGTCAGACCGGGCCTGACCGGCAGATGCTCATGACCACACAGGAGGCAATCGATGCCGCGCAATTTCGCTCCGTTGCGCAAGCTGCTTTCCGAACTGTACGACGATCACGACCTCGCCAGGCTGGCTGCCCGCGATGCCGGGCTGACGCCCGCCAATATCCGCGAGCATGGCTCCTTGACGGTCTACTGGCAGAACATTCTGGAGGAAGCGGAAAAGCAGGGCCTGCTGGAGAAGCTCCTGGCGAACGCGCGGGCGGAATATCCGGCCCAGAGTGATGAGTTGACGCTGCCGCCGGATGAGCCGGACCGCGGGGCGAATTTGACCCCCCAGCAGGTGCGCGTCGGGCTGCGTAAACTGCTCGAAACCCATTTCAACCTCGACGGCTTGCGCAACTTGTGTTTCGACATGGGCATCCAGTATGAGAACCTGCCCGGTGATACGCTCGGCGCGAAGGCGCGCGAATTCATCCTGTACTGCGAGCGGCACCTGCGCATCGGGGAGCTGATCGAGGTGGGCCGCGCAGCGCGGCCGGAATTGCCCTGGCCCGCGCTGTGATAACGGACCGCTAATAGAACGCTGATGACGCTGATTTGGCTGATTTACATGATTATCTCAAAAAGGATCATGAGGATCGGTTCAATCAGGGCCAACTATAAGTTGGCACGTCATCAGCGTTCTATTGGTCGTAGCCTACACCAAGCCTCGCCCTACTGTGCCGGAGTGGGAGCGGGCGTCGGTGTGCCCTGCAGGAAGGCCGCACGGTCGCGCTTGACCAGCGTCTCCACGCTATACTCGGCCACCTTCACATAGTAGGGCGAATCCGACGATTTGACGTAGTAGGCCTTGTCCGCCGGGTCCTGCGCACCGATTGTCACCGTGCTGGTCTTCTCCTCCTCGCCGCTCTTGTAGCGTAGCGTGATGACTGCCGATGGGTCTGCCATGCCATACGCTGGGTCCTCGGTCTTGCCGAGCGGCTTCGTCATGCGCAGGCCGGTGAAGAGGTCCACCTGGCTCACGACGTTGTTCGGGTTCGTCACCTCGCCGGCGGCCAGGTCCCCCAGGGTCCAGTTGCCCTGCGCATCCTTAGTGAAAGCAAACTCTCCGTTGCGGTTCTTTAGCGTGAAGCCGGTCACATCCGCCGAGCTGATCGCGACGTAGACCGGGTTCACCCAGGACAGCAGTTCCGCACTGACCTCCCATGTGCTCAGCCCACTCGTCAGGTAGACGTTGTCCTGCCCATCGAGCCGTACATGGATGGTGGAGCCGCCCGCGGAGCTGCCGAGATAGAGGGTGCGCGTTCCTTCCGCGGTCGCGATGTCGAGCTTGCGGACGAACCTATCCGCCGCCACCTGCAACTGCGCATGGCTGGCCGGCGTCTGCGCAACCAGCCGGCCTGTCTTGATTGCCACCAGCTTATCCAGGATCGGGTTGACCTTCGTCGCGTCCACCGGGAAGTCGCCTGCTTCCGGCGCAGTCCAGGCGTCGCCCTGCTTCGCCAGCTTGATGGGTGCGGCGCCGGTGTCGCCGGTAATTGTGAGTCCGGTGATATCGCCCGTCGCGATGCCGGGGAGGAGCGGTTCGCCACCGCTGCTGGCGGCGGGTCGCGGCCAGAGCACGAACGCGGCCAGCGCCAACTGCAGGACCAGCACGCCGATCAGGATTTGCTGTAGACGGGTGATTTTCAGAGACGTGACCATCATGCTGCCTCCTTGCCCGGTTCAGGGATGATGGGCCGTTCGTTCCGGCGCCGCACGTTCCACATGACACCGAGACCGACCAGCGCCGCGAGCGCCAGCCCGTAGTTTGCTACCTCCCAGAGCCGTTCCTGGCCCGGCTGGAGCGGGTCCAGTACCCTCGTCACTTGTCCGCGGGCGCGGATGCCGAGCAGGTCCAGGTCCTCCACCGACCAGTCCACTGCGTTCTGCAGGAACGAGAGGCTGTTGAGGTAGCGGTTGGGGGCCATGCTGGCCGAAATCTGGAAGACGACATCCGTCAAGAAGTCACTGCTGCCGATGACCACGAGGCGCGCAGTGTCGGGCGAGCTTTCCACGACGCCGCTCGTCTGCGGCGCAGGCGTCGGCGTGGGCGTGCCTTCAGCCGTGGCCGCGGTTTCGGCCGGCTGTGCCAGCGGCGATGGCTTGTCCTTGAAGTAGCTCTCGAAGCTGCCGCGCACGGCCACGGCCAGCGGCTGGCTCGCGCGTTCGCCCTCCACTGCGAAGCCGATGTCCGGGTACTGCTGCAAGTCCGGCTGGATGTTCGTGTCGGTGCGCAGCCAGGCGTTTGCGGTTGACTTGAGCAGCACGCTCGTCTCCCGGCCCGCGTTCTTGGTCTCGTCGAGCTTGACCGGCGAGGCCCAGTTCAGCGTCACCGCGTTGAGCTGGCTGACGATCGGGTGGGTCTTGTCCATCCCGTCGGTGCGGATATCGACGAAGAAGGGATAGTCGATGGCCTGGAGCTCGCGCACGACCGTGCCGCCGACGCTGCGATCCACCTCGACCGGGAACGGTTCATTCTGCGGGTCCATGACCAGGCTCTGCTCGACCGTGATGCCATAGTGCGCCAGCATGTCGGCCAGCCCGTTCTCGACCGGCGCAAGCGCGAGGCCGCCGGTGAACTGGTCGTACGATAGGCTGTAGTTCCCTGCAGCAACGACCACGGAGCCCCCGCGCATGAGGTACTGGTCGATGGCGAACCGTGCCCGGTCATCCAGCCCCTGTGGGGAGATAATCACCAGCACGTTCACCTCCGGCGGCACCTGGCCGGTGGAGAGGTCCACGGTCTGCACCTTGTAATCCTGGCTGAGTTGCTGGCGGACCTGCTGCCAGGTGCGCAGCGCGGCCTGGGTCTGGCCGAACATATCCTGCGTGGGTGTTTGCGGCGGCGTCCACAGACCGATGACCTGCAGGAAGCCGGTCGAAGATTGCTTCAGCGCCGACTCGATGGCCGTGCGTACGCTGGCTTCCGTGACCTCGTCGGCCGGCGTGACCAGCTTCCACTGGGCCTCTCCCGTGGCAGCATCGGTCGTCTCCATGATCATGTCCAGGTAATAGGACTGGTCGGAGAAGAGCGAGGCGGCAATCGGGCGCAGTTTATATGTATCGAGAATCTGCTGGCGGGTGACGGTCGCGCCGGCCACATCGGGATCGACCACTTCGAAGGTGAACTTGCCGCCAGACTTCGCAGCCATGTCCTCAGCGACCGTGCGGATGGTCTCGGGCACGTCGGCCAGCGATGCGGGCAGCGAGCTGGTGGTGGCGTACAGGGTTAACTTGACCGGCGAACTGAGCGAAGCCAGCAGTGTGTCGACACTCTGGAACCCGTAGACGGCCTTCTTGATGGCGCTGGTCAGGTCATATTCCAGGTTGCGGAAGTGGACATCGACCGTGCCGTCGCGCTGGGATTCGACCTCGATGAGGTCCTGGAAGTTGAGTACGTCGCTCTGGTCGCCGTAGCGCACGAGCACGTCGAAGTAGGCGTTGATGACGGACGCTTCGTAGCGATCAGCCACCTGAAATGGCGTTGCCTGGATGCCGTAGGTCTGGTTGGCCTCGGTCTCCTTGTCGGCATCGGTGGTCGGATCGATGACTTCTGCGATGACCTTGCCGCGCCCGGCAATTTCATATTCTCGTAGCAGGTCCTCCAGTTGCGGCTGCAACGGGGCCAGCAGCGGGTGCGTCTTTTCGCTCACATAAGCGCGCAGCGTCAGCGGTTCGCTCAGCCCGGCGAGCAGGTCTTTCGTCGTGCTCGACAGGCTATACTCGCGCTGGCGGGTCAGGTCCAGCCGCAGGCCGTTCAGCGGGTAGAGCCAGACGTTGAGCGCCAGCAGATTCACGACGAGCAGCGCCGAGGTGAGGCGGATGCCGGTGCGGTAGGCCGCGGTCTGCTGGCCGTGACTCCACCGTTTGCTGTCCAGGGAGATGACATTGAGGACCAGGAAGATGGCGGCCAGGGACAGATAATAGGCCAGGTCGCGCAGGTCGATAACCCCGCGCTCGATGCTCTGGAAGCGACTGCTGGTGCCGATGGCTGCTAGGATGTTCCCCAGCCCGCGGCTCGTGAAGTCCGTGATGCTCGCCGAACCGATGAGGTAGAACAGCCCGCCCACCAACATGGTCATGATGAGCGAGACCAACTGGTTGTCGGTGCGCGAGGAGATGAACAGGCCGATGGCTGCATAGGCCGCGGCCATGAGCAGCGCGGCCAGGTAGCCGCCGATGACCGGGCCCCAGTCCAGTGGGCCGAGCAGCGCGACCGTGATCGGCAGGAACAGGGTCAGGGCCAGCGCAATTGCGACCAGGATCATCACCGCGATGAACTTGCCCATGACGAGCTGCACCTTGCTGACGGGCAGCGTTAGAAGCACTTCCAGCGTGCCCGCGCGCTGTTCCTCGCTCCACTGGCGCATGGTCAGCGCGGCCACCAGGAAGACCATCAGCAGCGGCATCCAGCGGAAGAGCGGCCGCACGTCCGCAATGCCGCGCGCAAAGAAGGTTTCGATCCAGAAGAAGGCAAACAGTGTGACCGCGAGGAAGGCACCGATAAACAGGAGGGCCATCGGTGAGCCGAAGTAGCCGGCGAGTTCCTTGCGGGTGATGGAGAGGGTCTGTTTCATAGGGGTCATGCTCCCGTCGCCAACTGGTTGAAGACGGTTTCGAGCGTGCGTACATCTCGGCGCAGCTCGCGCAGCGGCCAGTTGTTCTGTCGCGCCAGGTTGTAGATTTCCGGGCAGAGATCTACGTCGTCCATGCCCAGGACGCGATAGGCCGGGTAGCCGTCGGGCGTCCGCCACGGCTCGATGCCGCGCACCCCGCTCAGCGAGCGGAGCGTCCGCTCGAAGCCGTCCGTGCGATTCGCCAGGACGACGACCGCGTCTGCCGTAACCTCCAGGTCTGCCAGCCGCGCGTCGGTCTTGACGAGACCGTTGATGAGGATAATCGCGCGGTCACAGAGCGCCTCGACCTCGGACAGGATGTGTGTCGAGAAGAGGACGGTCGCGTGGCTTGCCAGCCGCCGGATGAGGTTGCGGATTTCGATGATTTGCGTGGGGTCCAGCCCGACGGTCGGCTCATCGAGGATGAGCAGCTTCGGCTTGTGCAGGATGGCCTGCGCCAGCCCGACGCGCTGCCGGTAACCCTTGGAGAGCTGGCCGATGGGCCGCGTCAGGTAGCCGTGCAGGCCCGTCGCCTGGATGGCCTCACCGATGGCGGCGAGCTGTTCCGCAGCCGGGATCTGGCGCAGGTCGGCCATCATCTTCAGGTAGGCCTGCACGGACAGCTCGGGGTAGAGGGGCGCGTTCTCCGGCAGGTAACCGATGCGCGCCTGCACCGCGCGCGTCTGCGTCAGAACATCAAGGCCATCCACCGTAACCGTCCCCGCGTCCGGCTGCAGGTAGCCGGTGAGGATCTTGATGATGGTCGTCTTGCCTGCGCCGTTGGGGCCGAGCAGGCCGACAATCTGCCCGGCCGCGATGTCGAAGCTGACCCCGCGCAGCGCTTCGACAGAGCCATAGGACTTTCGCAACTCAGATACTTCGATCATGAGGCACCTCAATGAGGACCAGGTTCATGTGCGCGCGGCAAGATGCATCACCGAGCGCACCCGACTCGCTATTATAGGTACAATTGGCTGGAATGACGATTAGAGTTACATTAGAGTTTTGGAAGAAGGGCGGCAGGTCACCAGGTGCAGCCGATCCTTAAGGGCGCGGTGGTCTTGGTCGCCAAGGGGTACGGATGCACGTGAGTCGGAACATCCGACCGCAAGTGGAATCGAGGCTTCAGCCGGTCTGATCCTGTAGCATACAGGCAGGCTTACCGACTGGAGTCCTGATTGCGTCTTTCGTCAGGCGGCACAGGAAGATCATACCCGGTGATCAGGCGTGCGCCGCGATTGCGTGTAAAGTAGTTCCACGCCCACTGCACCAGGATCAGCAACCGGTTGTCGAACTCCACGATGTAGAGCAGGTGGACGAACAGCCAGGCCAGCCAAGCCGGGTAGCCGCCCAGGCGCAG
>JAKPQT010000444.1 GCA_029555885.1 Chloroflexota bacterium | reverse complement strand
GCGCCGGAGCGGTTCGGGGTGCGGGTGGGGGCAGTGGTGGATCGTCCGGTGGGGCTGGAAGACGTGATGCCGACATGCCTCGATTTTGCCGGCGTGCCGGTTCCCGGTGGCGTGGATGGCCGCAGTCTGCTGCCCCTTCTGCGCGGCGAGGAAGCGCCGTGGCGGGAGTACATCCACATTGAGCATGCGCCGCTGCATCACACGCTGACCGACGGCAACGAGAAATACGTCTGGTTCGTTGCGGACGGCCGGGAGCAGTTCTTCCATCTGCCGGAAAACCCGGACGAGCGCTTCGATGTGGCGAAACACCCGCGGGATGCCGCCCGCGTGGAGCTCTGGCGCACACGGCTGGTGGCGGAGCTGAAAGATCGGCCGGAAGGCTTCAGCGACGGCGAACGGCTGATTCCCGGAAGACCCTACCCGGCAGTGGTGGGCTGACGGACGCTCACGTAGTCTGCCGGTCACTGAGCCTGCGCACAGCGCAGGAGGCTTGTCGAAGTGCCGGCAGGCTTGCCTGCGCCTGGAAAGCGGCGGCACGCCGCCGCACGCCAAAGACAGTGCACCATACGACTTATAGGACCCATAGGACCTATAATGGAGCCGCTGGGCCGGGTACACCGAAAGTCGACGGAGGCGCACAAATGATCCGCATGGGAATGATTGGCTGCGGTGGCCGCAGCAAGTCAGTTGAATGGGTGGAGTAACGCGAGGGAGGCGAAATGATCCGTGTTGGAATGATTGGCTGCGGCAGTATGGCCGCCAGCCACGCGACGACGTTTCAGCCGCTGGACGGGCGAATGCGCTTCACCGCGTTTGCTGATATCGAGCTTGAGCGCGCAGAGGCGCAAGCGAAGCACGCGCCGGGCGCCATCGCGGTGACGGACTACCACGACCTGTTCGACGCGGTGGATGCCGTCGTAATCGCGCTGCCCCACGACCTGCACTACCAAGTCGGCGCGGAGGCACTCCGCGCGGGCAAGCACGTGCTGATGGAGAAACCCCTCGCGCTGAACCGGGAGGAGTGCCGCGCGCTGGTGGAGATGGACCGCTCGCCCGACCCGGTGCTGATGGTGGGCTATGTCATGCGCCACGAACCGCTCTGGACGGAG
>JAKPQT010000425.1 GCA_029555885.1 Chloroflexota bacterium | reverse complement strand
CCAGCGTCTCAGCGGTCGGTGCGCCGTCGCGCGTCCAGCCGCGCAGGTCGTAGTAGCGGTCCAGCATGCCGTCGAAGTCGTACAACAGCCCGTGCTGGATTGGCTTCGCAGAGCGGACCATCTCGCCGGTCTGCGGATCCTCTTCGTAATCGTAGAGCGGCGCGGGTTCGGTTGTAAAGCGCGCGGGCAGATAATCGTCCTGCCGCGACAGCCCCAGCCGCATGTTGTAGAGCCGCTCCAGGTTCACGATGCGCTCGCCCACCAGGAGCAGGTCCGCGCCAGTGACGGGCCGGCCCCACAGGGCGGCCACGCCCGGGGCCAGGTCCTCGGGAAAGAGGGCATACTCCTCGATGGTGCTGAACTTGCAGATGCCCAGGGAGTCGGTCAACGCGCAGAAATGCTCCCCGTAGATCACCATGTCCGGCTTATACTTCTCGTTCGTCGTGTCCATCAGCTCGGGCACGATCTCTGGCGGGAAGACGCGATTGGCCACGTCCCACGCGCCTGCCAGATCGATGGCCGGCAGGCCGTACAGGTGGTCCGCACCGCGGTTGGAGGTGGCGTGGCCCAGGCCGAAACCCTTGGCAAACCGTGGCTCCTGGCGCGGCAGTTCCAGGCCCTTGACCTGCATGGCGTATCGCTCGGCTCCCTTGCCGATGCGCTCTGCCGCGCGGCGCGTGCCCTCGGCCAACACGTCACCGATGCCGCGTCGTAAGGCGATGCGCTCGATCAGCCCGTGCAGCGTGGCCGGGCTGCCCCATTCCAGCGCCAGGTCCGGCTCGTCGTCCAGCAGCCCCTTTTCCCGCAGTTCGAGAGCAAATGCAATGGTGACGCCCGTCGAGATGGTGTCCAGCCCGTACTCGTTGCAGAGCCGGTTGGCGTAGAGGATCGCCTCGGGATCGCTGACCCAGCACATCGGGCCCAGCGCGTTGGTGGTCTCGTACTCCGGCCCCTCCAGTTCCACCGCGTAAGGCCCATCTGCCACATTGGAGTCGCGGCTGCACTTGATCGGGCACCCGTAGCAGCCGGTGTGCCGCTCGACATACCGGTCGAACGCGGCTGCGTTCACCGACTTGATGTACGGCACCTGCACGAACTGGTGGTTCCTGGCCGGCTGGTCACCGCGGATGTTCTTGCCATCCATAAGCACCAGCGTGCCCCAGCGCCGCAG
>JAKPQT010000409.1 GCA_029555885.1 Chloroflexota bacterium | reverse complement strand
CATCGGTACACTTTGGCATCGGCGGTCCTCGGTTTTCATTGGCGTCAGATACCTATGAAAACGCGCTTCGGCACGAGGCCGCCGACCTGCTACTCGTGAAATTTCCGGGCTAGCCCGGATATTTCATCAGCGTTGTGCTGGATGAGTTGGCGATGCTGATTTGATGGTTGGTTGGCCTTCTTGACGTGGAGTTCTGGCGATTGCCACGCTGGGCGGGGCTGGTCAAGCAGGCAGGGGCGTGATTGCCCCTTCCCCGGCTTGGGATGCGGGCCGGTTTGGTGTCAACGCGCGGGCCAGGCACTGGATGTGGTCTACGGGCTGAGCGCGCGTGCCGCGATGATGAAGACGTGCTTCATCGGGTGGCTTGACGCCAGCAGCACCCGCACGCGGCGGGTATTGCGCACGATGGCCGCGCCGATCTTCAGCAGCCTGATGCGGATCGTTGCGGTGCAGGCCTGTGCGAGCTCAGTACCCCTCAGGGCCAGGCGACGCAGGTTGATCATCAGCGTGTAGGCCAGCCCCGCCAGCAACAGACGCAGCTGGTTGGCCTGGAAGCGGTGGCAACTCGCGCGCCGGCCGAACAGGTCCAGCTGTGCTTCCTTGATGCGGTTCTCGGCCTCGCCGCGTGCGCAGTACCGCCGCTCGTACAAGGCCTTGGCCGAGCCCGGCAGGTCGGTGACGATGAAGCGCGGGTTCGCACCTTGCTCGCCGTGCTCCAGACGCGCGATGACGCGCCGGGGCTTGCCCCACGTGCGGGCGGCGTACTCGAACTCGCCGAACATGCGTTGCTTGATCTTCTTGTGGACGTACTGCTCGGCCAGGGCCAGCTCGGCCAACTCCACCTGCTGCGCCAAGCGCGAGTTCTTCTGCAATCCGATGATGTAGCTCACGCCCCAGCGCTCCAGGCGCTGCAGCACGCGAGGGCGGCAGAACCCCGAGTCGGCACGCACGATGATCTTCGTCTTGGGCCAGGCGCGGCGCAGCGGCACCAGCAACCGCTTGATCAAGGCGCTGACGACGCTGGCCGGGTCACGGTCGCTGGGGCGCAGCACGCAGGCCAGCATGTCCTGGCCTGCGAAGACGTACAGCGGCAAGTAGCAGTAGTTGTCGTAGTAGGCGTGGAAGTGGCCGCGTTCCTGCTCGCCGTGCAGCGGCACGTGGGTGGCATCAACGTCCAGCACCAGTTCCTTGGGCGCCTTCGAGTGGCTGGCGAGGAACTGCTGCATGAGCACCTCGTGCAGCGCGGCGGCATGCGCGGGCGTCGCCCCCGTCTCCAATCGGCTGAGCGTGGGGGCAGACGCCAGCGGCTCGGCGCGACCCACGGCCGTCTGCATCACCAGGTCGTTACGCAGCACGTTGTGGTCGCACACGTCCGACCATCCCAGGCACAGGCCGTAGATGCGCTGCGCCAGCAGGCTGTGCACGCTGTGCTGGACGCTGGCGCCGCGGCGCTCGTCGCCGAACGCATGGGCCGCCGCGCGGATCAGACCGAGCCGTTCATCGACTCGCTGGAGCAGCAAGACGCCGCCGTCACTGACGATGTCGCCGCCATCGAATGCGGCCTCGACGACACGCCTGCCCACACGTCCGAATTTAACTACCTCATCGGTACACTTTGGCATCGGCGGTCCTCGGTTTTCATTGGCGTCAGATACCTATGAAAACGCGCTTCGGCACGAGGCCGCCGACCTGCTACTCGTGAAATTTCCGGGCTAACCCTATGCGGCGGCAATCGAGCCCAACCCCGTGGAGCGAATGGAGCCCAGCTGAGCGGTTCGTATCTGGGTCCGCACCG
>JAKPQT010000404.1 GCA_029555885.1 Chloroflexota bacterium | reverse complement strand
TGACCGAGCCGCAGGTGGGCGCGGTCTACGCGCTGCACCGCAAGTTCGGGCAGGATTGGCTGGCAAACTTCCTCAGCGACGACTGGGTGGACAGCTACGGCGGCTTCGATCCCGACACGGGCAAAGAGATCACCGGGCTGCGCGCGCTGGCAGATGACACGGGCCAGGGGCAGAATACGCTGGCTGCGCTGCGCCGACGCTTCGAGCGCATGCACACCTACAGCTTCATGAAGCCGAAGGCCCTGGACGACTCGGTGGGCCGCATCATGAAATACCTCGAGGCCGGCACGAGCGTCGTCCTGGAGTTTGGCCGCTACGGATCAGACCTGGGGGCCTACATCCTGGTCGCCAACTTCCTGACGCGGCGCATCCACCGGCTGTACGTGGAGAAGAAGGAACGCTCCTTCGGGGAGGCCGGCAAGGGGCCGACCCCCTTGGTCATCACCATCGAAGAGGCGCACAAGTTCCTCGATCCGGCCGTGGCCGAAAACACCATCTTCGGCACCATCGCGCGCGAGCTGCGCAAGTACAACGTGACGCTGTTCGTCGTGGACCAGCGGCCCAGCGGGATCGATTCGGAGGTCATGTCGCAGATCGGCACGCGCGTCACCATGCTGCTGGACAACCCGGAGGACATCAAGGCGGTGCTGTCGGGCGTCAGCGGCGGCGAGGGGCTGCGCGAGGTGCTGGCCCGGCTGGACACGAAAGAGCAGGCCCTCATCCTGGGCCACGCCGTGCCCATGCCCGTCGTCGTACAGACGCGGCGCTATGATCCGGACTTCTACCGGGCTATGGGCCTGCGCTCGGCAGAGGAACTGGGCGCGCGGCTGAACGAGAACCGGGCCGCCATGCGCCCACCGAAAGACTTCGCGGGATTCGATTGATTATGCAACCCATCAAACTATTGCATGTGGCCGATATTCACATCGGCATGGAAAACTATGGCCGGGTCGAGCCGGGGACGGGCATCAACGGCCGCGTGATGGATTTCCTCCGCCGCCTGTCCGACCTGGGCGAATACGCGGTCGATCATGGCGTGGACCTGTTCGTCTTTGCCGGCGACGCGTACAAGACCCGCGACCCGAACCCGACGTACCAGCGCGAGTTCGCACGGCGCATCAAGCAGATCGCGGATACCGGCATCCCGGTGATCCTGCTCGTCGGCAATCATGACCTGCCCGCAGTCGCGCGGCGCGCCACGAGCATCGACATCTTTGGCACGCTGGACGTCCCGAACGTTTACGTCGGCAACCGCGAGGAACTGGTGCAGATTACCTGCCGCCGCGGCCAGCCCTTGCAGGTCGCGATGGCGCCCTACCCGCTGCGGTCGTCCCTCATCAGCCGGGAAGAGCACCGCGGCAAGAGCCTCGAAGAACTGGACGGCCTCCTGCAGCAGGCGATGATCGACAACCTGGCGGCGCTGGCTGACGAGGCGCGGCGGCAGCCGGACATCCCTGCGATCCTCGTCGGCCACTTCTCGGTCAACGAGGCCAGCCACGGCTCGGAGAAGAACATCATGATCGGCCGCGACGCGGCGCTCCCGCGCTCCGTCCTGGCCGATCCCACGTGGCGTTATGTCGCGCTGGGTCACATCCACAAACACCAGAACCTCAACGCCAACAACAACCCGCCCGTCGTCTACAGCGGCAGCATCGAGCGCATCGACTTCGGTGAGGAGCATGAGCAGAAGGGTTTTGTCGTCGCGGACATCACCGACGCCGGAACCACCTGGCAGTTCCAGTCGGGCTACAAGCGCCAGCCGCGGCGCTTCGTGACCATTGAGTGCGATGTCTGCGAGCGGCCCGACCCCACCGCGGCGGTCATCGAGGCCATCGAAGCGCGCGGCGACCTATCGGAAGCAGTCGTGCGCGTCATCATCAAGCTGCGCCAGGAGCAGGAGGCCACGCTGGTCGAGCGCGAAATCGTGCGCGCGCTGGAAGGCTGTTACTACGCTGCGGGGCTGAACAAAAACGTCGTGCGCCCCGAACGCCAGCGGCTGGGCGGCGTCTCGGTCGAGTCGCTGACGCCGGTCGAGCTGCTGGCCCGCTACTTCGAACTCAAGCAGGTGGACCCCGGCCGCGCGCGGCTGCTGCAACAGCACGCTGAAGCGCTTATCATGGCCGCCGATAGCACAGCCCGGTAAGAAGGAAGGATTCATGGAGATTCGCTTCGACACCTACTACAACTACGCCCAACTCACCGAACGCCTCGCCTGGCTGGCCGGGCAGCATCCTGCCATCATGCAGGTGACTGTCCTAGGCCAGTCGCACGAGGGCCGCGACATCCCGCTGGTCATCCTGACCAACCGGGCCACCGGGCCGGACGCGGAGAAGCCTGCGTTCTGGCTGGATGCCAACATCCACGCGACCGAGCTGACCGCGTCGATGGCGGCGCTCTACTTCATCAACAAGATGGTCAACGCCTACGGCAGCGACCCAAAGGTCACGCGCATCCTGGATGAGCAGGTCGTGTACGTCGTCCCGCGGCTCAACCCGGACGGCGCAGAGCTTGCGCTGGCCGAGACGCCGAAGTACGTCCGCTCGGGCACGCGACCGTATCCGTTCGAGGAGAAGCGCGACGGGCTGCACACGGAGGACATCGACGGCGACGGCCGCATCCTCCAGATGCGCATCGCGGACCCGACCGGCGACTGGAAGGTATCTGACCGCGACCCGCGGCTGATGATCAAGCGCGGCCCGGATGAGGACGGCGGCACATATTACCGCATGTTCCCTGAGGGCCTGGTCGAGAACTACGATGGCCACATCATCACGATGGCGCCGCCCGTCGCGGGCCTGGACTTCAACCGCAACTTCCCCGGCTCGTGGCGGCCCGAGGGCCAGCAGCGCGGGGCGGGCAACTTCCCAGGCTCCGAGCCGGAGATTGCCGCGGTCATCAAGTTCATGGCCGACCACCCGAACGTTTACGGTGCGCTGACCTTCCACACCTACAGCCGGGCCATCCTCCGACCCTACGGCACAAAGAGCGACGACGAGATGGATACCGATGACAAGTGGGTGTTCGAGGCCATCGGGGAGCGCGGCACCGAGCTAACCGGCTATCCATGCGTCTCGGTCTACCATCACTTCCGCTATCATCCGAAAGAGGTCATCACCGGCGTCTTCGACGACTGGCTGTTCGATCACAAGGGTATCTTCGCGTTCACCGTCGAGATGTGGGACCTGGCGACTGCCTCCGGCGTGGAAGAGAAGAGCAAAGAAAAGAAGTTCATGGACTGGTTCCGCAAGCACCCGGTCGAGGACGACTACAAGGTGCTGGACTACATCAACCAGCACGCGCCCGAGGGCCTTGTGGCGTGGTATCCGTTCGAGCACCCGCAGCTCGGCCCGGTCGAGCTGGGTGGCTGGAACACGCTCTACACCTGGCGCAACCCGCCCCACGCGCTGCTGGAGGCCGAGATTGCGCCGCACGCCGACTTCACCATCGCATTTGCCTCGCTGGCCCCGCGGCTGGCGTGGCGCGAGGTCGTGCTGACCCCGCTGGGCGACGGCAACTATCACCTGCTGGCCGTCGTGGAGAACCGGGGCTTCCTGCCGACGCGCGGCTCGAATCAGGCGGTCAAGATGAATGCGGTGCGGCCCGTGCGCCTGGAACTGGCGCTGCCGGAGGGCGCGACGCTCAAGGGCGGCAAGGCCAAGCAGGAGATTGGCCAACTGGAAGGCCGATCGAACAAGCTCGAGGTGAGCTATAGCGAGGCCTCACCGACCGACAACCGCGGCAAGGCGGAGTGGGTCATCCACGCGCCCGCGGGCGGCACGCTGCACCTGACCGCGGTCGCGGAGCGCGGCGGCACGGTCCGCCGCGAAATCGCGTTAGCGTAGCTTCCACCACGACGCTCCCGCCACGAATGATACGAATTGGACGAATAACCACGAAGCACAGAAATGAAACAGGTTATTCGCTCAATTCGTATCATTCGCGCAATTCGTAGCGGGAGCTTCGTGCAGAATCTGCCTGGCTGAGTACCCAACAATGACTATCCTGCCCTTTCACGCACTCACCCCCGACCAGCTCAACCAGGTCCTTGCCATCTACAGCGACGCGTTCGAGGCGCCGTGGGAGTGGCCGGTCGAGAAGGTCGCGCAGCTGGCGGACAGGGCCACCCCGCCTTCCCCCTGGCACAGCGCCGCGCTGCTGGAAGGCGACACGGCCATTGCCATGGCCATCGCGAAGTACTTCACCGAGACTAACCTGTGGTATCTCCTCTATCTTGCAGTCGATGCGGCTCGCCGCGGGCAGGGTTCCGGTTCGACGCTGCTGACGCACATGCTGCAGATGGGCGAGGCGCAGGCGCGCGCCGCGGGTCAGCGGGGTTGTCGCGGGATGCTGCTGGAGGTGGAAACGCCCGGTGTGCCGCCGGAAGCCACCCTGCACATCCGCGCCCGCCGCGTGGCGTTCTATCGCCGGTTCGGCGCGCTCGACATCGGCGTTCCCGTGCCGCGCGGGCCCTGGATTCCACCGGAGCAGCCCGATTGGAACATCATGCTCATCCCCGGCACCGCCTGGACTGGCCCGCTGGACGTCACCACCCGCCGTGCACTGGGCCGCGCGCTGATGGTCGAAGGCTACGATATCCCGCCGGACGCGCCCTGGCTGCAGGCGGAACTCGACCGGATCACTTGACCGTTGTTTGCCAGCGGCATGTTGTGGTATAATCGGGCCAATCGAGCGTTTGGAGGGCTAGGCTATGGTTGAAGTAACGATCGACAGCGTGCGTGTGAGCCTGATGTCGCAACACCGCGTCGTGGTGCTCAAGGATACCGGATCATCGCGCTACCTGCCCATCTGGATCGGCCCCTTCGAGGCAGATGCCATCACCATCGAGCTGCAGAACGTTGAGGTGGCCCGACCGCTCACCCATGACCTGCTCAAGGCCACCATCGAGAAGCTCGGTGCGGAGATCGTGCAGATTTCGATCACCGACCTGCGCAACGACACCTTCTACGCGGAGGTCGCGCTGAGCGTGGACGGCCGCCGGCTGGAGATCGATTCGCGGCCCAGCGATGCCATTGCGCTCGCCGTGCGCGCGCAGGTGCCGGTCTTCGTGGCTGATGAAGTCATGGACCAGGCGGCCATCGTGCCCGAACCAGACCTCGACACCGGGCTTGGCGCAACCTCTGAAGGTGCAGAACCCGAGGACAAGACGCCCGACGCGTTCAGCGATTTCCTGGAGGGCCTGGACCTGAGCGGCCTCGACTGAGCCATCCGGCCATGCTGCCGGGGGGTTCAGCCGCGCCGCGCGGCTGGCGCGGGACTGTGTGGACGGTTCTTTTGCAGGCCGGCTTGTGAGCCGGCCTTGTTGTCCCTTATGGGCCCGGCGCAACCAGACTTAAGCTGCAATGGACAGACCAGACAAGACCATTCCCGCCAATCCGGAGGCCGAAGAAGCCGTTCTCGGCTCGCTGCTCATCGACCCCGATGCCGTGCTGAAGGTCGCGTCGTTCCTCGAAGCGGACGACTTCTACCGCGAGAAGAACGGTTGGATCTATCAAGCCGTCCTCGATCTGCACGAGCGCCGCGAACCCGCGGACTTCGTCACGCTGACCGATGAGCTGGAGCGGCGCAACATCCTCCAGGAGGTCGGCGGCGCGGCCTACATCACCGCGCTCATCAACAGCGTTCCGTCTGCGGTCTATGTCGAGCACTACGCTCACATCGTCGAGCGCACCGCCACCCTCCGCCGGCTGATCGACGCAGCCGGGCAGATTGCTGCCCTGGCCTACGAGGAAGCCGAAGATGTCGGTGAAGTCGTGGACCGCGCCGAGCAGTTGGTATTCAACGTATCCGAGCGCCGTGTCCGCCGCGACCTCATGCCCGTACGCCAGGTCATGCACGAGGTGGTGGACCGCATCGACTTCCTCCATCGCCACCAGGGCCAAATTCTCGGCGTCCCGACTGGCTTCACGCAGTTGGACCGGCTGCTGGGCGGCTTCCAGAAATCCGACCTGATTATTCTTGCCGCCAGGCCCAGCGTGGGAAAGACCAGCCTGTCGCTGAACTTCGCACTCAACGCTGCGCGCAGATATCGCAAGGTGGTCGCCTTCTTCAGCCTCGAAATGAGCGCCGAGCAGCTTGTCCAGCGGCTCCTCGCTATGGAGACCGGCATCGACCAGCAGCGGCTCCGCAAGGGTGAGATCGAGGACCACGAGTGGGACATGCTGATGGCCGCGGCGGGCGAGCTTTCCAGCACCATGCTCTTTATCGACGATACGCCGGCGCTGTCTGCGCTGGAATTGCGCACCAAGGCGCGGCGCCTGCAGGCCGAGCACGGGCTGGACATGGTGATTGTGGATTACCTCCAGCTCATGCGCGGGGACAACCGCAGCGAGAACCGTGTGCAGGAAATCAGCTACATCTCGCGTTCGCTCAAGGGCCTGGCCCGCGAGCTGGAGACGCCGCTCATCGCCCTCTC
>JAKPQT010000403.1 GCA_029555885.1 Chloroflexota bacterium | reverse complement strand
ATGCGGGCCATCTACGACGGGCTGTCGCCCACCGAGGCCGCTATCCTCCGCTGGCACAACTTCCTGACGCAAGCTCCCGGCACGACCGGGCTGGCTGCTGCACTCTCTCATGTGGAACAACGGCAGATCAGCGCCGAAGAGTACTCGACAGCTCTACAAGTCTTGTATGACCGTGGCCTCGTCTTCACGACGCCATTGGGCACGCTGGCTGTTCCCGCCCCATTCCAGGCCTGGCTGCCGTCGCTGGCCCTGCCCTGGATGCACGCGGGCGAACCACTCGTCAGCCGGCCGGTTTTCAGCGTAAGCGAGCTCAACACGGCCATCTACCGGCTTATCTCGCGCATCGAGAGCGAGCGACCCATCGCAACGCGGCCCGCGAACTCCGCGGCCGCCGTCAGCCCCGGCAGCAGCGCCCGGCCCTTCACCAAGCGGCCCGGCCTGCTCAGCAAGGACACCCTGGTCACCTGGGGCTACGCGACGCCCGCAGAGCGCGACTTTGCCCGCTTCCTCCTGGAGCAGCTTGTCGTCGGCCAGATCGTCAAGATATCGAGCGGGGGACCGGGCGCGCGACTGGTCGTGGATGCCGAGGCGCGCGCGACCTGGGAGAGCACCGCGCCGCACGAGCGCGTCCGGCGCCTGCGCGAATGGTGGACAGCAGGCGGCTCGCAGCCCGCCTACCGCACGACCTCGATGTGGAACGAACTCGATCTCACGATCGGCTCCGTGACCGGCTACACACTGCGCTACAGCACGCCCTGGGTGGATGCGTTCGCAGCCTCCATCCCTGTAGACCTGTTCCGCCAGTGGCTGGTGAGCCTGCTCCTGAGCCTCGACAGCGCGTGGCTGAAGATCGAGGAGTTCATACGCCTCATCTACCGTGTGCATCCGGCGCCGCTGGGCGCAAGCAGCATCGGCAGGTGGCAATGGTACGATGGCGGCAAAGCGCTGGACCCGGCCCGGATGGACTGGCGGGCCTGGCGCGCGACCAACGGCTGCCTGGTGGAGGCGCTCCTCACAGGTCCATTGCAGTGGCTGGGCCTCGTGGAGCTCGGCTACCAGGGCCAGCGGCCGGTGGCCTTCCGGCTGCAATCCGAGCTCCCCGTCGAAGAAATCCAGCTGCCGCCGGACGTGCTCCAATTCATGCGCCCGCATGCGCTCATCCTGAGGAACATCTGGCAGGCGGGGGCGCTGCACGCGCTGCTGCGCCAGATCGCCGTCGAAGCCAGCCGCAATCGCGAACGCATCCACTACCAGTTGAGCGCGCCGGTGTTCCGCAACCACCTGGAGCAGGGGCTGACCGTGGACAGACTGACGGCGGACTTCGAAGCGACGGGCGTGCCGCTCCCCGCAGCGGTCATCGCCCGACTGCGCGACTGGGAGCAGCGGGCCGGCCGCTATCGCCTGCACGACGGGGTGGCCGTCATCGAGTTCGGCGCCGACATGATGCCGGAGGAAATCCAGGCCATCTTGCGCATCGGCGGCGATTGGCTGTATCAGGCTGCCCCGCGCTGCCTGGTCGCGCTCGATGCCGGGCGCGTGCAGGAGCTGCTGGGCGACCTGCGCCGCCGCGGCTACACACCGCAGGTGAAGCCATGACCCGCCCCGACCTGTACGACGCCATCAATTTCTTCAACGCGAATGATCTCGGCACGATCCTGATCGAGGCGGGTCAGCTCAACCCGCCCAAGAACAAGGAGGGCAAGACCCGGCTCTGGATGGAGCTGATCGGCCAACCTGAGCGGATTCGCCGCGCGTACGAACGGCTGAATGAGCGGGCGCGGCGCGCCCTCGAACAACTCCAGCTTGCCGGCGGCGAGATGCGCACGACCCGCTTCCGCAGCCTGCTGGTCGAAACGGGCATCATCGAGCGCGAGAACCCGCGCAAGCCGGCTTCGGTCTGGTCGAGCCTCTCGCGTCCCGAGATGGCCCCTCACCCACGTGCCTTCGCCGAGATTCTCGCGCATCTGCTCCTGCACGGGCTGGTCTGGACCTACGGCCAACCGACCGCCTTCACGACAGCCACCAGGCTGAGCTTCAATGGCGGGCGTTATGTCTATATCCCCGACGAGGTGGCACGCCACCTGCCGGAGCCGCCTGCCGCCGCGCCGCCGCCACAGCCGTCCATCGGGCAGGTCTTGTCCGGTTCGGCCCGCATCTGCCAGCGCGACCTCTACCTGATATGGAGCGCCGCGCGCGAGACGCCCCTCTCGCTGACCAACAGCGGCCTGTTGCGTGTCACGGACCTTAAGCGCGTCGCCGGTCAATTGCTCACCGCCGAGACTGTGACCTCGGGGACGAAGGAGACCGACTATCGCCGGCTCTTCTTCCTGCGCGGCCTGCTCAGTGCGCAGGGTCTCCTTGAGCTGGACGAGAACTTCGACAGGCTGGTCGCCCATCCGCAGCCGGCGTTCTTCAGCCAGGCAGCCGTTGCGCGCGTCCGGGCCAGCTTCCACGCGTGGCGCGACGGAGCCTGGTGGAATGAGCTGTGGACCACCTACGTCCAGGGATCGACCCGCGCCGCCGGCACGATCACCGATTTCGCGCCGCCTGCCGTCGTGCAGGCGCGGCAGCGCGTCCTGGCTGTCCTGACCGGCCTGATCCGCCAGCAGCAGGCCTCCGCGCAGGAGGCAGGCGTCGAACCGTGGATTGCGCTGGACGCGCTGGACATCCATCTACACTTGCGGGACGAGAGCTTCCTCCTGGACCGCGAGCTGGCGGAGACGCAGGCGCGCTATTATTACTACTCCAGCGGCGACTACGGGTCTCCATATATCGCGAACTCGCTCGGCTGGACGTGGGCCGATTTCGGTCGCGATGAAGACGCCGGCTGGCAGGGCGTCGAACGCACCTTCATCAAGGCCGTGCTGAGCGAAGGCCTCTACTGGCTGGGGCTGGTGGACCTGGGCTACGCGCGGCCGGTATCGCCCGCGGGCGGCAAGGCTCCGGACGGCTGGAGCGCGGTGCGGCTGACCGACATGGGCCGCTGGCTGCTGATGGACGGCCCGGAGCCGGCGATCCCTGAGGAAACCGGGCGGGTGGTGCTGCAACCCAACTTCCATGTCTTCGCCTTCGACCCCATCTCGGACAGCGTCCTGGCCCGGCTCGACAGCTTCGCCGTGCGGCTCAACGCGGAACGTGCGGTCGAATTCGAGATCACGCGCGACTCCGTTTACCGCTCGCAACAGGCGGGGCAATCGGTGGGCGCCATCAAGGCGTGGCTCGAACAGGTCACAGGCAGCCCGCTCCCGCAGAATGTCAGCCGGAGCCTGGACGAGTGGCATGCCGCGTTCGAGCGGATCGTCATCTGGCCGGAGGTGACGTGGCTGGAGGTGGCCGAGCCGGGCCAGGCCGAGACCCTCCTGGCCGACCCCGCGCTGCAGGCTTGCATCATCAAGCAGGTCACACCGACCGGATTGCTCGTACACCGCGATCGCGCGACCGAGCTGGAGCGCGCGCTGCTCGACGCAGGCGAACTGCCCGAACGCACCAACAATCCTGAGACGGCGCGCAAGGCCAGCCTGAGGATAGACGAGACGGGCCGCATCACGCTGACCCAGCAGCCCTCATGGCTCTATGTGCGGGCGGCGCTGGGGCCGCTCACCGAGCAGACCGCAGAAGGGCTGCAGGTCACGCGCGGCAGCGTGATCCGCGCAGTCAACCAGGGCCGCGATGCAGCGGCGATCCTGGCAGAGCTCAACCATCTGGCGGCCGGCGGCGTGCCCGAAAGTCTCGTTGCCGACATCAAACGGTGGGCGCGGCACTACGGCCGGGCCACCTTCGAACCGGCCGTCCTGGTGCAGTTCCGCGATCAGGACGCGCTGGATGACCTCCGACGGGACAGCGCGCTGCGCCGCCTGCTCAGGCCCCTGCGGTCCGGCCAGCACGACGGGCTGGCGAAGATCAGTCCTGCGGACCTGGAGCGCGTCAGGGCGCTGCTGCGCGAGCGCGGCGTCGAAATCGAAGGCGAACCGCCCACCGGATAAGCGGAGTAGCGGGGAGTTCCGTGTTTCCATTATGGTTACTGAGTGCTATGATCGGGCGTGAGAGATGCCGGACCAGGAAACTGCGCCCGACAGCAACTTGCCAGCGATTTGCAGAGCCTTGAGACTGAGAGTTGATAAGGAGTTGGCCTGAGAATGGCTGTAGACACCACACCTGCTATCGCGGCCACACTGCCCGGCCCGCCTGGCCGGCCCATCACGGGCAACCTGAACGAGTTCGTTGCGGATCGCCTGACCTACCTGCGCGAGCTGGCGCGCACCTATGGCGACGTCGTACGCCTGAAGATGCTGGGCAGAGACCTCATCCTGCTGGTACATCCAGACGCCATCGAGGAAGTGCTGGTCACGAAGAAGCGCCACTTCATCAAGGCGCGCGCGACCCGCGCGACGGGCGCGCTAATGGGCAACGGGCTGCTCATCAGCGAGGGGGATTTCTGGCGCCGGCAGCGCCGGCTCGCCCAGCCCGCGTTTCACCGCGAGCGCATCGCCCGCTACAGCCACCTGATGACCGGCTATGGCGAGCGGATGCTGGAGCACTGGCAGCCCGGCGCAACGCTCGATGTCCACGACGAGATGGTGAAGGTCACCCTGGCTATCGCGGCCAAGGCCTTTTTCAATGCCGATGTCGCAGGCGCGGCCTCGGATGTAGGCCGGTCCCTCGAGACCGCGCTCGACCACTTCAACTGGTGGGGTAAGAGCGGCTTCATGATTCCCCTGTGGGTTCCGTTCCGGGCCAACCGGGAACTGGCCGCGGCGAAACGCCGGATGGATGCGCTGGTCTACGGCATCATCGCAAACCGGCGCAGGACCGGCGAGGATCCCGGCGACCTGCTCTCGATGCTGCTCAACGCGCGCGACGACGATGGCTCCGGGATGAGCGATGTCCAGCTCCGCGACGAAGTGATGACCCTGCTGCTGGCCGGGCACGAGACCACGGCCAACGCGCTGACGTGGACGTTTATGCTGCTGGCGCAGCACCCCGAGAGCGATGCGCGGCTGGCAGAGGAACTGCGCACCGTGCTCGGCGGCCGCACGCCTGCGCTGGACGACATCGCCCGCCTGCCCTACACCGACATGGTCATCAAGGAATCCATGCGTCTCTACCCGCCGGCCTGGGTCCTGGGCTACGAGGCGACCGAGCCGGTTACCATCGGCGGATACCCGCTGGCGAAGGGCACCGCGGTGCTGATGAGCCAATGGGTCACGCAGCGCGACGCGCGCTGGTTTGCCGGCCCGGACGAATTCCGGCCAGAGCGGTGGGCCGACCCGGCTATAAAGAAGCTGCCGACGTACGCCTACTTCCCGTTTGGCGGAGGCGAGCGGATGTGCATCGGCAAGCCGTTCGCGCTGATGGAAGCCGTACTGCTGCTGGCGACTATCGCCGGGCGCTACAGACTCACGCTGCTGCCCGGCCAGGACCTCGTGCCGGAGCCTTCGATCACGATCAGGCCGAAGAACGGGCTGCACATGCACTTGCACGCGCGCTGAGCGCGCCTGACCTTGTGTCCTTTGCAAATCAGGTCAGACAGGATTTACAGGATTGTTTTGGATCGGCTTGCTATCCTGTGAATCCTGTAAATCCTGTCCAAAGGAAATCGGACAGGGACTACAAGATAGAAGACCCATCCTCAAACACCCTGTAAATCCTGTCCAAAGGGAACCTGCCGATATGAGCGAACGAAACAGCACAGGCCCGGCCTACCGGATTGTGACTTCACGCCTGGTGCTGCGCTGCTGGGAGCCAGCAGACGCGCCGCTGCTCAAGGCCGCGACCGATATGAGCATCGAGCATCTGCGGCCGTGGATGCCCTGGGCTGCGCACGAGCCGACCACCCTCGAAGCGAAGGCGGCGCTGCTGCGGACCTTCCGCGGCAACTTCGACCTCGACAAAGACTACGTCTACGGGATCTTCAACCGCGACGAGACTGCCGTGCTCGGCGGCAGCGGGCTGCATACGCGGCTGGGGCCAGGCGCGCTGGAAATCGGCTACTGGGTGCGCGCAGACGCCATCAACCAGGGGCTGGCGACTGAGGTCGCAGCCGCGCTGACGCGGGTCGCGTTCGAGGTCAACAGCGTGCAGCGGGTGGAGATTCACTGTGTGGCCGCGAACGTACGCAGCGCCGCGGTGCCGCGCAAGCTGGGCTACCGGCACGAGGCAACGCTGGCGCGGCGGGTGGCCCATGGCGACGGACACCGCGACGAGATGATCTGGACCCTTTTTGCGGAGCAGTACAGGGACAGTCCTGCGGCGCGTGTCGAGACCGCGGCCTATGATGTGTTGGGACAGCCGCTGGACTTGCTTCGCGTCGCAGGCGACTGAACCGTCAGGCGAAGGAGGCTGACCATGCACATACTCATTCTGGGCGGCACGGTGTTTGTCGGGCGTGCGCTCATCGATGCAGCGCACGCGGCCGGGCATAGCGTCACGCTGTTCAACCGGGGCAAGTCCAACCCAGCGCCGATCGCCAACGTCGAGCAGGTCCACGGCGACCGCGCCGCCGACCTGGACCGGCTGGCCGGCCGCACATGGGATGCGGTCATCGACACCTGCGGCTATGTCCCGCGCATCGTGCGCCTGTCCGCGCGGACACTGGCACAGGCCGCACCGCATTACACCTTCATATCGACCCTGTCTGTCTACCGGGATGTAAGCCGGCCGGGGGTGGACGAGGACGCGGCGCTCGGGGAGCTGGCAGACTCAACGGTCGAGAAGGTTGACGGCGAAACCTACGGCCCGCTGAAGGCGCTGTGTGAGGCTGCGGTCACGGAGGAACTGCCCGGCCGCAGCCTGATCATCCGGCCTGGCCTGATCGTCGGCCCGCAGGATCCGACGGATCGCTTCTCCTACTGGCCGCACCGCGTCGCCCAGGGCGGCGAGGTCCTGGCGCCCGGCGCGCCCGACCGCGGCACCCAGTTCATCGACGTGCGCGACCTGGCCGAGTGGACGATCAAGCTGGCAGAGCGCCGTGCCACCGGCACGTACAATGCCACGTCCGAACCCGGCGCGGTGACGATGGGCGGACTGCTGGCAGCGTGTCGCGCGGTCAGCGGCAGCGATGCCACTTTCACCTGGCTGCCCGATGACTTTCTGCTCGCGCAGGGCGTGCAGCCGTGGAGCGAGCTGCCCCTGTGGGTTCCGGCGTCGGACCCGGCCTACGCCGGCTTCAATGCAGTGAGCGTCGCGCGGGCGCTGGCCGCCGGACTGACGTATCGCCCGCTGGCAGACACGGCGGCGGATACCCTGGCCTGGCTGGCGACCCGTCCGGCAGACTATGCGTGGCGCGCAGGAATGGACCATGGCCGCGAACGGGAGTTGCTGGCGGCCTACCATCCGTGAAGGGCGCTGATGAAGGTGCAACTCTTCGACCTCTTGCGCTGAGTAGGCATCCTGAGCGGATGGGCGTTGCGCAGCAACGCACGCAGTCGAAGGATGCTCGTGACGACTTAACAGCTAACCCTTATTGACCAAGAGATCCGATGCCCCTGAACTGGCTGGACGTAACACCGGTGTCGTTCAATGCGCTGCTCCTGCTTGAGCGCGTTCAACTGAACTGGTTGCCGGGCTGGGGGTTTCCGCAGCAGGAGCTGGCGATCGCGCTGGCGGCCAACCCGGCGGTGGCCTGGTACCTGCGCCACAAGGCGCCGGAAATCAGCGGGTGGGTAGAAGATGTCCTGGTACACCCGGCAGCCCGTGTGCAGCACTCGCCCGCCGAGGTCCGCGCGGCGGAGATGGCGGTGCTTGCCCGGCTGGAGGACCTGCTCGTCTACGCCCTTGACCCGGCCATCTACGATGCACAGCCGTTCCTCGGTTGGGACTCGCGCGAGCTGACCGGGCTGACCGACTTCGCGGGCAAGGTGGTGCTCGACATCGGCGCGGGGACCGGACGGCAGACCTTCACGGTCGCGCCGCTTGCGGCCGTAGTCTTCGCGGTGGAGCCGGTTGGCAACCTGCGCGACTACCTGCGCGAGAAGGCGCGGCGGCTCGGCCTGACCAACGTCTATCCGGTGGATGGACTGCTGACGCGCATCCCCTTCCCCGACGGCTTCGCAGATATCGTCATGAGCGGCCACGTCTACGGCGATGCGCCGGAGGCTGAGGTAGCGGAGGTGACGCGGGTGACAGAGCCCGGCGGCATGGTCATCTTCATCCCCGGCAACAACGACATCGACAACCCATCGCATCACTACCTGGTGGGACAGGGGTTCGCCTGGGCCACCTTTCAGGAGCCGGGCGACGGCATGAAACGCAAATACTGGAAGCGAGCATGAACAAGGAGAACACATTGCACGGCCAACGGGTCATCGTGGCGAACACGGAGGGCGGGGTCGGCATGGCCGCCGCCGCAGAGGTGCTCATGGCAGGCGGGCGCGGGTTGGATGCGGTCGAGGCCGGCATTCATCCGGTCGAGCTCGACCCCACCATCCGCAGCGTCGGCGTGGGCGGCTGGCCGAACCTGCTGGGACAAGTGGAACTGGACGCGCTCATCATGGACGGGCGCACCCTCAAGTCGGGTGCGGTCGGCGCGCTGCAGGGCTTCCTCCATCCCATCTCGGTGGCGCGGCAGGTCATGGAGCAGCTGCCGCACGTTTTTCTCGTCGGCGAAGGGGCCGCCCGCTTCGCGGCGGAAATTGGCGCGGAGGCGGGCGAGAACCGGACCGCCGAATCCCGGCAGCAGTGGGCGGACTGGCTGGCCCGGTACGTCCCGCCCGACCTCATCGCGCGTTGGCCCGACGTGCCGCTCGCACAGTGGGCCCGGCTGACCGCAGACCCGGAGCGCGCGGGCGGCACCACCACCTTCCTCGTGCGGGACGCGCACGCGGACATCACCGTGGGCGTCAGCACATGCGGCTGGGCCATGAAGTATCCCGGCCGGCTGGGCGACTCACCGGTCATCGGTGCGGGCGGCTACGCGGACAATCGCTACGGCGCAGCCGCCTGCACCGGCCACGGCGAACTGACCATCCGCGCGGGAACGGCGCGCAGCGTCGTGCTCTACATGAAGATGGGCCTGACCGTGCAGGAGGCGTGCCACGAGGCCGCCGCCGACCTGCGGGCTCTCGTCCGCGAGTTCCCTGCCGCGCTGACCATCCATGCCATCAACGCGCTGGGCGAACCCTACGTGCTTGCCATCGGCAAGGAGCCGGGGACCGGCTGGTACTGGTACTGGGCGGAGGGGATGCCCGCCGCCGAAAAACGCAACGCCGTCGAGGTGCAGTGGTAAACGAATTGACCTCACCTCCTGACCCCCTCTCCTGAGTTGCGACTCAGGAGAGGGGGCCGGGGGGTGAGGTGTTGTTCTCATCAAGGAGCTGTCTCACATGGCCATCAATCTTCGCAACCGCAATTTCCTGAAGGAACTCGATTTCACCAAAGAGGAATTTGTGTTCCTGCTCAAGCTCTCGGCGCAACTCAAGGCGGCCAAGTATGGCGGCTACGAGCAGCCGCGGCTCCGGGGCAAGAACCTCGCGCTCATCTTCGAGAAGACCTCCACGCGCACGCGCTGCGCCTTCGAGGTCGCCGCGTTCGACCAGGGCGCGCATGTCACCTACCTCGGCCCGGAAGGCACGCAGATCGGGCACAAGGAATCCATGAAGGACACTGCGCGCGTGCTGGGCCGCATGTACGACGGCATCGAGTATCGCGGGTTCGGCCAGGCCATCGTTGAGGAACTAGGGAAGTACGCGGGCGTGCCGGTCTGGAACGGCCTGACCAACGAGTTCCACCCCACCCAGGCGCTGGCCGACATTCTTACGATGATGGAGCACAGCCCTAAGCCTCTGGAGCAGATCAGCTACTGCTACATGGGCGATGCACGCTTCAACATGGGCAACTCGCTGATGATTACAGGGTGTCTGCTGGGCATGGACGTGCGCATCTGCGCACCGGAGGCCCTCTGGCCGCAGCCTGCGCTGGTCGAGACGGCCCGCGCGCTGGCTGCGGCATCGGGCGCGCGCTTCCAACTCACCGAGGACATCGCGGCGGCGGTCAAGGGGGTCGACTACCTCGCCACGGATGTCTGGGTCTCGATGGGCGAGCCGAAGAGTGTCTGGGACGAGCGCATCAAGCTGCTGCTGCCGTACCAGGTGAACGCCAGGGCGATGGAGCTGACCGGCAACCCGCAGGTCAAGTTCATGCACTGCCTCCCGGCCTTCCACAACCGCGAGACGAAGGTAGGCGAGGAAATCTTCCAGCACAGCGGTCTGGAGTCGCTCGAAGTCACCGAGGAAGTCTTCGAGTCGGGGGCGTCGATCGTCTTCGACGAGGCCGAGAACCGGATGCACACCATCAAGGCGATCATGGTCGCCACGCTGGGCGACTGATGATCGTGTCGTGATTGATGATATAATGGGACCCAGGGCATACCGCACATGACAAGAAGCAAGCTCTGGGTCCTGTTATTCCTGGCTCTCGCACTTGCGGCGCTGGTCGTTCTCTCATCCGGCATCGCGGGCCTGACCATGCCCCCGGGCACGCCTTTCACCCTGGGGACGGGCGATCAACCCGCGCAGATTGTGACCCCTGTGCCGCTATCCGATGCGCAGATGTCCACCCTGGCGCGGCTCATCCGCATCGGCATGATCGTCATCCTTGCCCTCCTGCCCTTCTCCCTCATCTACATGCTGCTCTCGAAGGAGGGCCGCCGCCGCCTGCTCCCCAACCTCATTCTCTTTGCCCTCCTGCTGCTGCTGGCGCGGCAGCTCAGCGGCAGCATGCGCGCCACCAGCGACCTCAATTTCCTCCGCGGTGCGCGCGGTCTGAACGCAGACGAGTTCGCTGCGCTGCCGCCGCCGAGCCAGTTCAGCGGGGAAGTCCCGGCCTGGCTGACGGCCTTCACCAGCCTGACGCTGGCTGCGTTCGCGGTACTGATGATTGCCCTGCTGGTCTGGGGGCTCTCTCGCAGGCGCGCGCAGCCGCAGGCCCTGTTTCTGGAGCAGATTGCTGAGGAGGCCGAGGACGCGCTGGCGGCAGTGCAGGCCGGCGGCGACCTGCGCAACGCCATCATCCGGGCCTACCGGGAG
>JAKPQT010000346.1 GCA_029555885.1 Chloroflexota bacterium | reverse complement strand
CCCCCCGTGTCGGTGTCGATGCGGGCGATGTGGCTACCGGCCAGCGACGCGTAGTAGACATCCCCGGATGGCGTCGTGGCAATGCCGTACGGCCCTTGGCCTCCCGGCGCGTCGAAGACCTCGACCTCGCCGCTCTCAGGGTTCACCCGACCGTAGTAGCCATACTGGCCGGTGAACCATAGGATGCCGCGGCCGTCGAAGGTGGCCGTGTTGAGGTTCGCGGGCTGCTCGGCGGCCAGCGGGAACCGCTGCACGGCGAGTGTCTCGGCATCGACGCGCACGATCGCGTTCAGGCCGCTGTCCGTCACCCAGGCCGCGCCATCCGGCCCGACGATCACGCCGTGCGGGGCCGAGCGCGGGCCCTGTGCCCCCTCCCCCAGCGGGATGCGCTCCACCTCGCCGGTCTCGGGATCGAGCCGGCCCAGCTCGCCGGCCCCCTGCGCCGTGTACCAGACCGTCCCGTCCGCCGCGGGCGCGACATCGTGCGGCCGCCCGCCCGCCGGGACGGCGTACTCGCGCACGACCGGCTCCCGCTCAGTGGCCGGGGGTTCCGCCGCGGTTGCCTCGGTCGGAGCAGCTATCGCTGTCGCAACCGGTTCGGGCACGGGGGTGCCCTGGCCCGGGCTGCCCCCGCTGCACGCGGCAACCATCAGCGCGGCCAGCAGCCCGACAAATAACCTTCGATACACCATCTCACCCATCTCTTCGATAAGTCAGTACAAGTATAGCACAAGATGGTCCCCTGGACCACTGGCCGGTGGGCCACTCACTACGTCCCGACGATCGCCTTCGACTGGTACGGCTCCCGGCTGACCAGCTGGCTCGTCATCCCCAGGTCGGCCATGATATTCGCGCCGGTCAGCGCGCTGCTGTAGTCGCTCAGCAGGAACACGCAGGCCCGGCCGATCTCCTCCGGCTCGACCAGCCGCTCCGCCGGGATATTCGCATTCCAGTACGCCAGGCACGCCTCTTCGCTGGGCGCGGCGTCGATCAGCCCCTGCCAGATCTCCGTGCGGCACAGGCCCGGCGACAGCACGTTGATGCGCACGCCCTCGCGCGCCAGCTCGATGGCCGCGGCCTTGCTGAACCCGACCATGCCGTGCTTCGCCGCATCGTAGGGCGACGCGCCCGCGACCGAGGCATACGTATGCACGCTGGCAATCTGCACGATCGCGCCCCCGCGCGGCGCCTGGCGCACCATCTGCTGCGCGACCATCTGCGTCAGGAAGAACGACCCCTTGAGGTCGATGCTGATGACCCGCTCCCAGTCCTCCTCCGTGGTTTCGAGGAAGGGCTTGACGTAGTTGACGCCTGCGTTATTGACGAGGCCGTCGATGCGGCCGAACGTGGCGACGGTCTCCCCAACGAGGCTGCGCAGGTCATCGAGCCGGCCCACGTCGCAGCGCACCGGGTGCGCGACGCCGCCCCCCGCGCGTATGGCCGCGGCCAACTCCGCCAGCCGATCGAAGCTGCGTGCGGCCAGCACCACGCGGGCGCCCTCGGCCGCGCACATCTCTGCGATGCCGACGCCCAGCCCCTTGCTCGCGCCGGTGATGATGACGACCCGATCCTTGAGCAGCATAAGACGCTCCTTGTCGTGGATGAGGACTTGCCGACTTTCAGCGGGGGCAAAATAGCATACGCACTGAGCGGCTGTCAAGCAGGAATCCAACAAAGGCCTTGTCAAACCCTACGGCTTGTAGTAGAATTAGGCACAATCCCGGCGACAAGCTCTTCCGACCTCAAAACGATGGCTCCCGCACTGGAGGCTTGACAGTGGAACACGCCAGCCCAACCCGCATGAACCTGCTCGCACGCCGCGCGCAGATCGAGCTGGCGCAGCAGGGCCGGGACCTCCTCACCGACAAACGTAACGCGCTGATCAAAGAACTGCAAAAACTGGCCGAACAGGTCATGGTCCGCAGCGACGCGCTGGACGAGGCCGCGGCCGACGCGCGCCTTGCGCTTGCGGAGGCCGAGGCGTACGACGGGCCCGAGGCCGTGCGCTCCGCTGCGCTCGCCACGCGCAAGGGCATCCAGGTCGAGGCACGCGTCGCCAACATCATGGGCGTGCAGGTGCCGGAACTGGCCGCGCCGCCCGTCAGCCGGCGGCTGGACGAGCGCGGCTATGCCCTGACGACTACGACCCCGCGCATCGACGCGGTCGCGGACCGCTTCGAGAACGTCGTCGGGCTGATGCTCACGCTGTCCAGCCAGGAGATCCGGCTGCGGCGGCTGGCCCAGGAAATCCGTTCCACTACGCGGCGCATGAACGCGCTGGAGCACGTCTTGCTGCCGCGGCTGCGCGCCGAAAAAGACTACATCCAGATGATGCTTGAGGAACGCGAGCGGGAGAACATCTTCCGCTTCAAGCGGCTCCAGCAATCCCGCCTGGGGCGCAGCACGGAGGGGGACTGATGCAGGCCGCCGACCCGCGGGTCGCAGACCCGCTGACCGCCATCCGCCATGCAGAGCAGGCCGCAGCAGAGCGCATCCGGCAGGCCGAACTGGACGCCGAAGTACGAATCGCCCGCGCCCAATCTCAGGCGAAGGATCTCGAGCAGCAGGCGCGGCTGGACGCGCGTACAGAGGTCGCCGCCGCGCTCGAAGTAGCCCGCCGCGAACTGGCCGCCGAAGCCGAGCGGATGCTGGCCGCGGCGGACGAGGACGCGGCACAGATTCGTGCGCGTGCTCGACTGCGCGAGGCCGCGGCGGTGGAAGCCATCGTGGCCTACGTCCTGCCACGGACCACTCCGTAGCATCGGGCTTTGTGCCCGTGCTCACACCCACGAGGGGCTAAACTGCGCGGTCCGGCCACTGGCGTTCTCCAGGAGAAGGTGACAATGATTGTCCCGATGACGAAGGTGCGCATCCTGGGGCACAAAGCCTGCCTCGACAGCACGCTGGCCGTGCTGCAGGAGCTGGCGCTCGTGCAGGTCGAGCCGGCGAAGGAGTCCCTCGCGCTGCGCGCGATGGCGCTGGATGTGGACCGGCTGGGCCAGCGCGAAGAGGCCCGTTTCCTGCTCGCCCGGCTGGACGCCATGCTCGCCATCCTCCCCCCGCCGGACATCGTGCAGTCGCCTCCGCCGCCCGCACAACCGCCACCGGTAGACATGAAGGCCCTGCGCGCCGAACTGGATGAGGTGATGCCGCAGGTCCAGGCGCTCGCGCAGCGCCGCGACGCGCTGCTCCACGAACAGGTCTCGCTCCCGCGCTACCAGGCCACCCTCACCCGGCTGCTCCCCCTGACCTCCGACCTGCCGGAGTTCCGGGATTACGAGACCATCGCCCTGCTGCTGGACCGCCGCTACCGCGAGGTGCTGGACCTGCTCGACCAGACCCTCAAAGAACTGAGTGAGCTGAAGTACACGATTGTCTCCGCGCCGCTGGACAGCGAGACCATCGGCGCACTGGTGGTCTTTCCGCGCACCATCTCCGCGGAGATGCACAACCTGCTCGGCCGCGAGCAGGTGACCCAGGTGCGCCTGCCGCCGGACATGAGCGGCATGTCGCTCCAGCAGGCCCTGGTCCACATCGAGCGCCGCCTGGCCGAAGTCGGCACGGAGATTGCCAGCGTGAACGCCGGGCTGCACGCGCTGGCGCAGCAGTGGCGCGCGGCCTGGGCCGCGGCCGCGGCGGCCCTGCGCGCCCGGCTGGCCCAACTCGAGGTCATCAGCCAGCTCGCGGAGACCGATTACGCGTTCGTGCTGACCGGCTGGACGCCGGCCGCCGCGCTCCCCCGGCTGGAAGCGGCGCTGGCTGAGCGGGCCGGCAGCCAGGTCATCGTCGAGGCGCTGCCCCTGACCGCTGCGGAACGCCGGGCCGCGCCCATCATGCTGGAGAACGCGGCGGTTGCCCGCCCCTTCGAGTTCTTCATTCGGCTGCTGGCTCTGCCCCGCTACGGTACGCTCGACCCCGCGAGCCTGATGGCCTTCTTCATGCCGCTGTTCTTCGGCATGATGCTAGGCGACGTCGCGTACGGACTGGCGTTGCTCGGCCTCTCGCTGTGGGCCGCGCGGCGCTTCCGCGGCAACGCCACGCTGCGCGATCTCGCCCGCATCCTGGCGCTTGGCAGCGGTTGGGCCGTGGTGTTCGGCTTCATGTACGGCGAGTTCCTCGGCACGCTCGGCCACCGCATCGGCCTCCACCCACTCTGGCTCGCCCGCGAGGACCCGCAGGCCGTCTCCAGCCTCCTGCTGATGACCATCGCGGTCGGGGCCGTCCACGTGGTACTCGGCCTGCTGCTGGGCGTCTGGCAGGCGTGGCGCAGCCAGTCGCAGCACCAACTTGCGGAGCGCGGCGGCCTGCTGCTCGGCCTGGTGGCCGTCTTCCTGCTCATCGCCGCGGCCACGCAGCGGCTGCCGCATGGCCTCATCACGCCCGCGGTCGCCGCGCTGCTGGTTGGCATCGCGCTGCTCGCACGTGCAGAGTGGCCGACCAACCTGCTGATGGCGCCCATCGAAATCCTCAGCACCATCGGCAACGTGCTGTCATACTTGCGCCTGGCAGCCATCGGCCTGGCATCCGTCTACCTCGCACAGGTGGCGAATGACATGGCGGGCATGGTCGGCAGCATATGGTTAGGATTGATTATCGCAGCGCTCTTCCATGCGCTGAACCTCGTGATGGGCGCGTTCAGCCCGACCATCCATGCCTTGCGTCTGCATTATGTTGAGTTTTTTGGCAAGTTCTACGAGGAAGGGGGCACCGCTTTCTCCCCCTTCGGACGCCAATAAGAATCTATCCGAATACTCGTAGCCTAGGGCCTTGTACCCGTCAGGACGCCCACAAGGGGGGCTATACTACCCTTGCTGCGGATAGATAGCAGGACGGGTTGGCAACCCGTCCCGCCACAGCCTCGAAGGAGAAATGACATGGATTTGGGATTCATCGCCATCGGAGCCGCCCTCGCCGTGGGCTTTGCGGCCCTGGCAACTGGCTATGCACAGGGCAAAATTGGCTCGGCCGGCGCGGGCGCCATTGCTGAAAAACCGGAACTGGCAGGCCGCATCATCCTGCTGGTCGCCATCCCGGAGACGATGGTCATCCTGGGGTTTGCCGTGGCCGCCATGATCCTGCTGATCCTCGGCAACAAAATCTGAGGAGCACGGCCATGCCGCTGGAAGACATCCTGCAGGCCATCGCGGCCGAGGGCGACCGCGTGTGCGCGGAGATCGCGGCGGAGGCTGACCGCCGCGTCGCCGCCATTCTGGCAGATGCCGAGGCCCGCGCCGCAGACCTGCACGCAGCAGAAGTGCGCCAGGGCGCAGAGGTCAGGCACAACGAGCGTACCACCCAACTGTACCAGACGCGGCTGGAAGCGGGACGCCGGCGCAGCGCCGCGTGGCAGGAAGCCTACCATGTCACATTGGAAGCAGCCCGCGCGCGGCTGGCCGCGGTGCCCGACCGCCAGGACTATGGCGAGATCCTGCGGCGGCTACTGGACGAAACGCTGGTCGAGTTGGACAGTTCCCCAGTCGTCAACGTGACCCCGCGCGACGAGCCGCTGCTGACCCGGCTGCTGGCGGAGTTGCATGTGGATGCACAATTGGAGCACCGCCTGAAGGGCTGGGGTGGGCTGGAGGCGCGCACCGCTGACAACCGCATCGTCGTGCGCAACACGCTGGAGTCGCGGCTGGCGCGGGCCGAGCCTGCCTTGCCCGCCATCGTCGCCGCCGTGTGGCAGGCAGACGGCAATGCCGATGAGCCGGGCACGCGTCCCGACCCGCACGAAGGCGACCCGGATGCCTGACGACTACGGTTACCTCAATGCGCGCGTGCGGGCCATGAAGAGCCGCCTCCTGTCGCGCCGGACGTACGGCGAGCTGCTCGCCCAGACGAGCGTGGACGAACTGCTCGCAACCCTGGCGCAGACGCCCTATCGCACGGGCATCGAGGCCGCATTGTCGCGCGCTACCGGCTGGGCCGCGTTGCGCGACGGGCTGCGCCGCGACCTGACAGCGCACCTCGGTCGCGTGCGCGCCATGGTCATGGATCAGCCCGACAGCGAAGCAGCGCAACTGGTCCGCATCCTGCTTGCACGCTGGGATCGCACCAATCTGCTGACCGTGCTACGGCAGCAGATCCAGGGGCCTGCCGGCGTGGGCGGGCTGGACGGGGCCGGGACGGGCATGCTGGCGCCCGTGGGCGAACTGGACGAGACCGCCCTGACTGGCCTCCTGCACCAGCCCGACCTGCGCGCGATGATCGACCTGGCAACGCAGTGGCGGCTGCCCTATGCCGGGGCGCTGCGCGGCGCGCTGCCGGAGATGACCGCTACAGGCAATCCGGCCATCCTCGAGGCGGCACTCGACAGGCAGCACGCTGCGCACATCGAGGCGTGGCTGGCCGGGCTGCGACCTTCGGAGAACACCAACCTGGTGCGACAGGTCGTCGCGTGGGAGCGTGACCTGGCAAATCTGCTCACTGCGCTGCGGCTCCGGCAGGCGCGGCTGCGCGAATACCCGGGTGGCCGGCCCGCGCGCCTACCGCAGGCAGGCGCTAACGAAGGCGCGTGGTATCTGCCCGGCGGCCTGTTGGCACAGGAACCGCTGATCGCGCTGCTGGACGAGCCGGATGCCCACCGCGTCTGTGACATCCTGGCGCAGTCGCAGCCCGGCGACCCTTGGCGGCCTGCCCTCGCTGCCTGGGTCGAGCACGGCAGCCTCACCGAGCTGCAGCGCGCGCTGGACCGGGAGTTGACCGCGCGTCTGGTCGCCCTGTTCCACCACGATCCGCTGACCATTGCGCCGGTCATTGCCTATGTTGCGGCTAAGGAAAACGAGGCGCGCAACGTGCGGATCATCGCTGCGGGCCTGGTGCACGGCCTGCCGCGCGAGCAGGTGGCTGCGGAGCTGTATATTCTGGAGTAAGGGAGCTAGAAGCCGGCTTTCTGGCAGAAACCCGGCTTCTGAGGTCGGTTTCTGAGACAGAGACGCACATGGCCCACACCATCGTTATCACGGAACCCGACCTGGCGCCCGGCTATCAGTTGGCCGGAGTGGAGACGCTTATCGCGCAATCCAGCCAGGAGGCATACCAGCACATCGAGACGCTCCGCAGGGCCGGCAACGTCAGCGTCATCGCGGTCCATGCGCCGTACTATGCCGAGCTGGAAGACAGCTTGCGCCGCGAGATGGAGAAACAAGTCATTCCGGTGGTCATCAGCCTGCCCGTTGGCTTGAAGACCGCTGCCGCCGGCACCCACCGCGAACAGGTGCGGCGGATGCTGCGCCGGGCCATCGGTTTCGAGATTACCTTCCAGCCGGAGGAGCCGGGAGAGCAGTAGCAGGGCGCGCAGAGCCCTCACCCCGTGCGCGCTTCGCTCGCACAGACGTTTTACCGGGGCGTGCGCATCGTGGTGACCCTCACCCCGTGCGCGCTTCGCTCGCACACCCCTCTCCCACACTGCGGTGTGGGAGAGGGGAATCCCTGAAATTGGGTTGTGGGACCGCGAGGCGGTCCCACAACCCCACAAAGCAGAACTTCCCCGCCCCCGCCAGTGGGGGCGGGGAGAGGGGTGGGGGTTGCAGACTACTGAGTCATTATGTCAAAATGCAACAGCGCCGGCTACAAACCAGCGTCTGCCACAGAGGTAGCATGTCGAATCCAGGCACGCCAACAACGCAAGATGATCCCTCTGGCCGCATCCGAGGAATTGCCGGCGCGGTCATCACGGTACAGGGGCTTGTCGGCGCGCGGCTGTACGATGTCGTCCATGTCGGTCGTGAGCAGCTCATCGGTGAGATCATCCGGCTGAACGGCACGCGCGCCACCGTCCAGGTCTACGAGGACACCACCGGCCTGCGCGCCGATGATCCGGTCGAGGCGACCGGCAGTGCGCTCCAGGTGGAGCTCGGCCCCGGCCTGCTGGGCGGCGTGTTCGACGGCATCCAGCGGCCGCTGCCCGCCATCCGCCGCGCACACGGCGATTTCATTGCGCGCGGGGCGCGCGTGGCCCGGCTGGACCGCCAGCACACCTGGGCGTTCCGGCCCCTGGTGCAGCCCGGCGACCGCGTGCAGCCGGGCGACGTCCTGGGCGAGGTGCCCGAGGTGCCTCACCTGGTGCACCGCATCCTCGTCCCGTTCCACCTCAGAGGCACGGTGGAGACCATCCGGGAGGGCGAGTTCCGGCTGACTGATGTCATCGGGACGCTGCGCCCGGCGACCGGCGC
>JAKPQT010000340.1 GCA_029555885.1 Chloroflexota bacterium | reverse complement strand
CAGCCCGGCGACGAAGCCCCCGATGTGTGCGAACCAGGCCGTCCCGCCGGTCGTGGATACACCGAACGACAGGAAGCCGTTGAAGAGCTGAAGCAGGAACCAGATGCCCAGGACCAGGACGGCAGGCAGGGCCGTGATGCGTCCGAAGTAGCCCAGGATAATCAGGGTATCCACGCGGGAACGCGGGAAGAAGAGCAGATAGGCAGCCAGCACCCCGGCAATCGCGCCGCTGGCGCCGATGCCCGGAATGGTGGAGCCCCACGAGGACAGCACCTGCGCCAGGCTGGCAGCGAAGCCGGTCAGGAAATAGAACACTATGAACCAGAACCGGCCCATGACATCCTCGATGTTGTTGCCGAAAATCCACAGATAGAGCATGTTGCCCACGATGTGCATGATGCCGCCGTGCATGAACATCGAGGTGACGAAGGTCAGCCAGGTCCCCAGTCCGGGGTCTTGGGCGATGCGGGCTGGCACGACGCCGTATTCCAGCACGGCCTGCTGGAGGGCCTGTTCGCCGCCCGTGCCCAACACGAGCATCTGCCAGAGAAAGACCGCGACGTTGATGAGGATCAGCACCACGGTAACGATGGGGAACCGGTGGGTCGGAATCCGATCACGAATTGGAATCATGCCTCACTCTCCCGCGTGAACCCAAGTACAGCCGATACGACCGGGCCATTATACCACTGCCGCCGTAGATGCCTGCGCGGGCAGGTCTTACCCCAACTGGCCCACGATGCCTGTGTAGAGCGCGTACGCGGCCAGCAGCGGCAGCAGCGCGAACACGCCCGCGTAGGCCAGGCTGCGCAGCCGGGCCGGGAGAAACGAGGCGACCGCGAGCGCGGCGCCGAGCGCGGCGGTCAGCGCGAGCGGCCACTTGGGCAGGCCCGCAGATCCGATGACGCCCCACGCAGCCAACGCAACCGCGAAGACGGCAAGCGCAGCCGTCAGCAGGCGCGCGTTGCGCGGTCGGAGCGCGGCATCCCAGCCCCACGCATACGCCAGGGCCAGCGGGATGAGCGCGGTGAACAGGTAGCGGCCCTGGTGCTGGAGGAAGGTCAGGTTGTACCACGCGTAGGCCAGCAGAGTCAGCAGGGCGGAGAGGGAGAGCAGCCACGCGGCGCGGCACTTCGCCGTGGCCGGCACGCTGCGCCGGGTCAGGAACGGCAGCACGCGCAGCGCGAACCCGCCCAGCGCGGTCCCGCTCAAGAGCGCGACGAGCAGATAGAACCGGCTGTCCAGCCAGACGCCCATCCACCCGAACACGCCCCAGAAGCTCTTGAAGGTCCACTCGACCGTCCGCCGCCAGTAGGCGGCCACTCCGAACTGCGCGATGAATTCCGGCGTGCGCATCTGCCCGACGACGATTTCATCGTGGCGGCGCAGGCCCAGGATGTCCGGCCAGCCGTAGGCCCAGACGTTGCGCGCATACCACGGCAGCGCGATGAGCGCGGCGGGCAGCGCGACGGCCAGCAGGTCGCGCGCGATGGCTGCACCGGTCGCGCGCTTGCGCCGCCAGCGCCAGAGCAGCGCCACCCCGGCCAGCGGGACTGCGATGTATGCCGTGGTCTTGGTGATGAGGATGAGCCCGAGCAGCAGGCCGAGCAGCCAGGGGATCCAGGCATCCTTCGACTCCGCCGGCACTGCGTGCCGCCTCCGCTCAGGATGCCCAACCACCCAACCCACAAGCACGTACAGCACCGCGGCGAACAGCAGCTCCGCCAGCACGTCGTTGCCGACCTGTGATACGGTCGCCAGGTGCTGGGGCAGGAAGGCGACGAACGCCGCGGCCCCCAATGCCAGCGCGGGCCGCGCCGGGAAGATGCGCCGCGCAATGCCATAGGCCAGCAGGACAATCCCTGCGCCCAGAATCACCGAGAACAGGCGGACTGCGGTCAGGTTGCCGCCCGCCAGGGTGTACACCGGCGCGGCCAGCACGTAGTAGAGCGGCGGCTGGTGGAACTCGTAGCGGATGGTGTCGATGGGCATGCCGGGCGGAAAGCCCGCGGCCTTGATTTGTTCCATGTAGGCGTGGGGGTAATCTCCCATGTGGAGGACCGGGAAATTGCCCGTTTCAGCCACGTAGCGGACGTAGTTGTAGTGGGCCGGCTCATCCGGGGCCTGCCACGCGGGGGTCAGGACGGCGAATGCTACACCGAGCAGCAGGTAGACAAGAAGGATGGCGGCCAGCACGCTGCTGGCAAGGCGTGAGGTCATGGGCACTCCGAACTCTGGCTGAATGGAACCGCGAAGACGCAAAGGACGCAAGGAGCGACGCAGTTTGCAACTTTTTTGTGCCTGTTTGCGTCTTTTGCGTCCTGTGCAACCTTTTGCGTCTGTGCGTCTTCGCGGCGAGAACTCAATTGGAGGCCTGGTTTTGGGTGCGTTCGGGCAGCACTTCACGGCCGCGCGTGCCGCCCAGCTCCGGGCCGACGATGCCGTCCGCTTCCATCTGGTCGATCAGCCGGGCCGCGCGTGAGTAGCCGATGCGCAGGCGGCGTTGCAGCAGCGAGATGCTGGCCTTGCCCGCGCGGCGCACTTCCTCGACGGCCTGCCGGTACATATCGTCGCGGCCTTCGGGTGTGGACTGGCTTGCGGCGACGTCCTCCCAGAGCGGCTGCTGCAGCGTCTCTTGCCCCGGCAGCCACGGTGGTTCCAGGCCGGCGCCCTCTCGCGTGCTGCTCGCGCCGTCATCGCCGGCGGGTATGTATTGTCCTT
>JAKPQT010000307.1 GCA_029555885.1 Chloroflexota bacterium | reverse complement strand
CCGCAATGTCGGCGGATCGGTTAGCAGGTCTCGCATCCGCGACCAGTAGCGGGCTAGTGCAGGATCGCGGCTCAGGTCGGATGCCTGATACGTGCGCGTCCCGACGGTCGACGCGGGCCACGAAACCAAACAGCGCGGCAGGAACCCTTGCCCGCACAGCACATCGTCGCTCAGCACGCGCTCGGCAATGACGGGTTGCACCATGACGTGCATCGCCAGTCGCCGGCCGTAGAACTTCGCGGCACCATCGCCAGCCCGAATGCGGGAGAACTCCCCGCTATCCCACAGCTTTGAGAATCCGGCCGCAGACTTCGTGCGGTTGTCGCGGTTCATCGCGTGGCCGTCCAGGAAGTCGCCCGCATCGTCATTAAACAGGCCCAAGCTCCCGCGCCCGCTCTGATACAGCTTGTGCAGCCCCTCCAGCGTCGCCTCTGGCAGCAGCAGCCACGGTGCCAGCGGCGGCTCAGGTGCCGGCCCTAGCCGCTTTAACGCAGCTTCAATCGCCTCTGCATCCTTGCCACGCTCAGCGGCGCGCGCTGCTGCTTTGTGCGATGCCAGCTCGACTTCATGCGCTTTCATCGCCAGCCGGTAGGCGTCGGCATCCTCGCGTTCCACTTCGCGGTGCGCCTGCAATGCCCACTTGTCCGCGCCGCTCTTGCGCTCGCCGGAATCGCCCACGGTCACGTGCCACAGGCTCAGCGGCTCGCGTCGGCCATCTATCACCACGTCCGCGTGCGCTTGCGCCGCAAGGCTCGCGGCAGACAGTACCGATTGCCCGCACAGGCCAGCCGGTGCCTGCACAACGTCATGGATCGCCCGGGCAGCCCCTCCCAGCACGTCGCCTAGCGCGTCCAGCGGGTAGGACTCGGCAAGCGGCAACGGACGCCGTAGTGGCTCAGGTGCGAAGCCTTCGCCGTTTCTACTTTCCACTACTTTGGTGACGGGCAGCGCGCGCACATCGTCGGCGGTCGCGTCCGGATGCAGGGCCAGCCAATCCACGCAATCGCCTTTTTCAGCCAATCCCAGTGCAGCCACGTCCAGGCATTCCACAACGCAGCCAATCGCCCGCAGCCGCTCGGTTACGCCGGCGGCATACTTCGCGCCGGCTGCATCGTTGTCGGGCCATACGCGCACGCTGCGGCCCTGCAATGGCGTCCAGTCGGTCGTGTTC
>JAKPQT010000306.1 GCA_029555885.1 Chloroflexota bacterium | reverse complement strand
CATGGAGGCCATTTCCGGGTTGAAGCTGAGCACCTGCTCGGCAGTGGGCCGTTCGTGCAGCACCTCGTGGGCCAGCTCCTCGAAGAGCTGTGGGCTGAGGTTGTAGGCCCAGTAGAACTCGGTCAGGCTGTCGCGTATCTTGGACAGCCGCCGTTCCCAGACCTCGCTCGATTCCTCGATATACGGGTTCGTGATGCCCTCGCGGCGCTGTGACTGTCGCGCTTTTTCGCGCACCTCATTCTCGAAGTGCTGCTTGTTCAGCACGCCGCGGCGGTACATCTCCTCGCGCATGCGCTCGCGCATCACATCGCCCAAGATCGGATACTGGCCGAGCATCATCTGCAGGCGGTGCAGTTTCGGGATGTGGCGGTCTTCAGGCATACGGGCTCCCTTGTGGCCGGGCTGGGTACTATAGCATGAAAGTATAATCCGTTCCGGCAGCGGCGGCAAGCACTCCTTGGGCGGAGCAGCAATTCCAATGCAACCGCTGGCGCAGGCATCCTGAGCGGAGTGCCGGCCCGTTTTTGCCGGCACGCAATCGAAGGGGCCGCATCCTTCGACTGGCGGCAGCCGGATAACCGTGTTGCACCGTTCACCCGCTCAGGATGCTCGCGCCGCCTGGTTGCAGTATGGCCTTTGGTCCGGTTTGCCGAAGTCCCGCCTCCGGCGCGACAATGCACCTGACACTTCACACCGCGAGCCGCTACCCTCAATGACTCTCGTCTACCTCTCGGTTGCGTGGGCCTGCGGTATCTGCCTGGCGCACTTTTTGTGGTTGCAGGGCGTGCTGAACTGCGCAAGCCCGGCCTGGCCGGTCGCGCTGTTGGGCGGGTTGGTGGCGTCCCTGGCCCTTATGCTGCGCCGCTGCGCGGCCGTCAGCCGGATGCGCAGGCCCAGGCGGCTGCGGCCCTGAATGACAACGTCGAACGCATCTCTGCGGGAACCCAGGAGGTTGCTTCGCAGACAACGTCGGTGGCGACCGCCGGAGAGGAGATGTCGGCCACCGCGACGGAGATCGCGGGCAACTGCCTCACGGCCGCGGAAGGCGCCAATCAGGCCACGGAAACGGCCAATGAAGGGGCGG
>JAKPQT010000255.1 GCA_029555885.1 Chloroflexota bacterium | reverse complement strand
CTGAACCTTGCCCCCGGCGCCAAAGTGGTCTATTTCGTAGGCTGCGTCACCGGGCTTTACCCGCAGGGCTATCCGATCGCACACGCGATGACCCAGGTGATGGCCCGGGCAGAGGCGGACTTCACCACGCTGGGCGGCAGCGAGTGGTGCTGCGGTTTTCCCCTGATCGGCATGGGCCGCCGCGTTGACGCCGTCGCACTGGCTACACACAACGTGGAGATGGTGCGCGACCTCGGCGCAAGGACGGTCGTCACGACGTGCCCGTCTTGCTACCACACCTGGCAAACCGTCTATCCCGCGCTCCTTGGCGAACCCCTCGGCCTGGAGATCCGGCACGCGAGCCAGTTTCTCGCCACCCTTCTGCAGGGCGACCGGCTGCCAGTAGGAGAGTTGGACGAGGTTGTCACCTACCACGATCCCTGCGACCTCGGCCGGCACAGCGGGGTCTATGAGGAACCGCGGCAGGTGCTGCGGGCCATTCCCGGCGTCCAACTGGTCGAGATGGCGGACAACCGGGAGAATGCGCAGTGCTGCGGCGGCGGAGGCAACCTGGAGGCCGTAAACCCTGACCTGGCGGCCGCGATCGCGGACCAGCGTCTGGAGCAGGCGCTTGAGACCGGCGCGCGTTTCATCATCACGCCGTGCCAGCAGTGCCGGCGCACGCTGGCAGCCGCTGCGCGGCGCAACAAGGCACGGATCAGGGTGCTGGAGCTAACCGAGTATCTTGTGCGCGCGTACGAGAGAGGCTGAGCGTGTCAGCGTGAAGCCTGAATGGACCTGGCCTCGCATTCTTGCTTTGCCGCCGCAAGGCGGTCCCCGTCACAGATCAGATCGATCGCGGTGAGGACCAACGTCTTGGCGCCGTCGAGGAGTGCGCGGCGTCCCGCATCGCTCCCTGCTGCGGCAGCAAATTGGGCGCTGTGAAACGCCACGCTTCTTTCGCCGATCTTGATCGTAGCGCACGCCGCGGGGATGCGCTGGCTCACATTGCCGAGGTCAGTCGAAGCCTTACTGGTCATCGGCGCGGCACAGAGCTCACGCCCCAGGTGCGCCATGTGGTTGGACATCAGCTCCGCCACGGTCTTGTTGGGACGCATCTCCTCGTACATCGCAGCCGTGGCGCGGGCAGCCAGCCGCGCGCCGGTGGCGATAGCTGCCGCCTCTGCGCAGGCTCGCACGCGTTTGATGACTTGGGCGAGGTATTCCCGGTTCTCGGACCGGATTC
>JAKPQT010000271.1 GCA_029555885.1 Chloroflexota bacterium | reverse complement strand
TCCCAGTACCTGTAACCTGCAACCTTCTAACCTGCAACGATATTGATCAACTTCCCGCCTGCATAGATGACCTTGCGCACTTGCTTACGTTCCAGCCACTTCTGGACGGTCGGGCTTGCCAGCGCAGCCTCGCGCGCGGCTGCTTCATCCACGTCCGCGGGCAGTTCCAGCTTGTCGCGCACCTTGCCGTTGACCTGGACGACCAGCGTGACGGTCTCGGCCTGGGCCAGCGCCGGCTCGTAGGCCGGCCAGGGCTGGACGTGGATGCTCTGCGCGGGGTCGAACACATCCCCGCCATGCCGCCGCTGCCACAGTTCTTCCGCGATATGCGGCGTCTCTGGCGCCAGCATCAACAGCAGCAAGTCCATCGCTTCATCCCACGCCGGCGTACCGTAGACCGCGGTGTCGCGCGCCTTCATCAGGTAGTTGTTGAACTCCATCAGCGCGGCCAGCAGCGTGTTCCACTTGTACGCCGCGATGTCCTCGCTGACCTTGCGCAGCGTGCGGTGCGTGACGTGCCGCAGCTCGCGGCTCAACCGGTCGACCGTGGCCGCGTCGGTCTGCGAGGACTGCTGCGGGGGCTCCGTCGCGATGGCCCATACGCGCTCCAGGAAGCGGCGCACGCCGCCGATGCCGCTCGGATTCCACGGCCCGCCCGCGTCCCACGGGCCGATGAACATCAGGTACGCGCGCACCGTATCCGCACCGTACTGCTCGACCAGGTCGTCGGGCGCGATGACGTTGCCCTTGCTCTTGCTCATCCGGTTGCCGTCCGGCCCCAGGATGATGCCCTGGTTGAACAGCCGCAGCATCGGCTCGTCGAACGATACGATACCCATATCCCGCAGCGCCTTCGTGAAGAAGCGCGTGTACAGCAGGTGCATGGTGGCGTGTTCCGGCCCACCGGTATACTGATCCACCGGCAGCCAGTAATCGCCCGTCTGCGCATCCCACGGCATATCGTCCGCGCTCAACCGCTCGCCGGCCTTGTGATAGGGCGTGACATATGCGTACTGATACCACGACGAACACATGAAAGTGTCCATCGTGTCGGTTTCCCGTGTCGCTTTGCCGCCGCACTTGGGACAGGTCGTGTGCAGGAAACCCTCGTCGAACTTCAGCGCGTTCTCGCCGGTCGGCGGAATCTCCGCATCCTCCGGCAAGCGAACCGGGAGGTCTGCATAAGGAACCGGCACGACGCCGCAGTCCGGGCAGTAGATCATCGGGATGGGCGCGCCCCAGTAACGCTGGCGGCTGATGAGCCAGTCGTGCAGCCGGTAGTTGACGGCCGCCTTGCCGACGCCCCGCCCGGCCAGCCAGTCCGTGACCTGCTGCCGGGCCGTCTCGCCCGGCGTGCCGGTGAACGCAGCGGAATGGATCATCGTGCCGTAGTCCGAATGGTAGAGCACGTCACGATACCACTCGACCGCCCACCACATCTCCATCGTCGTGCGGAACTGGCGCATATAGTCGTAGCCCGCGTGCATCTGCGCCATGATGGCCGCGTCCGCCTCCATCGAGTCGAGGGTCATCACATGGCCGGGGAAGACGACGTGCCAGCCCAGGCCCACGACGTCGGCCCAGTGACCGGGCTTCAGATGCGCCTGCAAAACAGAGATGTAGGCCGTGACCTGGTCATGGCCGTCCAGCGTCACCGCATAGAAACGGCCCCGGTCAGGGATGGCCAGCGGCTCCGCGGTCAGGCCTGCGGCCATCAGGCTCGCGCCAAAGCTGGCATCCACCGAGCCTTCCCAAACGGCACTCTTGGCCCGGCCGTCGGTGCGCTCGATGACGGGCACGATCGGCAGGCCGAACTGCCGCGCGAACTCGAAGTCACGGTCATCGTGCGCGGGCACGGCCATGATGGCACCTGTGCCGTAGCCCATCAGCACATAGTCCGCAATCCAGATGGGGATGCGCTTGTCATTGACCGGGTTGACAGCATACGCGCCGATGAAGACCCCCGTCTTCGCCTTGTCCGCCGCGGTGCGCTCGATCTCCGTCTGGCGGCTGGCCTGGAGCTGGTAAGCCGTCACGGCGTCCCGATGTTCGGCAGTCGTCAGTTCGCCCACCAGGGGGTGTTCCGGCGAAAGCACCATGAAGGTCGCGCCCCACAGGGTGTCGGGCCGGGTGGTGAACACGACGATGTCGTGCTCCTCACCGCCCGCAGCGTTCGCCTCGGTCCGGAACGTGACCTCCGCGCCCTCGCTGCGGCCGATCCAGTTGGTCTGCGCGGTGCGGATGCGCTCCGGCCAGTCGATGTTGTCGTAGCGCAGCAGCTCGTCTGCGTACGCCGTAATCTTGAAGAACCACTGCTCCAGTTCCTTCTTGATGACCGGCGTGCCGCACCGTTCGCAGTGACGATCCTCGCCCCAAACCTGCTCGCGCGCCAGCGTCGTATTGCACGTCGGGCAGAAGTCCACCGGCGAGAACGCGCGGTAGGCCAGCCCGTGCTCGTACAGCTTCAGGAAGAACCACTGGGTCCACTTGTAGTATTCGGGGTCGCACGAGACAGCCTCGTGGTCCCAGGCCCACATCGCGCCCATGCTCCGCAACTGCCCGCGCATCCGCTCGATGTTCGCGAGCGTCCAGCGGTACGGATGGGTGCCGTGTTTGATGGCCGCGTTCTCCGCAGGCAGGCCAAACGCATCGAACCCGATGGGGAAGAAGACGTTGTAGCCCTGCATGCGCAGGTAGCGCGCGGCCGCATCCGACGGCGTCATCGCGTACCAATGGCCGATGTGGAGGTCGCCCGACGGATAAGGGAGCATGGTCAGGAAGTAGAATTTCCGGCGGTCCGGGTCTTCCCGCGTGGCATAGAGCCCGCTATCGGCCCACTGCTGCTGCCAGCGCGGCTCGATGGCCTGCGGGTTATAACGTTCGATGCTGCGTTTCTCAGCCATAGGTTCCTCCACAACGCGAATTGGCCCAGGAAAAACAAAATCCCCTTCGTCATCAGGGACGAAAGGGATTCCGCGGTACCACCCTGGTTGCCGGTAGTGGACCTGAGGGGATTCGAACCCCTTGCCTCTTGAATGCCATTCAAGCGCTCTCCCAATTGAGCTACAGGCCCATGATGTGACCGACCACTTGGCACGCGCTGTAACGGGCACGACCCGGCACAATCTACGTCGTTCGGCTTCGCCGAACGGCATCAACTGTGCAGCTCCCGGACGAGTTCGGCCTCGAGGTGGGCTTCGAGCCACCCGCGGGGTTTGCACCCTACCCCCGCTCTCTGCGAAGCTGGCCTACTGCTTCCGTTCGTCGCCGGCATATCGGGTTGGAAACCGAGTGGAGCTGAGGGGACTCGAACCCCTTGCCTCTACAGTGCGATTGTAGCGCTCTCCCAGATGAGCTACAGCCCCGTGAGCGAAGGATAGTATAGCCTGAGTGGCCTGGAGTGTCAAATCTAAACCGGTTCTATCGTTAAACACTGCATCCCAAAGGCCACCCCAAGCAGAGCCAACCTTAACATATCAAACACACCCCTTCGCGGCCTGGCAGCATTTGACATCCAGAAACTGAACTCTATAATTTTCGCCTACTACCGGTGCACGTCCTGATCAAGGAAGCTCATGGCCGGGCCCGTCACCGAAACGCCACTGGCGCCTGCCAGCGACGTCCGCTTCTATACATAAGAGGAGTTCTGGACATGCAGCACAGGAAGCTTGGGTTTGTCGGTCTGGTCGTGCTTCTGGTTCTGGCGGTTGCCAGCCCGGCGTTTGCCGCCGGCGATGGACCTGTGGCGCCCCTGATCGCGCGCGATGCCCCCGGCGCGATCGCTGGCAGCTACATCGTGGTGTTCAAGGATGGCACGGTTGGCGAGGCCGTGGAAGCGGCCATTGCTGAGGCCGCACAGGCGCCGGAGACCCGGCTGCACTACCGCTATACTGAGGTCTTGAATGGATTCGCCGCCGAACTGCCTGAGCGGGCCGTCCAGGCGCTGCTGCGCAACCCGCACGTGGCCTACGTCGAGGTCGACCAGGTTGTGACGATCGACGCGACGCAATCCCCCGCAACTTGGGGCATCGACCGCATCGACCAGCGCGCGCTGCCGTTAAGCAACAGCTACACCTACACCAACACCGGCGCGGGCGTCACCGCGTACATCATCGACACCGGCATCCTCATCAGCCATACTGAGTTCGGCGGCCGCGCCTCCATTGGCTTCGATGCGTACGGCGGGAACGGCATCGACTGCAACGGCCACGGCACGCATGTCGCGGGCACCGTCGGCGGCAACACCTACGGTGTGGCGAAGGGCGTGAGCCTGGTCGCGGTGCGCGTGCTGGACTGCGCCGGCTCCGGCACGACCTCCGGCGTCATCGCAGGCGTCAACTGGGTCACGAGCAATCATACAACTGGCCCTGCGGTCGCGAACATGAGCCTGGGCGGCGGCGCCTCGACCTCGCTCGACACGGCTGTGAAGAATTCCATCGCAGACGGCGTGACCTACGCCATCGCCGCAGGCAACAGCAACCGGGATGCGTGCAGGTTCTCGCCGGCACGCGTGCCCACCGCCATCACCGTGGGCGCGACGACCAACACCGATGCCCGCGCCTCCTACTCCAACTACGGCGCATGCCTGGACATCTTTGCGCCGGGCTCGTCCATCACGTCGGCCTGGTACACCAGCATCACGGCCACCAATACCATCAGCGGCACGAGCATGGCAACCCCGCATGTGGCAGGCGCGGCTGCGTTGTATAAGCAGGCCAACCCATCCGCCACACCGCAGCAGGTGCGCGATGCGCTGGTGAACAACGCGACGCCCAACGTGGTGACCAACGCCGGGCTCAAGTCACCCAACAAACTGCTGTATACGCTGTTCTTCTAACAGCAGCAGTAGGATCGGAGCCCGCATCCTCAGATGCGGGCTCCATCCATGGGAGGAACCGGTATGCAATCACACCTCTCCCACCTGCAAATCAACATCGATCCTGCCAACCTGCCATTCTACCGGGACCTCATGGCCTTCCTCGGTTGGCGAACCATCTATGCGGACGATACGATGCTGGGCGTCGTGACACAGGGGCCGGCCCTCTGGTTCACGCCGGCCGGCAAGCAGGTTGCCAATGACTATGACGGGCCAGGCATGAACCACGTGAGCATCGGCGTGGCCGCGCAGGCGGATGTGGACACCGCAGCAGAGTATCTGACCGAGCGGGGCGTGGCCTTGCTGTTCGACACGCCGCGCCACCGGCCCGAGTTCTCAGCGAGCGAGAACGACACTTACTACCAGATCATGTTCGAATCGCCGGACCGCGTGCTGTTCGAGATCGTGTACGAGGGGCCGAAATCGTAGGGACGTTCCGGCGGAACATCCCTACTGATGAAGTTTTGACACCCTCCACGACCTGTGCTAAACTCGGCCCTTGTGAAAAGATGGCGTGTCATGCCTTTGGCATGACCCATGCTAGCAACATACCCTGTTCGGAGCGATTCATGGCATTTTGCCTTGCGGCCTGTGGCTTAGCGGCCTGTGGCCGCCGCTTTCCTCGTCGTCGTACCAACGGAGCGGGATAACCCCCGGTCTAGGGCACGCGCGAGCCGAACATCTACGACAGATCAGGCGCCAGCACCCCCAACCCGGGTGCTGGCTTTTTATTTGCACAGGGAGCGATCATCATGCTGAAGATCGGCATCATCGGCGCAACCGGCTACACCGGGCTGGAGCTGCTGCGCCTCTTGCAGCGCCACCCCGCCGCGGAGCTTGCGTGGCTGACATCTGAAAACTCCGCGGGTCAGCGCTTCGGTGACGCGTTTGCGGTC
>JAKPQT010000269.1 GCA_029555885.1 Chloroflexota bacterium | reverse complement strand
CACCCGGCGCGAGCGTCTCTGCCGAGGTCGGCACCGGCAGCGGCAAGACTGCTTTCGGCGGCACGTCCGGCGCAGCGCCGATGATTTCCGGCGCAGCGGCCCTGGTCGTGGAGAACCTGGAGCAGCGAGGCATTCTCAATGACGCCAATCCGGGCGTCGTGCGTCCCGGCATCTCGATGACGCCGCTGGTCAAGGCTATCCTGCAGAACAACGCCAACCCGAACACCTACATCGGCGGCAGCCTGGAGAACGGCGGCCGCGGCTTCCTGGCGCCCATCACGCTGCAAGGCGCGGGCCGGGTGGACTCGCTGGCAGCTTTCGAGACCGACACCTTCGCGCTGGATGTCACGGACCTGTACGCCTGGTGGAGCGCGGATCCCAGCGCGCGTGAGCCGGGCTGCACCGTCTCCACGCCGCCGACCAATGCGATGACCCATCTCGTCCTGCCGGAGTGGTACAACGGCTCGTACGACTGCCTCAGCGCCTACCCGTTCGGCAATGATCTGTTCAATGCCTGGAACGCGATTGCGGGCAGCCTGTCGTTCGGCTATGACGGCGTGGCGACCACCTACAGCGAAACGCGCACGGTGCTGATTGCGAATGCCGGCACTGCGGAACGCACCTACAACCTGAGCGCCTCCTTCCGCTATCCCGACGACGTCAACAAGGGCGTCTCGGTGACTTTCTCGCCCAGCTCCGTGACCGTCCCGGCCAAGTGGATCGGCCTTGTGGACGTCACGCTGACCGTGGACGCTGCGGGCCTGCGGGATTGGACCCTCAGTGCGGGCACGTTTGGCGATGCGGGCACGAACATCTACTGCGACATGTCGGCCCCCGGCGCCATCAACCCGCGCACGGGCTGCCCGACGCTGACCCTGTTCGAGTATGACGGCTTCGTCACAATCGACGGCGGCGCGGAAAACACCGTGCGGATGCCGTGGCAGAATCTGCCCAAGCAGGCGGCTGACACGAGCATCACAGGCAAGGCCGGCCGCGTCATTACCCTGACGAACACCGCCCCGTACAAGACCGGCCGCACGGACACCTTTGCGCTGGTGGACGTCAGCCCGAACAACTGCGAGATCGTCGATGGCGGCGGCAACTGCGTCGAGACGGACTACCAGCCCGGCATCCTGCCCGGCATCAACGCAACGGCCATCGACATCAAGGAAGTGGGCGTGCGCGGCTACACCGTGCCGGACATTACACGGTGGGCGAGTGTCATCGCCGTTCCCGGCGCACCGCTCAGCGATGACGTGATCGACTTCGGCATCACGGTGTACGACAAGCCCTACCGCGCCTCGCACAACTTCCCCATCGAATTCGACATCTACATCGACAGCGATGCCAATGGGGTAGATGACTACGTGGTGTTCAACTACGACGTCGCCCTGACCGGCAGCGACGGCCGCAACGCGGTGTTCGTCGTCGACATCAATGGCGAAAACGGCATCCGCCCGACGCGGCCGTACTTCTATGCTAACTCGAATTTCGACTCGCAGAACTGGATCCTGCCGGTGCCGGCCGCGGCCATCGATGTGGATCCCCTCCGCCAGTTCAGGTTCCAGGTGTTTGCGTTCGACGCGTACTTCACGGGCGATCTATGGGACTGCTCGCCATTCGATTGCGCGTCGTACCACAGCTATACGGCTCGCTGGCCGAAGTTCCGCCCGGGGCAGTGGTTCTTCTCGGTGCCAACCTCTTCGACCAAGCCGCTGTACTTCCTGACGCCGATCGTCGGGCAGACGGCATCGCCCTCGCAGACCGGTCTGTTGTTCCTGTACCGCGATGCGCCGGTGGGCCAGGAATCTGAACACATCCTGCTGCCCTAAGACTCAGCCCTGCGGCTGAGCGTGTCCGAGGCGGAGATAGCGTAACCGACGCCGTCTCCGCCTCGGCTGTTATGGAGAGGTGTGCCATGCACAAGCTGGCCGTTGTCATCATGGCCGCAGTGGTTCTGGCGCTGTCTGTATCAGGGGTATCCGGTGCGCCACCTGCCCACACGCCGGTTGCCCCGGCTGTACCGGCCGGTTGGCAGACGATCATGTCGGAGGACTTCGAGGGCGCCTGGCCCGGCAGCGGGTGGACGGTGACGGACGTCAGCAACGATGGGTTCCAAAGGTACTGGGGCAAGGAGGACTTCGAGCCGGCCAGCGCGACGTATCCGGATTGGCCGGGAAATTGGTCGGCCTGGCCGGCCAGCGGCGGGACGGACGCAGTCGATCCGGCCACGTGGCCCTATCCCGATGGCATGTCGACCCAAATGATCTACGGCCCGTTCGACCTCAGCGATGCTTTGGCAGCTGAGGTCCGATTTTGGGTGTGGCTCGAAACCGAAGTGTATGAGGAAAGGGACTACCTCTCCCTCGATCTTTCCTCGGACGGGACTCACTTTGGCTTCGGTGGGTTTTGGGAAGGTACTCTTGATTGGACAGAAGTCCCAATAGACCTGGCGAGCTACATGGGAGATCCTACTGTGTGGGTGCGGTGGGAATTTGGCAGCGACCTCTCCGTGGGCCTGGGCGGCGCGTTTGTGGACAACATCACCATTTCCAAGCTGCCGCTTGCTGCTCCAGCAGTCACCATCAGCCGCAGCGGGAGCACCATCAGCCTGAGCTGGACCGCAGACGCGAATGCCATCGGTTATGAGGTGTGGTGGGGGATCAACGATCCCTACTTCACGCCGGGCACGAGCTGTCCGGGGACGAACTGCGCAGTCGTTGCGACTCCGCCGTATCCCCACAACAACCCGGTCAGCACGATGGACAACTATACCTATGTCGTGCGCGCGGTCAGCGGCAACAGCCGCTCGGCGTTCGGCAACCGTGTCAGCGAGTTCGACTTTGCGCTTATCCGTTGAAGGAAAGAGTAAAGCCTGCGAGGTTGTGCTCCCCGAAGGCGGGCACAACCTCGCAGGCTTTGCAGCGTAATCGACTCCTATGCGTTCGCTTCTTCTGTGGGCAGGCTTTCCCACCCTTGCCGCGCGACCTGGTTGGCCTTGATGCGCAGGTAGACGAGCGTATCCTCGACTTTGTAGACGCTGTCCAGCGGGGCAAGCAAGTCAGCCCCGCGCGGGCGGCTCAACACGAAGCCATCCTCGCGTACATCCTTGACCCGGCCGATGTCCGTGCCGTCGATCGCGACGACCTTCATGCCGCTGCTCAATGCAGCAGCCGCGGCCGCCTCACCAGTGGTCTCGACATCCGGCACGATCTCTGCGATTATCTCTGCGACATCGACGGCCTGCTCAGCGCTCGGCTCTCGCCGCCGCGCTTCGTGTCCCAGGCTCTCGCTCGCGCCGAGCCGGGTGCTAACTTCCTCAGGCGCATCCTTTGCCACTGCTTCGACCTGCGCGGCCGCATCGCCGGCGCCCGACTCGATTTGCTCAACGATGCGATCGACCTGTTCCCGCGCCTGGCTGCCCGCTTCCTGGGCCACGCTGCTGGCTTGCTCCGCCAGGTCGCTGACCTGCGCGTCGATCTCGGCTTTGGAGGCAGCAGCCTCGTCGAGCTTCGTGCTCAATCGCTCGCGCGCCTGTTCCAGCCGCTCGCCGACCACCTGCGCGGTCTGGCCGACGGTCTGGCCCACGCGGCTGACCAATTCCGGCGCGGTTTCGCTGACGCGTGCGCCGAGAGTCTGCGCGGTCTTGCCGACCACTTCGCGCGTCTGCTCCAGCCGTTCACCCGCCACATGGGCCGTGTGCTCCACGGCGCTGCGCGTCTGCGCAAGTTTCTGGCTGGCCTGCTGGCGAAGCGGCTCAGAGCCGCCGTCCTGCAACTGCCGGTTGAGGCGGCTGAAGCCGTAGGCTGCTGCCGCGGCCAGGGCTGCGCCGAGCACAAACGCCGCGCCGCTCTTGGACCATGCCTGCCGGTTACCCCTGGCTGTATCTTTGCGCCACAGGGCGAGCACCCGCCGCAGGGCTGTTTCGATTGTCTTCATCACTGCCGCATCGCCCAGGATGCGTACCAACGTCTCGCGTTGCATGGTTCCTCTCCCATCACTCGTGCTTGAAAAGCGATTGTACCCCATGAGACTAACGCAAGCATCCCTGCCGCAATGTAAGCCCATGCCCCAATCACAGACAGCCTTAAGGTTGATCCTGCGCCAGCGGGCGGGTGCGTTGACATGCTTACGTCCCCTCATGTAGAATGATGCCATACCACCCTTACAGTAACGCTTGCGCGTATTCAACTCTGCAGAGATGTCCTAATGAATTACATCCATCTTTCGCCCCACTTTCCGCCCAACTATTATCTGTTCAGCGTGCACCTGGCCCGGCTCGGCGTCAACGTGCTGGGGCTGGCCGACGAACCCTACGAGTGGCTGCGTCCTGAGCTGCGCGAGGCGCTGGCCGACTACTATCGCGTCGGGGACATGCACCATTACGATGAACTGCTGCGCGCCTGCGGCTATTTCATCCACCGTCATGGCCGCCTCAACCGCCTCGAATCGCATTCGGAATATTGGATGGAGACCGAGGCCAAGCTGCGCACGGACTTCAATATGTTCGGGCCGGGCATCAACGAGATTGCCGCGTACAAGCGCAAGTCATTGATGAAGGCATCCTTCGAGCGCGCGGGCGTACCTGCGGCGCGCGGGGGGCTCGTCAACAGCATCGAGGCCGCGCGTGCGCTGGCCGCGCAGACGGGCTATCCGCTGGTCGCCAAGCCCGATATCGGGGTCGGCGCAGCCAACACCTTCCGGCTCGACAATGAGGCTGCGCTGGAGCGCTTCTTCGCCACCAAGCCGCCCGTCGATTATGTCCTGGAGGAGTTCGTGCGCGGCACGATTTGCACGTTCGATGGGCTTGCGGACCGCGATGGCCGGCCGGTCTTCTTCGGGTCACTGGTCTACAGCCAGGGCATCATGGAGGTCGTCAACGAGGACCGCCACATCTACTTCTATGCGGACCGCGATATCGCGCTGGACCTGGAGGAGGCGGGCCGCCGGCTGCTCAAGGAATTCGATGTGCGCGAGCGGTTCTTCCACTTCGAGTTCTTCCGCACGCCGGAGGGCAGGCTGGTGGCGCTGGAGGTGAACATCCGGCCGCCGGGCGGTCCGGCGCTGGATGTGTACAACTACTCCTGCGATGTGGACCTATACTGGGGCTGGGCGAACGTTGTGGTCAACAACAAGTTTATGGAGCACTACGCCCGCAAGTACTACTGTTGTTATGTGAGCCGTAAGAATAACAAGTGGTACCGGTATTCGCACGACGAGGTGCTGGCCGCGTTTGGTTACTGCATCGCTCATCACGAGGCCATCAGCCCCATCTTCAGCCTGGCGATGGGCGATTACACCTACCTGGTGCGCACGCCCAACCGGGAGGAAATGATCGCCGCGGCGAGCTATATTCAGGAGCTCCAGGAATGAATATCGAATATCACCGGTGGCACAGCTCCAATATCGGGCACGATATGGAACTTAAGGTCTACGGCCATGCGGGCAAGCCGGTCGTGGTGTTCCCCTGTCAGGGCGGTCGCTTCTACGAGTGGGAAGATTACGGGATGATCGAGGCCTGCCGGTCATCGATCGAGGACGGGCGCATCCAGGTCTGCACGGTGGACAGCCTGGACAATGAATCATGGTGCAACTGGGGCGCACATCCCGTCGACCGGGCGCGGCGCCACGACGACTACGATCGCTACATCGTGCACGAGGTCGTACCTTTGCTGCGCGGCCGCGGGTGGGATGGCAAGCTCCTGGTCACCGGCGCCAGCATGGGCGGTTATCATGCCGCAAACTTCTTCTTTCGCCATCCCGATGTCTTCGACACCGTCATCTGCCTCAGCGGGTTGATGCAGCTCCACATGTTCGTCGGCGACTGCCTCGACGGTGCGGTGTACTACAACACGCCCCTGGCCTATCTGCCGAACATGACCGATCCCTGGTTCCTCGACCAGTATCGCCAGAGCAACATCATCATTTGCGCCGGGCGAGGACCCTGGGATGAGCCGATGGTGGCGGATGCGTATGCGCTCAAAGGCGTGCTCGAATCGAAAGGCGTGCCCTGCTGGGTGGATATCTGGGGTCAGGATGTCGCACACGATTGGCCGTGGTGGCTGCGGCAGTGGCCGTACTTCCTGGGGCAGTTGGGGCTGTAGGAACCTGGGAAAGAAGCTGCGCATCTTGAGCGGGCAGACGACTCAACGTTGCAAGCGAAATGCGGCCAGTGGAAGGATGCAGCCATCTACCTCGCCACGGGCAGAGTAAAAGTGAAGGTGCTGCCCTGGCCGACCACACTGTTCACGCCCACCGTGCCGCCGTGTGCGGCGACCAGTTGCCGCACGATCGCCAGCCCCAGTCCGGCCCCGCCGGTCTGCCGGGCGCGTGACTTGTCCGCCCGGTAGAAACGGTCGAAGACGTGCGGCAGGTGCTCGGGCGCAATCCCCTCGCCCGTATCGCGCACTGCGACCTTCACTTCTCCATCCTGCACCTGCGCGCTGACGCGGATGGCCCCCCCATCCGGTGTGTGGGCAATCGCATTGTTGAGCAGGTTGCGCAAGACCTGGCCGATGCGCTCCGCATCCACGTCCACCAGCGGCAGGTCGCCCGGCAGGTCAGTCTCCAGCATAATCTGCTTGGTGTTGGCCTGGGGACGCAGCATCGCAACCGCCTGCTCGACCACCCCGGCCAGCGGCGTCGGGTTACGCAGGAGCGTGAGTTGTCCCGCATCCGCCTGCGCCAGCTCCTGCAGATCGTTGACCAGCCGGCTGAGCAGCATGGTTTCCTCATATAGGCTGTCCATGAGCGCATAATCGGCATTGATCAGCCCGTCGCGGGTGGCTTCCAGGTAGCCGCGCAGGTTCGTCAGCGGCGTACGCAGCTCGTGCGCCACATCGCTGACCATGTTGCGGCGCAGCTCCTCCTGCTTCGCGAGGCTGCCGGCCATTGCGTTGAAGGCGCGGGCCAGTTGCCCCAGCTCGTCCTGCGATTCCACCGGCACACGCACATTGAGGTCGCCTTGCGCCATGCGGCCCGCAGCCGCAGTCAGATTCTCGACCGGCCGCAGGATGCGGCCCGACAGGACGAGCGTGATAATGACAGCGGCCAGCCCCGCGGCCAGCGCACCCAACAGCACGGACCGGTTGACGGCCTGGATGAAGGCCGCGGCCGGGTCATATGGCTTTATCAGGGGGTCGATGTAGACCGCGCCCAGGATGGAGCCCCTGTCCTGGATGATGGCGCGCGGCGGCCCCCAACGCTCTTGAGCAGCCTGGCCGACCAGGGAACCGCCGCTGTCCGCAATCACCTTGCCTGCCGGGTCTGTCAGCACGACCTGCTGGCCGGCGAACTGGCTGAGGCGCTCGACCTCGTTCGCCACACCGCTCCACCCGTTATTCTGCTCGTAGAATTTCGCCAGCACATAGCCCAGCCGGCGGTCATCGATGGGGGAGCGGCGTTCGACGTAGCGTTGGAACTCGCCCTCCGTTCGCCGCGTGGCAACAAACGCAATCACGCTTACCGCAATGATGACCACAAGAATGGTGGACAGCAGCAGGCGCACACGCAGGCTATTCCACATGACGGTCCTCAAAGCGATAGCCCAGCCCGGGCACGGTCGCGATATAGCGGCGGCCGGGCGTGCGCTCGATCTTGCGGCGCAAGTTCATGATGTGGACGTCGACAGTGCGCTCGACGCCTTCGTAGTTGTAGCCGAACGCGCGATCCAGTAACTCTGAGCGTGAGAATGCGCGGCCCGGCTCGCGCACCAGCGCTTCCAGCAGGCGGAACTCCGTCGGCGTCAGATTGGCCGGATGCCCGCCCACCGTGACCTCATGCCGGATGAAGCTGATGACGAGGTCGCCGTAGTTCACGTCTTCAGACACCGGTTCGCTGGGCGCGGTGCGCCGCAAGACGGCGCGCACTCGTGCTACCAATTCGCGCGGGTTGAACGGCTTGGTCACATAATCGTCCGCGCCGAGGTCCAGGCCGCGCAGCTTGTCCTCATCGGTCGCGCGCGCGGTCAGCATGATGATCGGCACGTCGGACTCGGCGCGCAGCAGCCGGCACACATCCGTGCCGCCGAGCTCAGGCAGCAAGAGGTCCAGCACGATGAGGTCGGGCAGCTTTCGCCGTGCGATGTCCAGCGCCTCGTAGCCGTCGGACGCGGTCAGCACGGTGTAGCCGTCGCGCTTCAGATAGAGCGCGACCAGGTCGACGATTTTTCTGTCGTCATCCACCACGAGAATAGTTCGGTTCATAGTGTCACCATGATACCCGGCAACGCAACCTGATGCAAGGCCTCACTACGCTGGCCTTCACAACCTGCAACCTGTCACCTGAAACCTGCTACTCGTACCGCAGCGCATCGATCGGGTTCAGCGCCGCCGCACGATTGGCAGGGTAGAAGCCGAAGAACACGCCGATGCCCAGGGAGACCCCGAGCGCCATCACGACGCTGCTTGCGGTCACGAGGGCCTGGCTGTAACCCATCAAGGGCGTGATGACCTGTGCGGTCCCGATGCCGACGCCCACGCCGAGCAGCCCGCCCACCGCGCTCAACACGATGGCCTCCGCGAGGAACTGGATGAGCAGGTCGCTGCGCTTGGCGCCCACGGCCTTGCGCAGCCCAATCTCGCGCGTCCGTTCCGTCACGCTGACCAGCATGATGTTCATGATGCCGATGCCGCCGACGACGAGCGAGATGGCCGCGATGCCGGCCAGCATGGTCGTGAACGTGCCGGTCGTCTCCTCGACGGTGCTCAGAATATCGGCCTGGTTCTGCACGATGAAGTCGTCGGTCTCGCCGGTGCCGATCCCGTGCAGCGTGCGCAGGATCGCCGTCACCTGGGCCTGTGCGAAGTTCATGTCATTTGCGGAGCGGACCTGCAGGTTGATCGCGCTGACGGTGGTCGTGCCCGCGCCGCCGAGCTTGAGCTGCGCGGTGCGGAACGGGATGAAGACCACATCATCCTGGTTGTTCATGCCGCTCTCGCCCTTGGACTTCAGCACGCCGACAACCGTATAGTTCTGGCGGTTGATGCGGATCGTCTCCCCGATCGGGTTGGCGGCCGCGCTGCCGAACAGGTCCTCGACGGCCGTGCTGCCCAACACCGCGACCATCGCAGCGTTGGTGTTATCCTCGGCAGTGATGAAGCGGCCCCGGCTCACCGTCCAGTTGCGTACGGTGGCATAGTCGGCCGTCACGCCGGTGATGCTCGGCTGTGCGCTCGTGCCCGCGTAGGTCACGTTCGCGCCGCGGCTGCTGTATTCAGGCGCCACCCGCGCGACGGTCGTTGCCAGTTGCTCGATGGCGCTGACGTCCTGCATGTTCAGCTCGCGCGTCTGCGTCTGGAAGCCCTGGCCGGGGCGGAAGCTGAAATTGGTGCTTGCGCTCACCGACAGCAGGTTCGAGCCGAGCGACGCGAACTGCTCGACGACCTGGGCCTTCGCGCCGTTGCCGACGGCCACGAGGGCGATCACGGCCGCGACGCCGATGACCACGCCCAACATGGTCAGGAATGAGCGCATCTTGTGCGCGATCAGCGACTGCACCGAGA
>JAKPQT010000253.1 GCA_029555885.1 Chloroflexota bacterium | reverse complement strand
CCGACGGCGACGCCTACGGCAACGTCGTCACCTACCGCGACTTACACGCCGACCGAGGAACCGACGGCCACTCCGACGGAGGAGCCGACGGCGACCCCGACGGAAGAGCCAACGTCGTCGCCTACCGCGACTTACACGCCTACGGCGACTTACACGCCAACCGAGGAACCAACGGCGACTCCAACGGAAGAAGCGACTGAAGAGCCGACGGCTGCCCCGACCGTCACCCGCACGCCCACAACCACGCCGGTCGTGCCGCAGCGGCCGCAGTCGGTACGGCTGAACGAGCTGCTGCCCGTACCGCAGGCGACCGATTGGGACCGCGACGGAACGGCGGATGCGCAGGACGAGTGGATCGAGCTCTACAACGCAGCACGCCGGGCCGTAGATATCAGTGGGTGGACGCTGGAAGTCATCGGGCAATCCGGGATTGTCGACAGCTACACCTTCCCGCGGCGCACTGCCCTCCAGGGTGATCGTTACCTGGTGCTGTTCCAGGCTGACACGGGCCTCGTGCTTGACGACGCGGGCGGCCGGGTGCGGCTGCTGGACGCGGCGGGCGATGTGGTTGACCAGGTGACGTACGGCCGGTTGGCCGCAGACACCAGCTACAGCCGATTGCTCGCAGAGAACTGGACGAGCGAGCTGCCGCCGAGCCCGGGCGAATCGAATGCCAGCGCGCTGCCTGCGCTGCGCGGGAAGGCCCGACCGACTGCCACACCCACGCGCATCCGGCCGCGGCGCTGACGCAGCACGGGTCGCTGCATAAAAGAACGCCGGTCAGGGATTGTCTCCCTGGCCGGCGTTTTCGATTCGGACCTTATCCCAAGTATAGTTCTTCCGCGCGATCCGCGTCTTCCGTGGTTGCTCTTAGCGGTTGCCCCGCCCGCGCATCCCCCGGCCCTGCATCCGGCCGGGTGCCTGAGTGTCCGAGTCATCGTCAGATTGGCCGAAGCCGAACTGGCCTCGCCCCATGTGGGACCCCATCTGACCCATTCGCTGGCCCCGGTCAGCCGCCGGGCCGGTCGTCGTGCGTTCGACCATGACCTTGACCTGCTCGGTCATGCGCTCGATCATCAGGTCGGCCTGCGCCTGGGAGAGCTTGCCATCCGCCACCAGGGCATCGAGCTGAACCTTCTTGGCGTCCAGGATCGTGCTGATCAGCTTGTCCTCGCTGACGCCCTTGCTCGCCGCAATCTCCGCCAGCGACTTGCCCGCCTGCCGTTCCGCCTGGATTTCCTCGGCGGTCATGCCCAACAGGGTAGCGACCTCGTCGGGCTGCCCCGCCCACGCCGGCATCCCGCCGCGGCGCATCTGGCCGGTGCCATCCTGCAAGCAGGTGCCGCACGTGCCATCCTGAGCCTGCACCCCGCGGCCCATGCCATAACCCTGAGCGCCCGGGGCCGGCGGACCGGCCAGCGCCGTGCTCGCCAGCAGCGCCGTCAGCGCCACCACCAAAACTGCTGCCATCAAAAACCGTTTCATCGGGTTTACCTCCGTGAGTTTGTTTTCCGCCTGATTTCGCTCAGCCACCCATCGGATGACTTGCCTTTATTCTACTGCGCACCTGTGAAGAAGTTATGAACGAGTTATGGGCCTGCCGTGAAGCAAAATCAGGGGAGACTGTAACCTTATGCCGCCCGGCTCATCTGATTGCATGTTGGCAATCATTTCCTACAAGGATGGACACGCATGAACGAACTGATCGTCGAATTCCCCGGCGGTGCGCGCGTGGATGCGCACTACGGTCCCTATACCATCAAGACCGACCAACCGCCGATGGGCGGTGGAAACGGCTCCGCGCCGACGCCTTTCTCGCTGTTCCTCGCGTCGATGGGCACCTGCGCCGGCATTTACGTGCTCGGCTTCTGCCGCCAGCGCGGCCTGCCGACCGAGAATATTCGCATCGTGCAGCGCATGGAGACCGATCCGCGCACGCACATGATCTCGCATGTATCGCTCGAAATCGTCTTGCCGCCCGATTTCCCGGAGAAGTATCGCGAGGCGGTCATCCGCTCCGCAGAGCAGTGTGCGGTCAAGAAACACCTGGAGGCCCCGCCGCAGTTCAGCGTGACGACGAAGGTCGCGGCGTAAAGAGGATGATCCCGTTAACACGCGGAGTCCGCATTCTCAAATGCGGACTCCCCTGTTGTGGCTCAGTGTGCTATGGCTGCGCCATAGCCTAAAGCGGCCACACAGCATCCGTAATTCATAATCCGCAATTCTTAATTCGTCACTCTCCGCCTTCCGGCAGCGTCATCGTGAACGTGGTCCCGGCACCGACCGCGCTCTCGACCGTCAGCGTGCCGCCATGCGCGGCCACCAATTGCCGCGCAATCGCAAGTCCTAGCCCCGCACCGCCGCCCTGACGGCTGCGGCTGCGGTCGCCGCGATAAAACCGGTCGAACACATGCGGCAGGTCCTCCGCCGCAATCCCTGAACCCGTGTCAGCCACCTCGATACGCACCGCCGGGCCGGTCCGCGCAGCACGTACCGTGACCTGCCCGCCCGCCGGCGTATGCCGCAGGGCATTGCTCAACAGGTTGCGCAAGACCTGGGCCAGCCGGTCGGCATCGCCCGACACCGCAGGCAGCGTGTCGGCTGCGTCCAGCGCAAGCTGCACGCCCGCGGCCTCCGCCACGGGTGCGAACTGCGCCACCGCCGCGCGCGCCAGAGCAATCAGGTCCACCGGCAAGCGTTCCAGGCGCAACTGCCCCGCATCCGCCAGCGCGAGGTCGTGCAGGTCATCCACGAGTCGGGTCAGCAGCCGCGTTTCATCGTACAGGCTGGCGACCTGCGCCATCTCCAGCGGGTAGACCCCGTCCAGCAGCGCCTGGAGGTTGCCCTGCACTACGGTCAGCGGCGTGCGCAGCTCGTGCGAGATATCGGCAATCAGGTTGCGCCGAAGCGTTTCGGCCTGCGCCAGGCTCGCAGCCATCTCGTTGAACGCCTCACCCAGCGCGCCGGTTTCGTCGCGCGTATGGATGGCCACGCGCTGCGACAGGTCGCCGCCGGCAATGGCCTGTGCGGCCTGCGTCAGCCGCGCGAGCGGCGCAGTCAGCAGGCGGCTGAGCAGGAGGCCGAGGATGAGGGAAAGCACAGCCGCGCCCAACGCCGCCCACAGCAGCGACCGCTTGACCTGCTGGAGAAAGGCCTCCGCAAGAGGATCCAGGTCGGCATCGGTCGAGCGGATGCTGAGCAGCGTACCGATGCGCTTGCCGGAGAGCATGAGGGCGGCGCCTTGCGCCAGCACATCCGCCGGTAGCTGTTCGCCAACCAGTTCACCGCTCTTACTGGCAATGACACGGCCCTGCGCGTCCGCGATAGCCAGGTTGGGGCCGGCCATCATCGCACCGCCTCGCCCGCGGCCCATGCCGCCCGGCCCAAGCTCAGCCAGCAGGGTTTCCACCCCGTCCCAGCTCCCACGGCCGGCATAGTAATCGATCAGCACATCGACCCAGCCGGCCTGCGCGCCCATGCCGGTCGCCACGACGTATTGGCGGAACTGGCTGCTTGTCGTGCGCAGCGCGAACGCAGCCACCACGCCGATGGCGACCAGCGACACCGCTAGAAAGGCCGCGGTCAGTTTGACCCAGAGCCGGTTCACAGATCTGCCCCGAGCTTGTAGCCCACCCCGAACACCGTCTGGATGTAGCGCGGGTGGCGCGGGTCGTCGCCGAGCTTGGCCCGCAGATTCTTGATGTGCGCGTCGATCGTGCGCTCGTAGCCTTCATAGGCCTCGCCTTGCACGCGATCCAGCAGCTCCAGGCGGGTGAACGCGCGGCCGGGATTCTGCAGAAACACGGTCAGCAGCTCAAACTCGGTCGGCGTCAGGTCGAGCGGCCGGCCATCGAGCGCGCCCGCATGGCCGGCCAGGTCGAGCACGAGCCCGCCCGCACTCAACGCGCCGGCCGCCGGCGCTCCAGCGGCTGTCGTCCGCCGCAGCACGGCCCGCACCCGCGCAACCAGCTCGCGTGGGTTGAAGGGCTTGGTCATGTAGTCATCCGCGCCCAACTCCAGGCCGACGATCTTATCCGTGTCCTCGATGCGCGCGGTGAGCATGATGATGGGCGTGTCGCGCTCGCGGCGCAGGATGCGCGCCACTTCGAGCCCGTCGATGCCGGGCAGGCCCAGGTCCAGAACGACCAGGTCCGGCTTCTCGCGCCGTGCCTGGATCAGCGCCGTCTGCCCGTCGCCCGCCTCGACCACCGTGAACCCGCTTTGCTCCAGGTAGGAACGCACCAGCCGGACGATTTTCGCCTCGTCATCCACAACCAGGATTTTAGGAGCCATACATCCTCCGCCGCCGCATCCCGCTTACGGCAATCGCAATCGGGTCGCGGGGTCACCGAATAACACCGTAGTATCCACCACATCCAGCCATGCATCGGAGTTGGCAAGGAAGTGCTGCCGGGCCGCATCGAGCGCGACTCCGACCGGCTGGATCCCGTCGCTGAACACGGACTTGACCAGTCCCCGGTTCAGTTCCAGCAGCGCACTGCCCACATGCAGGCCGCTTGGCCCGACCGTCACCACCGAGCCCCGATCCGGCGTCAGCACGAACGCCTCGCTCAACGAGCGCGAGTCGCCGGAGGAATCGAACAGGTTGATGAAGTAGCCCGTCCAGCAGGAGTAGTCCACTGTCATCGGCAGGCTGGCGGTCTTGGACATAGGGATGAGCGAGAAGTTGCTGAACACCTGGGTGCTGCCCCAGCGGAACCGCGACGCATGGCCGAACCACTGCACCATCACGCTGTCACCCAGCGCCGCCTTGATCGCCGTGTTCATGTCCGGTGTGCCCTGGCCGGGATTCGCGTAGATATAGTCCTTCTCCCAGTAGATGGTGCGGCTTTCCACCGTGCCGGGCAGCGTGTTCAGCCGGATATTATCGCTCATGGCATGGAAATCACCGACTGGGTCATCGGCCTGGTCCGCGACGAACGTCACCCGGTTCTGCCAGGCGCCGCCGGGCATGGCAGCCGGGTCTTCATAGGCGAGTATCTTGTTGACCAGCGCGGTCGCTTCCGCCGGGGTCCGCGCGGGGATGCGGCCCAACGCCATATCCGGCATGAAGTCCGCGTCGCCGTCGACGCTGGCATAGCGGTTGTCCGCCGCCGTCTCCCCGATGAAGGGATCGATGTGCAGCAGGTAGGGCGGAATCAGATTCGGCATGTCGGGACGAAAGGCGGCCTTGAAGTCATAGTGCCCGTCGCCGACGAGCAGGACATAAGCCGGCCGGTCGCCGCCGGGGTTCCAGTTATGATAGGCGTAGGACAGAAACGCACGCAGCGCCTCCGGGTCCACGCGGCCTCCGCTGAATTCGTCGTAGACGTGCTGCACGTCCACCTTCGCAACGCGCAGTCCCTCTGCCGCGCGATGGTCGAGCAGCGGCTGGATAGCATCCCACAGCGAACGGTGGACGACGGCGATGTAGTCCGCCTGCACGTCCGGCGAGCGCCAGGCAGAACCGGCATCCGGCTCGATGGCCGCGGGCTGGCGTAGCGCATCCGGCCCAGCCAGGAAGTAAGCCGCACCCGCGCCTGCCCCATCCAGGAATTGCACTTCGTAGGTCGCGCCCGCGGGCGTCTGTGCGGCGCCGTCCAGCCGGACGGGACGCCGCGCGTCGCGCACGTCGTAGACCCGGACGCCGGCGGACGTGAAGCCGCCCGCGCTGAACGGGATCGGTTGCGCCGCCGGTGCGCCGGCTGCCCGATAGAATAGCAGCGGCAGATAGACGCGCGGGCCGGAGGGCGCCGGCCCGGCCCACTGGCCCTCGACGTAGAGCCGGTTGCTCTCCGCCAGCGCCCACGCGGGATAGGTCAGCTCGACCCAATCAGGCGACACCCAATAGCCCGTGAGACCCGGCAACTGGGCCAGCGCGGCCTCCAGGCGTAGTGGATTGGCCCCTTCTGCCAGCACGGCGACGGGCACGTTCAGCTTGACTAAGTGCGTCACGCTGCCGTCCCACTGGTGTACGCCCAGGTCATAGTTGTTGATGCGCAGCGCGACCGACTGATCCGGCGCCTGATCCAGGGCCGCGCCGCCGTGGAACGAGGCGCGCAGTTGCGCGGTTCTCGCCGCGGCCAGGTACCGCAGCGTCAGCGTGTAAGTCGTCCCGGCCACCGGCACAGCGGCATTGGCATACAGCGAATCATCGAACAGGTGATCCGCGTCGCGCGGCAGGTCATAGGTGCTGTAATAGGACCGGTCCCGCTCGAAGCGGATGGTCTGCGGGATTATGCTGACTGGCACCCAGTCGGGCGGGGCGCTGACCTGCCGCGCGGCCATGCGCGCGGGAGTCACGCCGGACCAGGTGAAGCGGTAGACGTTCTGGGCCATGTAGCGGCCCACATAGGGCTCGGCGTAGAAGATGACCAGGTCGCCGGGATCGAAACGACCATCCGCCGCGCCCGTGACCTCGATATCCACCGGCGCGCCGAGATACGACACCGCGAACTGCGCGGGGTTCGCGCTCGCCAGCGGCACGCCCGCAGCTTGCAGGTCGCCGTACGTGAGCCGGTACAGCCCGCGCTCGGCAGTCCGGATGCGCAGGCCCGGCGGATTGGCTGCGGGCGTCAGGCTGCCGGCGGCGTAGCTTTCCGCCTGCCCTGCGACATCGGCGGCAGACGCGGTAAGCGTGATGCGTACCTCGATCGTGCGGTGTAGCTGAAGCTGGCCCTGCACAGGGTTATACTGGAAGGGGAAGACGCGGACGGGCAGGAATCGCTGGCCGCGCTGCTGCACGACAGGCCCGGCCTCGACGAGCCGAGCGGGATAGAACGCGTCGGCGCCGTAGATGGCCGGATCGGGCCGCTCGACCAGCGGCACCGCACCCGGCAGGTCTGCCGCTGCGTCGGGATCGTTCACGGGCAGGCCGCCCGGCCGATGCAGGTTCAGCTCCGGAACAGACACGGCAGGCAGCGCGGCATCCAGCGCCAGCAGCTCGCCCGCGGACGCCGTGTAGGAGATCGTCCACGCGCCGTCATGGGGCAGCGGCACCAGTTCGACCCGCACCGGCAGGGCGGGCGCGCCGGGCGTCGCGTGCGTCGCATAACCCGGCACGCGCAACCCTGTATCATCCAGGCGGTAGTCCGGTGTCTCAACCGTCAGGCGAATCTCATCGCCTGGGAGCGGGGCAGCCGTCGAAACAGCTGGCAGCGCGGTTGCCAGCAGCGCTGCCAGCAACAGGACCCACGCCATGCCAGAATGAGTACGAGGGCAACGACTCAACACCATCTTCCTCCTCCATTACGAAGCTTAACTCTGCACTGGAACATCGTTTTATGCGAGGGCACAATCTCACGCGCGCAGCTCATCCTCCAGCGCAGCGCGCAGCATCAGGTACGTCTCGTCGAGCGTCTGCGGGATGACGCGCGTCTCGGCCAGGAGCGACATGAAGTTCGTGTCGCCGTTCCAACGCGGCACGACGTGCATGTGGAAGTGATCCTTCACCCCCGCGCCCGCCACCTTGCCGAGATTCGCGCCGATGTTGAAGCCCTCTGGCCGCATGGCCCGGCGCAGCGCGCGCAGCCCCAGCGTGAGCAAGTCCATGACCTCGGCCATCTCCTCCGGCGTGAGCGCCTCAGGGCTGTCCACATGGCGGTAGGGCACGGCCATGAAGTGCCCGTTGTTGTAGGGGTAGCGGTTCAGCACCAGGAAGGCCTGGCGGCCGCGGTGAACGATCAGCATCTCGCGGTCGTCGCCTTCCAGCATGTCGCAGAAGATGCACCCGACCTGCTTATCGCTCAGGATGTACGCCATCCGCCAGGGAGTGAAAAGGTGGTCCACGCCCACTCCTTTGGGATCAGCAAATAGCACGCAGATGACGCTGATTGGACTGATTGACATGATCTTTTCATTCGTATCGATCAGTCAGATCAGTTTCATCAGCGTCATCTGCGTTCTATGCGCGCCGGTTACTTGCCCAGCACCTTCAGCGCGTGCCGGACGACGTTCTCTGCGGTGATGCCCAGGTAGGCCATGACCGCGGGGCCCTTGCCCGACTCACCGAACCGGTCGATGCCGACCATCGCGCCCGCGTCGCCGGCGTAGCGTTCCCAGCCGGTCGTGACCCCGGCCTCCACCGTCACGCGCGCCTTGATTGCCGCGGGCAGGACCGCCTCGCGGTACGCCGCATCCTGCGCGTCGAACAGCTCCCAGCTCGGCATGGAGACGACCCGCGCGGCAATGTCCTGCTCCGCCAGATGGTCGCGCGCGGCCATCGCCACGTTGACCTCGGAGCCGGCGGCAATTAGGATGACATCAGGCTGCCCGTCCTCGGCATCGGCCAGCACGTAGCCGCCCCGTGCCGTCTGGCTGTGATCCTCAGTGCCCGCCATCACGGTCAGGTTCTGCCGCGTCAGCAGCAGCGCAACCGGCCTCTCCCGGTGCGTCAGCGCATAGTGCCAGGCTGCGGCCGTCTCGTTCGCATCCGCCGGGCGCAGCACCACCAGCCCAGGAATCGAACGCAGCGCCAGCATGTGCTCGATGGGCTGGTGGGTCGGGCCGTCCTCGCCCACGCCCACACTGTCATGCGTCCAGACGAACACGACCGGCGCGTGCATGATCGCGCTCAGCCGGACCGCGCCGCGCATGTAGTCGGAGAAGACCAGGAACGTGCCGCCGTAAGGATGCACGCCGCCGTGGACGGCCATGCCGTTGAGCATCGCGCCCATCGCGTGCTCGCGGATGCCGAAGCGGATGTAGCGCCCCGCAAAGTCGCCGGGCTTGATGTCCGTCACGCCCTTGAAGCGCGTGTTGTTCGAGGGGGTCAGGTCCGCGGAGCCGCCGATCAGGGTCGGGATGCGCGGGCCGATGGCGTCGAGCACCTTGCCGGATGCAGCGCGTGTGGCAATCTTGTCGCCCGGCTGCCAGACGGGCAGCGCGGCCTCCCAGCCATCGGGCAGCTTGCGGTCGAGCACTTGCGCCTGGAAGGCCGCGCCCAACTCCGGATCCGCCGCCTTGTAGCGGGCGACCAGCGCGTTCCAGGCGGCCTGCTGCTGCGCGCCGCGCGCGCCCGCCTGCCGGTAGCGCGCATACACCTCAGCCGGCACCCAGAACTGCTCATCTGCGGGGAGGCCGAGCGCCTGCTTGGTCAGCCGCACTTCCTCTGCGCCGAGCGGCGCGCCGTGGGCTTCCGCGGTGTCCTGCTTGTTGGGGCTGCCGTACGCGATGTGCGACTTGCAAATGATGAGGCTGGGCCGGTCGGTGACCTGCTGCGCGGCAACCGTGGCGGCCGCGATCGCCGGCATGTCGTACGCGCTCACGGTCTGCACGTGCCAGCCGTAGGCCTCGAAGCGCAGCGGCACGTTGTCGCTGTATGACAGGGAGGTCGGGCCGTCGATGCTGATGTTGTTGTCGTCGTAGTAATAGATCAGCTTACCGAGCTTGAGATGGCCGGCCAGCGATGCCGCCTCGTGGCTGATGCCCTCCTGCAGGTCGCCGTCGCTCACGATGGCGTAGACATAGTGGTCCACCACGTCGAAGCCGGGCCGGTTGTAGTTCGCGGCCAGGAACGCTTCGGCCAGCGCCATGCCTGCGCCCGTGGCAAACCCCTGTCCCAGCGGGCCGGTCGTCGTCTCCACGCCGGGCGTATGGCTGTATTCCGGGTGGCCCGGCGTCTTCGACCCGAGCTGGCGAAACGCCTTGAGCTGGTCCATCGGCAGGTCATACCCTGCCAGATGCAGCAGGCTATAGAGCAGCATCGAGCCGTGTCCGGCGGAGAGGATGAACCGGTCCCGGTTGAACCAGTGTTCGTCGGCCGGGTTCTGGCGCAGGAAACGGCTCCAGATGACGTGCGCGACGTTCGCCATGCCCATCGGCATACCGGGATGGCCCGAATCGGCCTTCTGGACGCCGTCCATGGCAAGCCCGCGAATCACGTTCGCGCACAGATCATCCAGTGCGTCAAAGGTCAGGGCCGCCGATTCCGTGGTTACATTGGCAGAAAGACTCACAGATTCCTCCTGAATATGACGGATGCAGCCGGGGGCGGCGCACCCGCTGATTGACGACAATCGGAAACCCAGTTTACCACCTGAACGCCTTCTCGTCTATACTCAGTCTCCTGAGGTCCGGACCGAAGTTCGGACACTTGAGATAGTGAGACCTCTATGGCAAGTTGGATAGTGCAAAAACCGTCCTTCTTAGCCGTGGAGGTCTCCGATGCAGTTTATCAGAAGCGCTGAGTTCATGCAGTATCTGTTC
>JAKPQT010000248.1 GCA_029555885.1 Chloroflexota bacterium | reverse complement strand
GCACAGGTCGCGTCACTCATAGCAGCACCCCCTGCGCCGCCGCCCTGTAGCAGCCGGTAGCTCACAGCGCCGCCTCCATGATCCGCCGCCCGATGTTGCCGTCAACGACACACGTCCCGCAGCCCTCGACCCACACCGTGGGTCCGCCTTTGCCGGACGCAATGTCACCGACAATCCTGACCACGCCACTATCGTGACACAAACGTGTAGTGCCCTCTATGTTTGCGCGTATGGTCAACTCACCGCCGGGCAGGTGCAGGACGTGCAACACTCGCCGCCAGAGCGGGACGGACCGCACGATAAACTCTCCGCCGCCCGTAGTCTGCAACGACCGACACGTCAAGTTGCGGCTGATCCCCACCACAAACTCGCCTGCGTCGGCTATGTCTGGTCGCCCCGGCACAGTCCCGCCCCACGTCCGCTTGTCGTGGTAGTAGCCTGTGCTGACAGCCTTGATCGTTGTCATGCCTGCGCCTCCCTCGCCGCCCGCCGTTTGTCGCGGTAGATCGCCACAAAGTCGGACTGCAGCGGCGCCCAAATGTCCTGCGCTTTCAGCCACGCCACGAAGCAGCGGCTGCACTGGATGCGGTCGCGGCGCGGCATACAGGTCGGCGGTATGTGTCTCAGGTCAACGGTCCGGCCGCAGTCGCGGCACACGGTGTCACTCATAGCAGCACCCCCTGCGCCAGCCGCGCAACGGCCATCTTGCAGTACGACTCGTCAGACTCGATGCCAACAGCATGTCGCCCGAGCGACTTGGCCGCTTCCAGCGTCGTGCCGCTTCCAGCGAACGGGTCGAGGATGGCGTCACCGCCGAACCACTGAACGAGCCAGCGAACGTGGTCGATGTTGCGCGGGCAGGGGTGTCCGTTCTTGCGCTTGTTTGTCTTCGTCTGTAGGTAGCGCCCGGGCATAACGTGCGCCCCCGGCTTCGATGGCTGCAACGCGCCAAAGACATAGGCTACGTCGCTCGTATAGAGCGTCCGGCCCTTGTAGTGCGGCCGTACATACTCAAGCCAGCACAGGCGGCGGAATGGGTAGCGGTCCGGGACAGCTGACAGGAATCGTGGGTCCGAGTCGCATCCGAGTTGCACCACCAGCGTCTCCGAGGTCAGCCTCTCCGTCATCTCAGCCATCAGCGCCTGCGGGCTTTCGATGTTCGGGAACACGCTGTTCGGCCATACCGGGTCAGTGATGCACACCGGCGGCTGAACGATGAGCGGCAACACATCGCGGCAGTCGCCGTGGTAGAGAGTGATGCCGTCGTGGTCGTAGTATGGGGTCGGTGCGATCATCCCTGCGCCTCCCGTGCGGCCTTGCGCTTGGCGCGGTAGATGTCCACAAAGTCGCTCGGCAGCGGCGACCAGATGCCGTGCTCCTTGAGCCACCGCACCCAGCAGCGGCTGCACTGTATGCGGTC
>JAKPQT010000240.1 GCA_029555885.1 Chloroflexota bacterium | reverse complement strand
TACCCGCACCGCGCCCAGCGCCGTCGAAACCTGCAGGTTCGCGACGTCCTCGACCGTGCTGAAGTTGCCCGGCGTGCGCAGCAGCAGGCTCTGGCCGGCTTCCTCGATGCTGCCGCTGGGGATGCTGTAGCTCTCCGCCAGGATGGTGCCGATGACCTGCTGCGGCGCGACCCGGCGGGCCTTGAGTGCATTGGCATCCAGCAACACCTGGATCTCGCGCTCGCGGCCGCCCGTCACCACGGCGTCGGCCACCCCGTCCAGCCGCTGCAGCCGGGGCAGAATCTCATCGGTGACGACCTGCCGCACGTCGCCGGCGGCGTCAGGCTGCGTGCTGGCCACCGAAATGCGCAGGATGGGCAGCGAGGAGGGGTCGTAGGCCGTGATAGTCGGCTCGTAGATGTCATCCGGCAGTTCGCTGCGCACGTTGTTCAGCTTCTCGCGCACTTCCTGGATGGCCACCTTGTCATCCTTGTCCAGCGCGAAGCTCACGATGACGACCGAGTAGCCCTCGCTGGAGCGCGACTGGACCTCCTCGACGCCCGATGCCGTGACCATCGCCTCCTCGATGGGGCGGGTGACCTGCGTCTCCACCTCGCGCGGCCCTGCGCCCGGATAGACGGTCAGGATTGCCATTGTGGGATACGAGACATCCGGGAAGAAGTCCAACGGCATGCCCGTATACGCGAGCACGCCGACGACGATCAGCGCCAGCATGACCATCGAGATGAAGACCGGTTGCTTGATCGAGATTTCCCAGGGCTTCATGGGCTTATGGCTCCAACAGCGTCACGGTGGCAAACATGCCGGGCTTGAGTTCAGCCGCCCCTTCCGTAGGCCGGACGGTGACCTGCACCGTGCGCTTGGCATAGTCGAAGGTCGGCGCAATGGCCGACACCTCGCCTGCGAAGGTGCGGTCGCCATAGGCGTCCACCCGGATGCTGACGGGCTGGCCGACCGCGACATCCTGGTAGCGCGACTCCTCCACCTGGATGACGATCTTGGCGTCGTGGGAGAAGATGATCGCGAGCACCGTGCCCGGTCCGGCCATGCCGCCCTCGACCGCATCGAGCTGGTAGATGAAACCATCCGCCGGCGCGACGACGCTGGTCTTGTCGAGCTGGAGCTGCGCCAGGTAGACGGCGGCCTCGGCCTGCTTCACCCCGGCCTCCGCCGCCTTGATCTGGGCCGGCTCCGCGCCGCGCTTCAGCCGGGCGAGCTGCGACTGTGCGCCGGTCAATGCGGCGTAGGCGGCGGCAATCTGGTCGGCGGTTGCGCCCTTCAGCACCTTGTCGTACTGCGCCTGCGCGGCCTCCTTCGCCAGCGTCGCCTGCTGGAGCTGCAGCGCCTCCGGCATCATGGCGGCGTAGGGGTTGCCTGCGATGCGGTC
>JAKPQT010000210.1 GCA_029555885.1 Chloroflexota bacterium | reverse complement strand
TCCGCGATGAAAAGGTCAAGGTGCTTCAGACCGTCCGGCGGCTCCAGCCGGAAGACGTCCCCGTGAATACGGTGCGCGGGCAATATCGGACGTACCGTGACGCGGAGGGCGTGGCCCACGGCTCGACCACCGCGACGTTCGCGGCGCTGCGGCTGTACGTGGACAACTGGCGCTGGCAGGGCGTGCCGTTCTACCTGCGGTCGGGCAAGCTGCTGCCCGCCAAAGTGACGGAAGTGACCGTTCAGTTCAAGGATGTGCCACACAAGCTTTTCCCCACCTGGTCACAGGAGCAGGCCGGCGTGCGCAGCCGCGAGGGCGGCCGCGCGGCTGAAGACGGCGCGCCCCATGCGAACTTCCTCAGCCTGTGCATCCAGCCGGACGAGGGCGTCCACCTGCGGTTCGAGACGAAGGTGCCGGGCGCAGGCATGCGGATGCACTCGGTCGAGATGGAGTTTCACTTCGGTGAGGAGTTTGGCGAGGCCGCGCTGCCTGAGGCCTATGAGCGTCTGTTGCTCGACGCGACGACCGGAGACGCGGCCCTGTTTGCGCGGGCCGACGAAATCGAGCTGAGTTGGCAGATCATCGACCCCATCCAGCAAGGTTGGGATCAGGAAAGCGCGGCCCTGCCCGGCGGCTGGCAGGTGCAGACCGCGCCGCCGCTGGAGTTCTACGAGCAGGGCACGTGGGGCCCGCCCAGCGCGGACCGGCTGCTGACGCAGTCGGGCCGGCACTGGCGGTTGGGCTGCTACGGCTCAACCGAGCGGCGGATGGCGCGGCGCTAGTTCAACCACGGAACAGACGGACGGCGCGGAAGGATGGTCTTAGCAGGAGGATCGATGGGCAAGCGCGGGGAAGGCTGGTTCGTGCTGCAGATGGTGTTATTTGCCGTCATCCTTCTGGCACCGCGCGTTTTGCCTGTGTCGTTGCCGACCTGGGTGCGTGGGTTGGGGCTGGTATTCCTGGGCGTCGGCGGGCTGTTGGGAACATGGGGGATGGTCGCCCTGGGCCGCAACCTGACGCCCTTCCCGAAGCCCATCGAAGGCGGCAGCCTGGTGACAGTCGGGCCGTACCGGTTCGTCCGCCATCCCATTTACGCTGGCCTCATCTTCGGCACGCTCGGCTGGGCGCTCTTCCGGTCGAACCTGCTAGGTATCGTGCTGGCCGTCGCGCTGTTCGCCTTCTTTGACTTGAAGTCGCGGCGGGAGGAACGCTGGCTGGCTGAGTCCTATGCAGATTATGCAGAATATCGCCGGCAGGTGCGGAAGCTGATCCCGTTCTTGTATTAGTTACAGAGAAGGGGTCGGGTCGAGAGGCGAGTGAAACTCGCCTCTCAGCCCGACCCTTTTAACAAAATCTTACAGCCAGCCCTGCCCGCGGCCCAGGTCCGTCAGCAGCGGCATCTTCACGCGCTTGCCGCTGTACGCCTGGAAGGCGTAATAGAGGGCCAGCGCATGGGGCACGAAGAAGATGACCCAGAGGCATGCAAACCCGCAGCCCAGCGTGATCGTCCCCAGGATGACGTAGACCACCACGGCCACGATCTCATAGATGAAGGCGCCCGCGTAGAATAGCAGCGATGAGATGGCGTGGTGGCGCTGGAATGGCCGGTTCGCTGTGTTGGCA
>JAKPQT010000201.1 GCA_029555885.1 Chloroflexota bacterium | reverse complement strand
ACCCACGGCCTGCGCTGCGGCCGCCAGCGCAGTGACGATGCGCCATAGCTCGTCCATCGGCAGCCCCTCCTCGAGGATGAACCCGACGGAGAGCGCAGCCGGCTGCGCTCCGCACATCGCGAGGTCGTTCACGGTCCCATGTACGGCGAGTGACCCGATGTCGCCGCCAGGAAAGAACCGCGGGCTGACCACGAAGGAATCGGTGGTGAAGGCCAACCTCACCCCCCTGCCCCCCTCTCCTGAGGCCGCAGCGTCAAGAGAGGGGGCCGGGGGGGTGAGGTCCACCACCGCCCCATCGTGCAGCGCGGCCTGCCCTCCGTGGCCGAACGCGGGCACGAACATGCGCTCGATCAGCATCTGCATGAGGCGACCGCCGCCCCCGTGCGCCAGGGTGACGGTGGGGTACTCACTGATCGGGATGGGACATTGCAGATTGAAGATTGAAAATTGAAGATTCACGGCTGGGCAGACCTATAAGTATAGTAGGCGGCGCAGGCCCCTTCGCTGGACACCATGGGCGCGCCGAGCGGGTGTTCGGGCGTACAGAGCGTGCCGAATGCCGGGCAGTCGTGAGGCTTGCGATGGCCCTTCAGAATCTCGCCCGCAATGCAGACCGTAGACTCCGGCGCGGTGATGTCTGCAACCCCGAACCGGCGCTCTGCATCGAAGTCAGCCAGTTCCGCGCGAAGCCGGTAACCGCTGGCGGGAATCAGCCCGATGCCGCGCCATTGGCGGTCCGTGACCTCGAAGACCTTGCCGATGAGTTCCTGCGCGGCACGGTTGCCGTCACGAGTGACCGCGCGGGCATACTGGTTCTGCACGTCGCAGCGGCCCGCCTCCAGCGCCTGCACCGTCATGTAGATGCCCTGCAGCAGGTCCAGCGGCTCGAAACCGGTCACAACGATCGGCACGCAGTAGCGTGCGGCAATCGGCTCATACTCGCGATAGCCCATGACCGTGCAAACGTGGCCCGCCGCGAGGAAGCCCTGCACCCGGTTTCCGGACCCGCCTTCGGCAGCCCCAGCGCCCAGAATCGCCTCCATCGCAGGCGGCACGAGTACGTGCGAGCAGAGAATCGAGAAGTTCGCCAGCCCCAGTTGCCGCGCCTGCCAGACGGCCATCGCGTTGCCGGGCGCGGTAGTCTCGAAGCCGACCGCGAAAAAGACAACCTGCCGGTCGGGGTGCTTCTGCGCGAGCATGAGTGCGTCGAGCGGCGAGTAGACCATGCGCACGTCGCCGCCCTGCGCCTTGACGCTGAGCAGGTCGGTCGTGGAGCCGGGCACGCGCAGCATGTCCCCGAACGACGTGAAGATGACCTCGGGCCGCCGCGCGATAGCGATGGCACGGTCAATGAGCTCCAGTGGGGTGACGCAGACCGGGCAGCCTGGCCCGTGGACAAGCGTCAGCGCGTCGGGCAGCAACTGGTCGATGCCGGACCGGATCAGCGTGTGCGTCTGCCCGCCGCAAATCTCCATGATCGTCCAGGGGCGCATCGTCGCGCGGCGAATCGCCTGCACGAACTTGCGTGCATCTGTCTCGCGGCGGTACTCATCCATGTAGCGCATCAGACAGCCTCGTCCAGCTCGCCCATCTGCCGCAGCAGTTCGAAGACTTCCTGCGCCTCCTCCGCGTCGAGGGTGTTCAACGCAAATCCCGCATGCACGATCACGTAATCACCGACTGCGGCCTCCGGCACATAGGCAAGACAGACCTCCTTGGCGACCCCGCCGAAGCTCACACGGCCCATCGGCATCCCCGGCAGACCAGGGGTTATCTCAAGTATCTTCCCGGGCACTCCCAGGCACATATTCCCACTCCATAAGTTGAGCCGCAGAGTCCAGCGAACGCAGAGGCTTGCTACGCCTCTGCGCTTTCTGCAGCTAAATCCAATCTGGCGGCAGCGACCGCGAGCTGCCCGAGGCTGATGCAGCCGTCATTCGGCGGCGTCTGCCGGTGCAGCAGCACCTCGCAGCCCGCATCCGCCAGCACGGCGGATGCGCGTTCGGTCAGCAGCCGGTTCTGGAAACAACCCCCCGTCAGCGCAACCCGCCGCTCCCCGGTCGCACGCACCACGTCCACGATTGCGGCGACCAGCCCGTTGTGGAACCGTGCAGACATGCGGCCCACCGGCTCGCCTGCAGCCACGTCCGCCAGCAGCGCCTCCACAGCCGGCCCCCAATCCAGCAGCCGAGCGTCACCTATGCCGGTGACGAGGGCCAACGGATACGCGGCCGCTTCGTCCGAGTCCGCGGCGAACTCCAGCGCCATCGCGGCCTGCCCTTCGAACGACACCTGTTGGCGCAAGCCCACGAGTGCAGCAACACCGTCGAACAAGCGCCCCATGCTGGTGGTCAGCGGTGCGTTGACCCCGCGCACGAGCATCTGCCGGAACACGCGGCGCTCGCCCGCACTGAATGCGCGGACTGGCGCCAGGTCCATCTCGAAGGCCGCGTCGCCGTACAACTCGTACAGCAGCGCGAGCGCGACCCGTCGCGGCTCATACACCGCGGCATCACCCCCCGGCAGCCGGAACGGGCGGAGGTTCGCGACGCGCGTATAGCCCGCCGCATCACCTAGCAGGAACTCCCCGCCCCAGATCGTGCCGTCGGGACCATACCCGGTGCCATCCCATGTCACACCCAACGCACGGCCCGCGACATGGTTCTCGGCCAGGCAGGCGGCCAGGTGCGCGTGGTGGTGCTGGACGGCAATGCGCGCCACATCACGCCAGCTCGTATCCGATGCCGCCGCAGCCTCGCGCGCCCAGCGCGTCGACTGGTAATCCGGGTGCATGTCATGTGCGATCGCGACCGGCGCGACCTCGTACAACCGCAGGAAGTCCGCGATGACCCGCTCGAACGCCGCCAGCGCCTCCGGTGTCTCGAGATCACCGATGTGCTGGCTGATGAACGTCTGCCGGCCCACGCTCAGCGCGACCGTGTTCTTCAGGTGCGCACCGACAGCCAGGATGGCCGGCGCAGGCGCGGGCAGCAGCACAGGCAGCGGCGCATAGCCCCGCGCGCGGCGCAGCAGCCGCGGCGTGCCCCCCACGATCCATGCCACACTGTCATCTACGTGCCGGGTGATCGGCCGGTCGTGGACCAGGAAGCCATCTGCGATGCCGCCCAGCCGGTCCAGTGCCTCCGCCTCATCGGTGCAGATGGGCTCGTCCGCCAGGTTGCCGCTCGTCGCCACGACCGGGAAACCCACCTCGTCCAGCAGTAGGCGGTGCAGCGGCGTGTACGGCAGCATGACGCCCAGCGACGGGTTGCCCGGCGCGACGGCCTCGGCCACCCCCGCGGTACCGACCTTGCGCAGCAGGACGATGGGCGCTTCAGCGCACGTCAGCAGCGTCTCGGCGGCGGACGGCGTCTCGCAATGCTCTCGCACCCAGGCGAGGGTGGGAGCCATGACTGCGAACGGTTTGTCGCCCCGGCGCTTCAGTTCACGCAGCCGGCCCGTGGCACGAGCATCCCGCGCGTCGGCCATCAGATGAAAGCCGCCCAGCCCCTTGACCGCGACAATCTGCCCCGCGGCCAACGCCTCTGCCGCGCGGCGCAGCGCGGCATCCCCGCGTGCGGTCGTGCGATACGCACCGTCCTGGGCGGGTGGACGGCTCAACGTACCCGACGAGACGACGCCAGTCGAAGGATCACTGCCCTCCGCACGCTCGATCCACGCCAGTTGCGGCCCACAGATGGGGCACGCATTGGGCTGCGCGTGAAACCGGCGGTTGGCAGGGTCATCGTACTCCGCCCGACACGCAGGGCACAACGTGAAGCGGCGCATCGTCGTGTTGGGCCGGTCGTAGGGCAGCGCCTCGATGATGCTGAAGCGGGGGCCACAGTTGGTGCAGTTCGTAAACGGGTAGCGATAGCGGCGGTTGGCCGGGTCGACCACCTCTGCGAGGCACTCCGGGCAGGCAGCCACATCGGGCAGCACAAGCGCGGTCTTGGCGCCGCCCTGGTCACTGTGGCGAATCTCGAACCGGGTGTAGCCCGCGGGCACCAGCCACGCGTGGCCCAGGGTCTGTACGATTGCGCGTGGGGGCACCTCATGCGGCAGCCGCGCCAGAAACGTTTCGAGCATCGGGGCCGCGCCCTCGACCTCAATGAACACGCCCCGTGTGTCGTTGATGACCCAACCGGCCAGCCCCAGCTCCGTTGCAAGCCGGTAGACGAAGGGCCGGAAGCCAACCCCCTGCACTGCACCGTGGATTTCGACGCGCAAACGCATACGGTCGCTGGTTTCAGATTGCAGGGTTACAGGTTGCTCGTTCACTCCGTCCAATGAGCCTGTGTCCTCTGAACTCTCAACTTTCAACCTGCAACTTCGTACGCGCAAGCCACGCCACCCACGCGTCCAGCCCGTCGCCGGTGCGACAGGAGACGACAAACAGCGGCGCGTCGGGGTTGACCATGTCCAGCCCGCGGCGGAAATACGCCACGTCGAAGTCGAAGTAGGCGATAAGGTCCGCCTTGTTGAGCAGCACCGCGTCCGCGGACGCGAACATGCCAGGGTACTTGTACGGCTTGTCATGCCCTTCCGGCACGCTGGCGACGACGACTGCGGCCTGCGCGCCCAGGTCGAACTCCGCCGGGCAGACGAGGTTGCCGACGTTCTCGATGAACAGCAGAGAGGTCATATCCAGAGGCAGCCGCGGCAGCGCGGCACGCACCATCGGCGCGTCCAGGTGACAGTTGCCGCCGGTGTTGATCTGGACTGCGGGGATGCCGCTCGCAAGCAGGGTATCCGTGTCGATGCTCGACGCAAGGTCGCCCTCGATGACCGCGGGGCGCAGATCAGCCGGCAAGCGCGGCGCAGTCGCCAGGATAAGGCTGGTCTTGCCTGCGCCCGGGGAGGCCATGATATTGACGGCGAGAATGCCGTGGCTATCGAAAAAGGCGCGATTCTCGACCGCGACCTCGTCGTTCGCGCTTAGAATGCGCTTGGTGATGTCGATTTTCAATCTGTCTGTCCTTGCCCGTCCGCCTCGATGCTCTCGACGCGCAACTCGCGGCCGCCGGTCACGCGCAGCCGCGCAGCTCCACAGGCCGGACAGGCCGGCGGCAGCGGTGGGCGGACCGTGAAGGTATGGCTGCACGCCGCGCAGGTCAGGATCGCGGGCCGCCGCTCGAAGGTCAGGCTGGCCCCTTCCGCAGCGGTGCCCTTGCTCAACAGGTCGAAGTAGAACTGCACCGAGTCATCTACGATACTGCTCAGGTCGCCGACGACGAGATGGACGGCTGTCACGCGGGCAAGGTTCGCATCCCGCGCCGCGGCCAGCGCAATGTCGAGGATGCCCTGGGTGATGGATAACTCGTGCAAAAAAGGCTCCAAAAGGTAATCTGACAGACAAGTATAGCACGCAATCGGCCGTTCCCCAACTTGGGCGGAAAATGTAAGTATTCAGAGCTACCTCGTACCATAAGGTCTCGCGTCCGTCAGCAGGCCCACAGAAACCGGCTCTGTAACACAGGCAACTTGGCCCCGATGAGCGGTGGTATAATCGGAGCACGTCAGGGGGCAACTCACTTCAGGGGGCTTCACCATATCAGGGAATCTCGATCGGCGGCCCCGTGACCTCCATGCCGTAGGCGCGCCACAGCGCGGGGTCTGGCACGGGCATCCGGTTCTCCGGCGTCACCAGCCGGAAGAAGGCCTCCATCTGGCCTGCAGGCGAGAAGGTTACCAGCAGACGCCCCACGGCATCGCCCACATGGGCGGGCGCATGGGGCACGCGGCGCGGAGCAAGCACCGAGTCGCCCGGACGCAGGCGGAACTGCTCCCCGCCGACCTCGACGATGAACTCACCCTCGAGCACATAGAACCATTCGTCCTGCGCGTAGTGCAGATGGCGGGCGGGGCCGCCCTGCGCATGGAAGGTATTCTCCAGCACGAACAGGCCCTGCTCGCCCTGTCCGGCAACCTTGAACGCCATCGTGCTGACGCCCAGGCCCCAGCGCTGGCCGTAGATGTCCTGGCCCGCGGGGACGAACGCTGCGGCGGAAGTGGTCGTCATCAGCGCATCTCCTGGTAAAGTGTCGCCATCCGCGTGGTCAGACTTAAACGCCTGCCTGCGCGGGCAGGTCCGGCACATACTCGTAGGCCGGATCGACCTTCTGCTTGCGCAGGATGGCGATGATGCCCTGCCATGTCTCGACCAGCCCGACCGGGCAGTGCGGCAGGTCCGGCTTGATGGCCTGGTGCAGCTTGCCCAAGTTGTAGCACGGCACGGCCGCGTACATATGATGCTCGGTGTGGAAGTTCATGTGCCAGTAGACGAAGCGCAGGAACGGATTCAAGATGATGGTCCGGCAGCACAGCCGGTAGTCGGGCACGTTGTCCTGCAGCCCCACATGCTGCGTGTTGTTGCACAGGTAAAGCAGCCAACCGCCGTAGAACGGCGCCAGCGTAATCAGCACTGGCAGCATGTACCAGCCCAACAGCAGCGAGACGACCGTCAGCAGCAGATGGCCGACCAGCAGGATGCGCGCCCAGTTGAACAGCCGCTTGCGAGCTTCAACCGCGGTTTCGGGGAACAGGGCGTGCTCCCATTCGCCTTCGAGTTTGCCCAGGCTCAAGCGGATGACACCCTTCCAGCGGCCCACAAAGCCCCACGGGTTGACGACTGCGCTCTTGAGAAAACTCGCCAGGGTCAGCTCGACCGGCAGGACGACCTCGAGATCGTCCGGCGGGTGCAGCGTGTATTTGTGGTGCTCCTGGTGGCTCGCCCAGAACAGCACCGGGTTGAACTGGCCGAGGAAGCTGATGATGTAGAGGAAGGCCGTGTTCAGCGATTTGGTCTTGAACACCGACGCGTGACACAGCTCGTGAAATCCATTGAGCAGGAAGGCGTAGAACGTACCGTGGACGAACAAGAGCAACAGCGTCACCGGCAAGGGGAGATGCTCTGCGGCATACCACGCGGCCGCACCCGTGAGCACGAGCAGCCCAAGGTGGCCCAACGTCTGCGCGAAGCCCTTGAGGTCGCTCCGCTGGTTCAGCCGGGCGAGCGTCTGCCGGTCCACCGGTGAGCGATACCACGCAATCTTCGACTTCTTCGCTTCAGCATCCATATTCGTGCCCTCCGCACCCAGGTCTGGTCTGACAGGCAAGCATACAATCAGCAAAAAATTACGGGACAAGCATAGTCCAAACGTGCGCCTGTGTCAAGGCAATGCGGCCACACCAGGAACTCCAAATGTGCGCGAGAATGCAGGCATGCTGCGCTCTGCTCAGCATGCCTGCACAGTGGCTATCCTGCGACTGCGTGCGTTGCTCCGCAACGCCCTCCGCTCAGGATGCCTGGCAACTTACATTTGGAATTCCTGGGCCACACGGCCACACCAGGAACTCCCAATGTGCCTGGGGGCAAGGCTCCAGCCGCATTGGGCGTAGACGCACACAGGCAACCTAACCGGCTGAAGCCTCGACTTCAATCTTCAAATGGCGTCACATTCCTGGCAATCGAAACTAGGCATTCACGGACAATCGGAGTATACTGACTGGGCAAAAAGGTTTTTTTCCATCATTTCCCTCAGGAGGCAGAATCATGGAGCTCAAGCGGGTAGCCGTGGATGGCTACACTGACACCCCCCTCGTCCCCGGTTCGGAGTGGCACGTACACGACCCCTATCGTCCGCAGCCGCCGGTGGTGACGCCGGGTGACGCGGGCGGACCGCCCTCGGATGCAACCGTGCTGTTCGATGGCACTGATGCCTCGGCCTGGGTCAGCGCAAAGACGGGCGAGGCTGCCGGCTGGAAGGTCGAGAACGGCTACATGGAGGTAGTGCGCGGGACAGGCAACATCCGCACGCGCGCCCATTTCGGTGATTGCCAGTTGCACCTCGAGTTTGCCACCCCCACCGAGATCGTCGGCCAGGGTCAGGGCCGCGGCAATAGCGGTGTCTTCTTCCTGGGCCTGTACGAGGTGCAGTTGCTCGACAACTACGACAATTACACCTATGCCGACGGCACCTGTGGGGCCATCTACGGCCAGTTCCCGCCCCTGGCGAACGCCTGCCGCCGGCCCGGCGAGTGGCAGACCTACGATATCGTCTTCCTTGCGCCCCGCTGGGACGCTGAAGGCAAGCTCATCCAGCCTGCACGCCTGACGGTGTTCCTCAACAACGTCCTGGTGCAGCACTGCCAGGCGGCCCAGGGCCCGACTAACCACAGGATTGTGGCGAACTATAACACCCCGCATCCGGCGGAGGGTCCGCTGGAGTTGCAGGATCACGGCAACCCGATCCGCTTCCGCAATATCTGGATGCGCTCTCTGTGATGCCCTGACCTTATTCGTGCTCAGGCAGAAAAATCCTCTTTAGGGGGTATGATGGGCGGCTGAGCCGCCCATCATACCCCCTAAAATACACAAAAAGCCCTTGCAGATGGATTGCATCTCACCGTCTCTCGATTTGTATGACGATAGAATGATGCTTGCGATTTGACGCCGAGCGGGGGCCATTTTATACTCTCTCCCTGCGCCAGCCCCATGCTGCGGCGTGCAAGCGTACTATCCTGACATCACCGTGATGGGAGAGGGAACTGTGAGCCTATCAGAACTACAGATGGAACTGTATCGCCGCAACGGATTCGTCAACGGCGGCCCGGTGTTGGATGATGAGACCGTCGAGGTGCTGCGCGCGGAGACGCTGCGAGTTATCGACGACCGGAACAACCCCCAGGTGCAGCAGCCCGTGCTCCTGCGCAATCTGACCAACGATGACAACCGGCCGATCTGGCAGATCGTCAACATCTACGAGGCCAGCCCGGCCTTCCGCCAGTTGATCACTAACCCGCGGATCGCGGAGATGGCCGCCCAACTGACCGGCGCGCGCGAGCTGCGCATCTGGCACGACCAGATTCAGTACAAGCCCCAGGCTCACGGCGGCCGGCTCCACTGGCACCAGGACTCGCCGGCCTGGCCCACCTTGCAGCCCAAGACCGCGCAGATTACCGCTTGGGTCGCGCTGGATGATGCAGACCTGGACAACGGCTGCATGTACATGGTCCCCGGCTCGCACAAGTGGGGCGATCGCGATGCCTTCCTGCGTTCCGTGCCTGACGGCGCACCCCTCCCCGACGAGTTCGAGGGCCATCCGGTGTACGTGGTCACGACGCCGGTGAAGAAAGGGCACGTCCACTTCCACCACTCACTGACCTGGCACGGCTCCGGCTCGAACACGAGCAATCGCCCGCGCCGCGCCATTGCGCTGCACTTCATGACCGAGGAAACTGTCTACGACGCCAGCGGCAACCATCCGATGAAGCCGTTCATCTCGGTGTCCGATGGCGCGCCGGTCGTGGGCGACCACTTCCCGCTCATCTGGTCGGCGGGGCGGTAGGTAGCACTCGCAGCGCCTGATTAAACCTTTAGGGGCGGCCGCAAGGGCCGCCCGCTTTCTTCTTCGGCACAAGGCTCAAAGCTACAAGTTCTTCGCGTGGGCCCTGCCAGCCAACCTGCCACCCTGCACCCTACCGCCGAACCATCGGCAGGAACGCCTGCTCGTCGCACACGACCGTGCGGGCCACCCGCACCGGCGCCGATTCCTGCCACACGCTGATGAAGCGATGGTTGGGGCGCGCGCCCGGCTCCCCGGCGGGCTGTTCAGCGCGCACCCGCACGCGGAATCGATAGGTCCGGTCCACGCATGATCCTCCGATGGACAGCACCGCGCCGCCCGCCGGCTGGTTGCTCAACCACGGCTGCCAGGTCGCCGCCACACCCGCGGCAACCTCCACCTCGAAATACAGGCGATAGTTGCCGCCCGGAATCGCCGCGATGTCGGGGCCGAGGCTGCCCGTCCATGCGACCGAGATCGTATCGCGCGCGGGCTGGAGCTGGGTAAGTTGTGCCGTTGGCGCGCGCACCAGCTTCACCGCATCCGCGAAGCCGTGGTTGCCGTGATGGGAGAAAGGGCTGTACAGCCGCACGAACACGGTCATGGCGTCGCTCTGCGCGGTGGCGGCGGTGACAAGGTTCACCCAGCGCGCGATATAGTGAGGCCGCCGGTCCTCCACCCAGCCGACCGTCGCCGCGCGCGTATCGGTCCCGCCCGTCGCATCCAGCCCGGCCAGCTTGGACAGGTAATATCCGGCCGGGCAGTCGTTCGGCATCGCGCTGCCGCCACAGAGGCTGACCATCCACGCGCTGAGACTGTAGGCCGTGCCCGGCGTCACCGCAACGCGCTGATAGACGGCCGCATCGAAGGGCGGCGCAAGGTCGCTGCCGCCGGGCGGATAGGCCAGCATGATGAGGCTGTCGTGGCCCTCCAGCTTCTCCCAGCGCATGTCAGCCGGGTCGCAGCTTCCGCCGCGGCCCCAGAGCTGCGTGCTGTTGATATGGGGCGTGCCGTTGAGCACCGCCGCGGTCCAGCCGTTCGGCACCATGCCATTGATGCCCGGCTGCGCATGATAACCCTGCCCGCACTCGAAGCCGGGGTTGACCAGCACCGGCGCGCCTGGCTCCGCCGGTGCCGTACCCTGCGCGTGCGCAGGCAATGCGGGCAGCAGCGTGAGCGCTGCCAGGACCAGACCGAACGGCAGCATTCTCGTCATAACAAGCATCCTTGCGTCTCCCTTGATAGAATCCCAAAGAAACCTTTATCTGATCTAAACATGACTCCTGTATGCTGCGCCTTGTAATAGCGGATTTACATGCATTTCAGGAGCAACCCATGCACAAGATATTATCCAGAATAATCCCGGTCGCGCTCACCGCCGCGCTGCTGGCAGCCTGCGGCAGCTCGACCGCCCCCAGTATCACGACCGGCGCGCAAGCGCAACCTGCGACCCAGGCCGGCACAGTCGCCGACAGTGCGACGGCAGCCGCACCGGCAGTATCCGCCGCCACGGCAGCCGCAGAAAAAGAGGCTGCCCGACCCGCGGCCACTGAGACGACCGCGCAGACCGCTGAGGCAACGCGCATCGCGCTGGACGGCAGCGCCATCGCGGTCGACGGTAAGGGCGCGAGCGTGGACGGCAGCCGGGTCACGATCACCGCGGCGGGCACTTACGAATTGAGCGGCTCGCTCACAGAGGGGCAAATCATCGTTGATACTGGGGATGAGGAGACCGTCACCCTCATCCTGAACGGCGTCGACATCAGCAACTCGACCAGCACGCCCCTCTACATCACGGATGCCGAAGATGTTACCATCGTCCTGGCCGACGGCAGCACGAACCGCATGGCGGATGGAGCCGGCTACGTCTTTGCGAGCCCGGACGAGGACGAGCCGAACGCCGTACTCTTCAGCAAGGCGGACCTGACCATCGGCGGCAGCGGCGCGCTGGTCGTCGCAGGGAACTACAACGACGGCATCGCATCGAAGGATGGCCTGACCATCACGGGCGGCGACATCACCGTCGAGGCCGTCGATGACGGCATCCGCGGCAAGGATTACCTGGTAGTCGAGGGCGGCACGCTCACCGTCACCGCGGGCAGCGACGGGCTGAAAGCGGACAACGAGGAGGACGCAGCCCTGGGCTACATCTCCATCGAGGACGGCGTTTTCAACGTCACCGCGGGCGGCGACGCCATCACGGGCGAGACCGATGTGTTGATCCTGGCCGGCGACTTCACCCTCAAGTCGGGCGGCGGCAGCAGCGCCCGCCTCGACGAAACCGTGTCGGCCAAGGCCATCAAGGCAAGCGCGAACGTGGACATCGACAGCGGGACCTTCGTCATCGACGCGGCCGACGACGCGGTCCACTCGAACACGAACATCGTCATCAACGGCGGCGACTTCACTATCGCAACGGGCGACGATGGCGTCCATGCGGACACGACCCTCACCATCAACGGCGGGACGCTGGACATCACCCGCTCCTATGAGGGCATCGAGAGCGCGGTCATCACGCTCAACGGCGGCAGCATCCGCGTCGTCTCTGCGGACGACGGCATCAATGTGGCGGGCGACAACGATGGGATGATGGGCGGTCGGCCAGGCCAGGACACCTTCGGCGGCGCGGCAAGCGGCCAGACACTCAATATCAACGGGGGGTATGTGTATGTGGATGCGGGCGGCGACGGCCTGGATATCAACGGGGTGCTGAACATGACGGATGGCCGGGTCATCGTCAACGGCCCGACCGAGCAGATGAACGGCGCGCTGGATCACAGCGGCTTCACCATCAGCGGCGGCTTCATCGTGGCAGTGGGCAGCGCGGGCATGGCGCAGACCGCGGACGCCGCATCCACACAGAACGCGCTGCTGCTCAACTTCAACACCACGCTGCCGGCAGGCACGCTCATCAACATCCGCAGCAGCGACGGGCAGGACGTGCTGACCTTCGAGACGGCCAAGGCGATTCAGTCGATTGCCTTCTCGTCGCCCGAGCTGAAGACGGGTACGACCTACGAGGTCTCCTACGGCGGGCAGGCCACGGGGGAGGTGACGGACGGGCTGTATCAGGGCGGGACCTACTCCGGCGGGACAGTCTACACAACCTTCACAGTGTCGGGTGTCGTGACGGGGGTGGGCAATGTGCGCAGCTTCGGGGGCCGTGGCCGGCGACCATAGGCGTCAAGGTAAGGTAGGACGGGTTGGCAACCCGTCCTACAAGATCTCTTGCAAAGCAGTGCGCCGCACCTGGGAGACGCGGCGCACTTGCGCGTCCTACTTCAGCGTCAGTTCGATGACCGGCACGACCGTGTCCGGCTGCTTGACAGGAATCGTCAGGACCAGCGCGGACTTGTCCAGCCCGAAGTGCGTCAACTGCCACTCGGGGATCGCGTTCATCAGCACCTCGCTCCCATCGTGCAGGAAGCGCGCGAACTTCACCTTATCGCCCATGCCCTCGAACAGCAGGTAGCGGAACGGCCACGCGTAGATGTGCAGGTAGAGCTTGTTGCCCTTCTGCGTCAGGCGGCAGTCCGGCGGCGCCGTGAACTCGCTCTGCGTGCAGCCGTAGATGGCCTCGCCGTGGAACTTCATCCAGTCGCCGTAGGTCTTCAGCGCGTCGAGCGCCCGGCTGTCCCAGGTGCCCAGCGGGGTCGGCCCCACGTTCATCAGCAGGTTGCCGCCCGTTGCGACCGTGTTGACCAACATGCGCACCAACTGCCCTGCATCCTTCCAGGTCGCCTCGTCGCGGTGATAGCCCCATGAACCGCTGAACGTCTGGCACGCTTCCCAGACGACCGGCTCGCCGTCCACCCGCACCCACGCAGCCGGCTGGTATTGTTCCGGCGTGTAGATGTCCGCCGAGCCGGGCAGGTCGAGCCGGTCATCCAGCAGGATCTTGGGTTGCAGCTCGCGAATCATCGCGACCAGCTTCTCGCTCTCCCAATCGTCGCGGCCCTTGCCGGGCATGCCCTTGTACTCACGGCCGGGATATGAGAAGTCGCACCACAGGACATCGACCTGCCCGTAGTTCGTGAGCAGCTCGCGCACCTGGTTGCGCATGTACTCGGCGTACTTGCGCACATCGCGGCTCTTGTTCATTTCGAGCGCGTCGGGGTGGTTGCGCAGCGGGTGGATGCCGTCGATGGGGAACTCGGGGTGATGCCAGTCGATCAGCGAGTAGTAGAAGCCGATGCGAAAGCCCTGCTTGCGGAACGCATCCACGAACGGGCGCAGGATTTCCTTGCCATACGGCGTGTTCGTGACCTTGTAGTCCGTATACTGGCTGTCCCACAGGCAGAAGCCCTCGTGGTGCTTCGTCGTCAGCACGACGTAGCGCATCCCGGCATCCCAGGCCGTCCGCGCCCACTTCTCGGGGTCGAACATGTGCGGGTCGAAGTTCTCGAAGTATTTTTCGTACGCCTCATTGGGAATCTCCTCGTGATGGCGCACCCACTCGTGCCGCGCAGGCAGCGCGTACAGGCCCCAGTGGATGAACATCCCGAAGCGATCGTGGACGAACCACGATGTGTCACCGGCGGTCGGTTTGGGGTGATACATGATGCGTTGCTCCCTTGTGAAGATATGTGTCCTGGCGGTCTTTGCGTCTTGGCGTGAGCTATAGTTCACGCCAAGACGCAAAGACCGCCAAGCCTGCCTTACTGAGCGATTTCCTCAACGGCCATTTCGAGCGCGGGCGCGGGCTTGACCTGCGCGTAGAACACGAACAATACGCCGATGGCGATGACGCACAACAGGGCCGCGACCGCAAAGGGCAGGCCGGTTGCCACGCTCATCAGCGCGCCGCCGGCAATCGAACCGGTCATAAACGCGATGTTCCACGAGACGTGCAGCAGGCCGAACACGCGGCCATGCTCGTCGCGCGCCACGCCGTCCGACACAAGCAAAAAGAGCAAGGCTGCAATCGACCAGGCCGCCGCGCTGCCCAGGATGCCGAACACGAAGATGCCCCACAGGCGGTCGGAGAAGAAGGCCAGGCCCAGCCCCGCGACCATCAGCGCAGCGAACCCGATGACGTTCGGCCAGCGGTGGCCGTACCGGTCGGCCAGCCGCCCCGTCAGCAGTTGCGCCAGCGAGGCACAGACCAGGCTGGCCGCGGTGTAGATGGCGACGGTGGTCTTGTTGCCCGCCAGATTGTTGATGAGCAGCGGAATCAACACGAGCGACATGCCGTAGTAGATGGTCGGCAGGAAGCGCAGATACACCAGCAGCCGGACGATGGGCCGCCGGAACATGCTGAACAGGTTGCCGCGCGGCCGGCTGCCCTGGCGATCACCCGCCAGGACCGGCAGCAGCCACAGCGCCAGCAGCCCCGCCACCACCAGCAGCGCCAACCCAGTCAGCCCGTAGACGGAGAACCCGGCGGTGTCTAGCACACGGCCCGCGACCGGGTTGCCCGCCGCGCCGCCCGCCGTCCCGCTGAGCGCGTAGAGTGCGGACAGCACGCCCAGGCGCCGCGGGTCAGCCACGCGCGTCAGGTAGCTGGAACCGCCGAGCGTAATCAATCCCATGCCCATGCCAGACAGGAACCACAACAGAGCAATCGCCGGTGGGAACCGCACCTGGAACACGAGGCTGGCGACGGCCATCGTGAAGACCCCGGCGATCAGCAGGCCGCGGCTGCCGAGCCGGTCGCTGAGCAGCCCGCCCAGGAACCCCGACAGCATCCCCGACACCTGGCCGGCCGAGACCATCGTCGCCACCGCGACCGCGGTGTAGGCCAGCCGCTCGTTCAGGTAGATGGCAAAGAAGGACCCCTGCGACAGCGTCCAGGCGCCGGTCAAGAATTGCACCAGGAGCAGGGGGATGACCGGCCAGCTCTCATCCCGCGTGAAATCGGCCCACCGAGCGCGCAGCGTCTCCATTACATCCGCCTCCAATCCCCAGTCTACTTCAGATTGCCCTGTTCGTGAAAAATCGGCCGGGCGTCTGAAACGATTTATCGACGCGCCCGAATTGAGCAACCGCGGCCCGCACCGTTATAATGCGATCATCTAAACTGCTGCATCGCCACGCTGATTTTGGAGAACGTAGCGTAGCCCCTTTTGGGCGCAGCGCATTGGCGTCGGCATGGGCACAAGGCCCTACGCTACACCAATACCAACGTAGCAAAGTACAGCCATGAAGGAACCCACCGATGAGCAAACCACGCGCGCGCGACCTCGGCATCCCGTTCGACGGGACGCCGGGCGCATACAATGCCATCACCGACGTCGCGGGCGTCACAGTCGGCCACACCACGCTGATTTCCCATTTCCCGGCCGGCCATGCCGCCCTGATTTCGAGCGAACCCCCGGCCGCAGTGCGCACCGGGGTCACGGCCATCCTGCCGCGCGGCAACAACTGCGAACCGGTCTTCGGCGCGTGGCACACGCTCAACGGCTGCGGCGAGATGACGGGCACGACCTGGCTGGCGGAGTCCGGCATACTGGCCGGCCCGGTCATGCTGACCAACACGATGAGCGTAGGCGTCGTGGCGGATGCGGTGGCCGACTGGTGGTATAACGTACCGCGGCCCGCATTCGTGCTGCCGGTCGTTGCGGAGACCTACGATGGCTACCTGAACGATATCTCCGGGCGGCACGTCCGGGAGCAGCACGTGCTGGCTGCGCTTGCGGCCGCGGCCTCCGGCCCGGTCGCGGAGGGGAATGTCGGCGGAGGAACGGGGATGATCTGTCACGGGTTCAAGGGTGGCATCGGCACGGCGTCGCGCGTGCTCGCAGAGCAGGATGGCGGCTACACGCTCGGCGTGCTCGTGCAGGCGAACCACGGATCGCGCGAATGGCTCACGATCGCGGGCGCACCGGTCGGTGCAGAGATCCCCGACCTGCTGCCCGTGGAGCCGCCCGCGCCGGACCTGCCATCCAGCTCGATCATCGCGGCGGTCGCGACTGACTGCCCGCTCCTGCCCCACCAGCTCCGCCGGCTCTCGCAGCGCGTCAGCCTGGGCATCGGTCGGGTGGGCGGCCTGGGGGAGAACAGCTCCGGCGACATCTTCATTGCGTTCTCGACTGCCTCGCTGGGCGCGGAGTCTGCGGGGGGCGTGCGCCAGGTGGAAATGCTGGCGAACAACCGGATGAATGCGCTCTTCGCCGCGACCGTCCAGGCGACCGAGGAAGCCATCGTCAATGCGCTCGTCGCGGCCGAGGATATGACCGGGCAGCGGGGCCGCACGGTCTACGCGCTGCCGGCTGACCGGCTGCAAGCCGTGCTGCGCAAGTACAACCGCCTGGTGACAGGGACGGCCCGCTAATGCATGCAGACACCTGGCGGCAAGTCGGCCCCGTCCTGCTCTCGATCCTCATCATCCTGGCGGTCGCAGTGCTGCGTAACCATTCTCGCGTGCTGGCTGGCATCCTGGGGACGATGCCCATCAATGTGGCGCTAGCGCTGTGGATCGTCTACAGCGGCGCGAACGGCGAGAAGTCCAGCATCCGGCAGTACACCAACACCCTGCCCTTCGGCATCCTCGGCACGGTGGCGTTCATTCTGGCGGTATGGCTGGCCGCGCGCGCCGGGTGGAAGCTGCTGCCCATGCTGGCGGTCGGTTATGTCACCTGGGGTGTGACGCTCGCGCTGATCTTCGCACTGAAGCAGTGGCTCAAGTTCTGAACCGCTTCCAGAGTGAGAACCGGGGGCAGAACTGAGACAGGATTGACGGGATTACTCCTGTAAATCCTGTCAATCCTGTCCGGAATCGCCTCTGGTTTTCACATTGGATTGAGTTTGGGAACGGCCAGGGCCAGCAGCGGAATCTCCATCTCCTGCGGCGTCAGACCGCCGTGGTGGCCGTAGAACCGCTGCTCGAAACGGTCCTTCTCATACCACCA
>JAKPQT010000177.1 GCA_029555885.1 Chloroflexota bacterium | reverse complement strand
GCTCGTGGAGACGCGCGACCTCACCGAACTGAACATCGTCGGCGTGCAGCCGGGTGATCGCGCCGTGCTGACCTTTGATGCCATTCCCGGGCTCACGGTGTCCGGTCAGGTCCTTCGCATCAGGTCCATCGGAGAGAACACGCAGGGCGACATCACCTACACCGTCGTCGTGAGTCCTGACCGGAGCGATGACCGGTTGAAATGGAATATGACCGCGAAGGTGACGGTCGAGCCGGGCAGCTCAACGCCATAAACGCAAATTTCGTGGTTCGGATCCAGGATTTCCTGTGGTATAATCGGTCTGGTGCTGCGATTGCGCCACAGCGGACGTTGCCACGAGCAGCCGTGCCAGCATACAGATGATATCCAGGGAGTGCATGTGATGACCTTGAATCTTCGGACTGGCGGGTGGCTGATAGCCGCGTTGGTCGCCTCAGTATTGGTAGGGATCGTGTTCCTAAGTGTGCGCGCCGCGCCGGTTGCTGCGATGCAGGCGGAACCGGCGGGGGATGGCGCTGCGGCGCGCATCTCTGCAACAGGCCTCGGGTCTTTCTACTGGTTGGAGCCTGCGGAGGAGTCGGGCCGCCAGGCTGACGCGGCCCAAAGTCCTGCTGCAGCCGACTTCACCTTCAACAAGAAGGTCATGCTCACCACGGACTACGAGCAGACGCAGAGCTGCGCAGGCTCGGTCGAGGCGCTGACCGTCAAGTATGGCGTGAACGTCACCTACTGCTACTTCTTCGCCAATATCGGCACGACGACCTTTGTGACCCATACTTTCAACGACGACAAGCTGGGCGGTTGGGGGCCGGAGATCATTTACGTCAATCCGGGCGGCCAAATCGGGTTCATCGGCGAAAATCCGAATGCGCCCGTGACGAGCAACGTCACGAACATCGCCACTTGGGAGGCAAAGGACGCGGCCGGCACCTCTGTCTCGCGGATGGATTGGGTCACTGTCCAGGTTCTGCCCTACTTGCGCGGCTATGTATACATCGATGCCAACGGCAACGGCTTCCGGGAGGCAGATGAGCAGGCTGGGCTGTCGTTGGTGACGATTCAACTCAAGCAGGCCGATCAGGTTGTGATGCAGGGCATAACGACCGCGCCTTCCGGTTGGTACGAGATCTTCGATATCACGCCTGGTTCGTATGCGGTGAGCGCACAGATACCCGCCGGCTATATCCCGACCACGCCAACCTCCGTCCAGGTGACGCTGGCTACCGGGCAAAGTCCGATCATCAATTTCGGCGTCCGGCTGCAGCCGACAAACACCCCGACGGTAACGCCAACTGAGACACCGACCGAAACGCCCACCGTGACGCCGACTGCGACCGAGACCGCGACCGCCACACCCACCCAGACCGAAACACTGGAGGTTACACCGACTGTCACCGAAACGCCCACCGAAACGCTGACACCGACTGTGACTGCGACCCCGACCACGACACCGACGGCGACCGCTGAACCGACGGCGACTGAAACTTCGACAGCGACTGTGACTGTGACGCCTACTGCAACTGCGACGGCGACCAGGTCCCTGCAGAAGGTCTGGTTGCCCATCGTCGTGCGTTAGGCGTAAGCGGCTAACGACAGAATTCATTTAGGGCAGTGCGCTTGCCCGGCAGGGATGGCTGACTCACCACATCATTAGAAGGGGGTGCTCTATGAGACGAAGTTCGGTCCTGGTTTTATTGGTAGCCGCCATGTTGTTCATGGCCGTTCCCGTAGTCCTGGCCTATACTGCCGTGGAGGGCCAGGTCAACGATGCTTATGGGGATCCGTGGACGCACGGTGGGACGGTCGATTGCGTGCAGGACTCGACCGGGATTTCCGTGGGGTCGGGCACTATCAATCCCGACGGTTCATGGCTAATCCCGATAGGGTCACCATCCAAGCTGACTTGCACGATTGACCCGGCTGCCGGGCCCAGCGGCGACCCAGACCCATATGTGTGCTATGTGCCGCCCGCTGGCGGCGGCGGCGTGCAGGTCTATCCTTGCGAGCCAGGGAACACCAACACGGGGCCGAACGCGGTCTCGTTGAGCAGCTTCACGGGCGCCGGCTTACCCCTGGGTGCGGGAGCCGTGGCCGCGGTCAGCGCGCTGGTCGGCTCAGCTCTCATCTGGCGACGCCGTCGCTAGACATTGGCCGGAACCCGGCTGTGCGCAGCCGGTCCTGAGTGAACGCCGGTCGGAGCTATCAGAGCCTCCGGCCGGCGTTTCTATTGCTCGGCGCGAGCCAGCCTGGATAGGAGTGCGAGCTCCGCTACCTGGTAGCAGGCTAGGGCGACGTCGCGGCCTTCGACGGCGAGCGCGGCCATGTAGCCGGGGAGAGTGGGGGTCAGCGCACGGAGGGTCCACCGCTGGGCCTCGGCCGGGTCGGTTGCCACGTCGAGCAGGGCCGCGGGTTCGTCAGGGGCCAGCGAAACGTCGAAACTGTGCAGCGGCAGGGAGAGACCTTCACCGCGGGCCTTGACGAAGGCCTCCTTCCGCGTCCAGCAGCGGAAGAAGGCGGCCGGTTGCTCGGCCTGGGGCAACCCGCGCAGGACAGTCACCTCGCGCGGGGAGAAGAACCGTTCGGCGATATGACCCTCTGCCAGTTCCGGCCTCACACGCTCCACATCGACGCCGACGCGCATGCCGCGCGTGAAGGCGAGCAGCGCCAACTCGTGTGAATGTGAGACATTGAAGGCGATTTCCGTGTCCGGCAGGCCATCAGCGCGCAGCAGAAACGGCTTGCCGTACTCCGTGGTGCCGAAGCGCAATGTGCCGGCGACCTGGTGCAGGTAACCGGCCAGGAGCAGGCGCAGTGCGCCGCGCACCGCGATATACCGGCGGCTATCCTGGGCGAAGTTAAACCTGGCTGCGCGCGCCTGCTCGTCCGCGGCGAGCACTGCGGCGAGATGCCGGACGGTATCCTCCTGTGCAGCCAGGCTAATCTGCCAGACATGAACGGTTTGCTTTGGCAGGTCAGCCTGGCCGGACGGCGGCAGCCATGCGACTCCAGGAATCTCCGGTGCGGCTGTCACTATTGGTCTTGCTGCCCCTCGTCCTGCTGGAGTTTGGCGGCAGCCTCCATCTGTTTGCGCAGGCTCAGCGGGCGCATATCCGTCCACACTTCCTTGATGTGCGCCAGGCACTCGGCCTTCGGGCCGCTCTTGCCCGCGTCGCGCCACCCGAACGGAATATCGCGATCCACCGGCCAGATGGAGTATTGTTCTTCATGGTTAACCACCACCCGGTAGATAGTGGTGTCTTCTTGGTCATCCCAGGCCATGTTGCCTCCTTATGATGTTACGGTGCCCTGCAGAAGGGCGTGTTGTCGAACACCATTACGCAATGAGCGCCTGCAGCCGGCGCAGGTCCGTCTCCAGCTCCGCGACCAGTTGTGCATTGGGGATTTTCCAGTGCATGCCTGGCATGAACGTAACGATGATCTTATCCGGCCACATCTGATAGTGCAATGCGAAGTGGCGAACATAGGGCAGACGCACCCCGGGCCGGCCGACAAGCGGAATCGCAGGCTGGATCTCCGGATGTGAGATGATAATATCGCGACCGGCTCTTTTGACCCCGCCGAGCCATTGCAATGACAAAGCGCGCAGAACAAATATCGCCGAGGTATATGCACGAGCCAGCCCACGTCTGGCGAATATCGCCAGACCAATAATGTCCTCCAGCGGAAGGCGTTCTCGCGCCAAGCGACAACGCTCCACCTGAGCTGCAATCGCCGTTTGCATCGCCGCGCGCGCTTCGGCGCGGTCAACTGTCCCAGCCTGCATGTAGTCCACAAAGCGCAGCACTTCCGGGGTAGTTACTGTTGCCGTAGTGAGATCCATACAGCGATAGCGCGACATAGTCAAGAACTGCGTGATCTTCGCTGGCTCAGCGCTCAGGCGGACAGCGGTCATCTGAAGTGCCAGAACGAAGGCCGGAATCGCATCCACCTTGTGCGCGGCGAAGAAGGTGCTTCCCAGCCCCTCGATGGCGAAGGTGGCCTGTTGGCTATCCAGGAAGGGTGCCAGATCGCGCTGCGCCCGGTGCGTGGATTCTGGCCGGAGCGACCATTTCAGTTCAATCGGTGGCGCCGGATGCGGTTGAATGGCCTGGTCGGACGGGCTTACTACGCACGCAGCTGCACGTTGCTGGATTTCGGCTCCACCCCGCATCATCACATTGCCATCCAGGTATGCGTTGAAGTTGCAGATGGCGCAGGCCTTGGCATTGCCCGTTACGACCAGTTGCAGGCTGGCGTGCCACCACCGGTTTGCTGGCCGACCTGCGTGGGCATGATGCAGGGCCTCGGCGTATGTAGCCGGTGCATCGTCCAGGTCGAGGCAGAGGGTCACGAAGCTGTGTCGGAGCGTGTCCAGGGCTGCACGGTTGCTGGCGTCCCGGCTGAGTTCCGGAAAGAGCCTGCACTGGGTGACATGACTTGCACAGGTCAAAAGGCCCGGCGCGGTCGTGTCATCTGCCGGTCCCTGCGCGTGTGCCAGTTCGACGATTGTCTGTAGCCCTTGGATGATCTGGGAAACCGGCGCTTCATCACCGGGCTGTCCGATATCCAGCAGGTAGAGCCGATTTCGTACCACCACCGTCACCTGTCCCAGCCGGCTGCTCTTGAAAATGCGCGCACGTCGACCTTCAACGATCAGGGTGGTTGCAAAGAGGTTCGGGTATTGTCCCATTTCAAGGGGCTGGCCGCGATAGGTGTCGGGCGGCAGCCGGCCGGCGTACAGGTCCCAATGCAGGGAACGCGCCCCATGCAGCAGTGTGGCGGCTCGTTCCACGGGGGTCAGCCCTCGGCGATCATCCTCCAGCGCGATTGTGGCTGATACCAGCGGGGCGAACAGCCAGGCACCGCGCTGGTCACAGCGACGCATCCACTGCTCCTGGTGGTCCGGGAGGCGGCGCAGGAATGGCTTGATCCCGGTCAGTGCAAATGCCGCCCAAGAGATGCGGTTGCCCGCGCTGCCGGGAGGCCACCCGCTGGCTGCAAGCAACGCGTCGATCTCATTGGGCCCGGGCAGCGGGACCAAGGGCGGCTTGGGATAGGCCGTGATCTGCTCGTAGATGTCACGAGTGCGTTCAGCAGCGTCCATACTTCGCAACTTCCGTCAGCGGCCGAGTATGAGGACAGCGTCGAGATCGCGGACCAGAGCCTGCAACAGGTAATGGCGCGCGGTGTTCAGGTAAAAGTGGTCGCCAGGGAACAGCCGGAGCACGAATGTGCCGGTCGTCTGCTCGCGCCAGCCCTCCAGTTCTTCACGGTTCACGTAGCCATCGCCCAGTCCGCTGTAGACCGAGATCGGGCAGGTCAGCGGCGGCGCCGCTGAATATGCGTAAGTCTCGCACACGGCGAAATCCGCGCGCAGGATCGGGGTCAGCAGTTGCAGCAGCTCTGCGTGCTGCAGAACCTCTTCCGGTGTCCCGTTGAGCTCGCGCAACTTCGCCACGAACTCACCGTCAGGGAGCTGGTGCAGGGGCGGGTTGCGGTCCGGCAGGTGCGGCGCGCCGTGACCCGACACGAACAGATACACGGGGCTGAGACCTCGACGCCGGAGCAAGCGCGCCAGCTCGTAGCTCAGCAGTGCACCCATGCTGTGGCCGAAGAAGGCGAACGGCTTGTCGAAGTAGGGTGCCAGCCCGTCCGCCAGCGCGGCCACCAACGGGTCCAGACGGTCATGCAGCGGCTCTGCGAGGCGCGTGCCGTGGCCGGGAAGCTGGACGGGACAGACTTCGATGGTCGCGGGCAAGACATCTGCCCACGGGTAGAACACCGAGGCAGCGGCCCCGGAGTAAGGAAAACAGAACAGGCGAACCTTTGCTGCAGGGTTTGGCCGCGGCATGGAAAGCCAGGTGTTGTTGGATGTTGCTGTGACCATAGGCATAGTATATTTGCGAAAGCCGGCTTTGTCGAAAATCACCGCGGATAGCCCCACGCCGCAAAGCAGTCATGGGCAGCCTCGGCGACGCGCTGGCGGAGTGTCTCAGGCAGCGCGTCGTGAACGTTCTTCTGGTAGTCGGATAGCGAGTCCACGTATTGTTGCAGCGCGGGCTGCATCTTAGCGAATCCCAGCAGGTTCAGCGTGTCATAGATGTGTGCCACCACACCCAGCATGTCGTGTTCGAGATCCTCGTATGCGACCTCGACGTACTGCCCGGCAGGAATCAGGTCGCGATCCTCAAAGAATACCGTATACATCGCCCGGTAGCGGCGCAGGATCCCCTCATCGTGGCCGCCGGGGAGCGGCTGCTGGAGATAGGCTTCTGGCACCGCCCTGGCAAAGAGGCGCTGCGTCGAGCGGAAGACGGTGTACGGGTCGCGGTGAATGTGAATGAACCGTGCGTCGGGGAACAGCCGCAGCAGGTGGCGCACACGCCCCGTGTGTTGCGGCGACTTGAGCAGCAGTCGCTTGTTGTAACGAAACGTCAGCTTGCGCATGAAGAATAGCAGTGCATCTTCCCAGCGTTGCCGGTCGGCCTCAGGCACATCCCGGAAGGTGAGGTAGCGGTCATAGTGGGCCTCGCGGCGCGGAAAGAGCCAGCCGATGAGCGGCGAGCGCAGGCTCAACACCGCCAGCGCGGCTTCGTCCTCGCCGGGGCTGCGGAAGGTAATCTGCATGTTGTCCATGGGCCGGCCGTGAGCCTCAGCATCCCGCAGCGCGTTCTCGATCATCTCCTCGCGCACCAGCATGGTCAGGGGATGTGTGGTCTGAAACAGGTTGGGATAGGCAAACTGCGGGTCGTTGATCAGCAGGTTGTGGAGCAGGGTCGTGCCGCTGCGCCAATGCCCCAGGATGAAGACCGGCGCCTCGACCTTCGTGCCCGCGACCTGCGCGCCGAAACGCCGGTTTTCGCGTCGGCGGCCAAACGAGTTCAGCAGGCTCATCTGGGTCACCGTCAACCAGCGATCACGATAGCTCCAGTCTACCGCAAAGCGGTTCTCTGCCAGCAGCCTGAGCCATGTGGTGAAGGAAAAACCGATCAATGTGTCCATCGTTCTGCCTTATGCCTTAATCTCGTGCCCCGCGGGAGCGGCGCTCTCCAGGAATAGTGGCGCCTGCGGTGGTGGCTGCGGGTCCGTGGCAAGAAACGCCCGGATGTTGCGATTCGCAGCCAGGAGTGCAGAGATAGCAAACAGCGCCAGCGCACTGAGCGCGAAAATCAGTGGAATGCGTTTGCCCGTGAGGTCCGCCACGATGCCGGAGAGCCCCGTGCCGATGGGCGTCACGCTGCCGGCAATGGTGCTCAGCAAGCCGAAGACGCGCCCGCGCATCTCGGTCGGCGTGCCCAACTGCAACAGGGTCGTGATGTTGACCGTCACGAAGCCGCCGGTGAGGCCGGCCAGGGTTGCCATCACCAGCGCGAGGACCGGCGTGCGCACCGGCGCCAGCAGCCCGTAGAAAACGGCATCCAGCAGCATGACGACGATCAGCACCGTAGCACGCTTTTGACCGCGCAGGCTGGCTACACCGGCCAGGACGAACCCCAACAGCGAGCCGACGCCGAAGGCAGCCAGGATGAAGCCGTACCAGTCCACCGGCGCGCGCAGTGATCCCTCAACGTAGAACGGGAGCAGGACGACGAAGGGGGTGGCGAAGAAGCTGCTGGCCGCTGAGAGCAAGACCAGTGCCTTCAGGCCGGGGTTGCGCCAGATGTAGCGCAGCCCCTCTGCCAGGTCCGTTCGAAACCCGGCCAGGACTGCCCTCAGTTTCTGCGGCTCCCGGCGAGCGGGCGGCGGGATGCGGACGAAATACCCTGAGGTGGCCGAGTACAGAAACGTGATGCCGTTGAAGATGAACATGAACGGCGCGCCGATGAGGCGGAACACGGTGCCGCCCAGCCCCTGGCCGATGAAGAGCGTCACCTGCGACGATATCTGCCCCATGGAGTTGGCCCCCGGCAGCCGGGTGGCCGGCACGATATCGGGGATTGCGGCCGAGATGGCCGGGCTGAAGAACCCGCCCAGCGTTCCCAACGTCAGCGAGGCCACGAACAACCCCACTAACCCGGCGTTGGTGTTTTGCGGGTACAGCAGGAGGAGCACGCCAAGTCCCAGTGTGACCAGGCCGCTGAGGAAGTCGCTCAACACGATGATGGTGCGGCGGGATACGCGATCGGCCACTGCACCGCCGATGGGGCTGAGGACCAGCCCCGGCAGCGATGACACCGCCAACAACACGCCCATCAGCGAGGCTGAGCCGGTGGCCTGCATGATCCACAGTACCATCGCCATGCTGAAGGCCTGCCGGCCCAGGCGGCTGACGAACTGCGCCTGCCACAGGATGGAGAAATTCCGGTTCCACAGCCGGGTCGGCTTATCCACGTATTCCTCCAGAGAGTTGTGCCTGGCAGTGGGCGATAATGCTGCGCACTTCGCGCAGATAGGCCTCTGCCAGCCGCTCGATGGTGCTGCGTTCGAAGAGCTCGGGGCTGTAGAGCCAGCGGACATCCATACCGCCATCAGTGACGACACAGACCACGTAGAGCAGCGCGCTGCGGGGCGCATCGGGCGCCTGCTCGGGGCCAGGTGCCTCGGGCGCGATCCCCAGGAAGGCCCACGCCTCGGGATCGGTCGTCTCGACTGCGGATTCGGCTGCGTCATCCGCCTCGGAGATGAGCGGGTTGAACTGCCCCAGGTAGTTGAAGTTCACTTGTGGCGCGGGAGCAGCCGCCAGTGCAGCCCGCAGCGCGGGGTCGGCTGCAAGATAGCGCAGAATGCCGTAGCCGACGCCGCGGTTCGGTACGCGGCGGAGCTGGTCCCTGACGGCCTGGATCTGGTTGCCCAGGATTGCGGGGCGTTCGGTCCCCGATGACCCGTCAGTTGGGCCGCCCAGGTCGAGCAGCACGGGGAAGATGCTGGTGAACCAGCCGACCGTGCGCGAGACGTCTATATCGGGGAAGAGGTCCTCGCGGCCATGACCCTCCATCTCCACGAGGAGCCGCGGGGAGCCGGTCCAGGCCGCGAACGTTCGCGCGAGGGCCGTCAGCAGCAGGTCGTTGATCTGTGTGCCGTAGGCCGCAGGCGTCTCTTGCAGCAGCGCCTGCGTTTCTGCCGCGCTGAGGGACAGGGTGATATCGTCTGTGGTGCCGTAGGTGTTGCGGCCGCCCGGGTGGTCCACCGGCAGCGCCGCGACCGGCTGTGCGGCCAGTTCGCGCCAATAGGGGGCCTCGGCCAGCAGCGCCGGTGAGCCGGCGTATTCCGCCAGTCGCGCGGCCCAATCACGATAGGCGGTGGTCTTGGGCGGCAGCATGAGGCTGCCGGGCATTTCGCCGCGGCGCAGCGCCCGATAGGCTGTGGTCAGGTCTTCGAGCACGATGCGCCACGAGACGCCGTCGGCCACCAGGTGATGGAATGCCAACAGGAGCCGGCCCGGCCTGCCGGCGCCGAGATTGAAGTGCGCGGCGTGAACCAGCAGCCCGGCGCCATCCAGGCGGAAGCCGGCCTGCAAGGCTGCTGTCCGGGCGGTCAGGGCGGCTTCCTGTGCTTCCGGCTCCAGGCCCGACAGGTCAACGATGTCGAATGGCACATCGACAGGCAGGTCGGCGTTGGTCTGCTGCCAGCCGGCGTCCGTGCGGGCGAAGGTCATCCGTAGCGCGTCGTGGTGGGTCAACAGGGCAGCCAGAGCGCCGCGCAGCGCGGCCAGGTCCACCTCGGGCCAGGTGAGCAGCAGCATGGAGGTGTTGAAGTGCTCGGGGTACGCCGGGTGATGCTCGAAGAACCACTGCTGCACCGGGGTCAGCGGCGCCGGTCCGGTGACGACCCCCTGTTCAGCCATGATGTCCCGCGCACCCTGGAGCGCGACCAGCAGCGCCTCGATGGTGGGGTGTTCGAAGAGCTGGCGCGGGCTGAACTCGATGCCCGCCTTTTTGGCGCGGGCGATAATCTGCAGGCTGAGGATGGATTCGCCGCCCAACTCGAAGTAGTTGTCGCGGATGCCGACCCGCGGCACGCCCAGCGCCTGCGCCCAGATCGCAGCCAACTGCGCCTCGGTCTCATTGCGCGGGGCTACGTAGGCCGTTTCTACTGCCAGCCGGCCCTCGTCGGGCGCAGGGAGCGCCTTGCGGTCGACCTTGCCATGCGCGGTCAGCGGGAGGGCGTCGAGCATGACAAACGCTGCGGGCACCATGTAATCGGGCAGCTTCGCGGCCAGGAAGTCGCGCAGCTCGCTCAGGGCCGGTGTCGCAGCGCGGTTGGGCACGCAGTAGGCCACCAGGCGTTTGTGGCCGGGGGTGTCCTCCCGGGCCAGCACGATGGCCTCACGGATGCCGGGATGCTGCGCCAGCAGCGTCTCGATCTCGCCCAGCTCGACGCGGAAGCCGCGAATCTTCACCTGGTGGTCGATGCGCCCCAGGTATTCGATGTCGCCGTCGGGCAGATAGCGCGCCAGGTCGCCGGAACGGTAGAGGTGTGGCAAGTTGGCAGGTTCAAAGTTAGCAGGTTGCTCGTAGGCCAGGGCATTACCTTCAACTTTCAACCTGGAACCTGCAACCGGTTCAAAGGGGTTTCGCACGAACCGTTCCGCGGTCAGCTCCGGCCGGTTGAGGTAGCCGGGCGCCACGCCCGCGCCGCCCACGACCAGCTCGCCGGGGACGCCGATGGGGACCGGCTCCAGGTTGGCATCCACGATATACACCCGCAGGTCGGGGATGGGCACGCCGATGACGCTGCCTTTGCCGGCCTCGACATCGGCCAGGCTTAGCGGTCGGTAGGTGACATGGACCGTGGTCTCGGTGATGCCGTACATATTGACGAGCTTCGGCCGCGTGTCGCCGTGGCGCGCATACCACGGGCGCAGGCTCTGCAGCTCAAGCGCCTCGCCGCCGAAGATGACGTAACGCAGCGCGAGGTCGGGGCAGACTCCGACGGCTTCTTCTGCGCGGATGAGCTGCCGGAACGCGGAGGGCGTCTGGTTGAGGACAGTGACGCGCTCCGCACACAACAATCGGTAGAATGCTTCGGGCGAACGCGTGATCGCGTGGGGGATCACTACCAGCCGCCCGCCGTAGAACAGTGCGCCCCACAGCTCCCACACGGTGAAATCGAAGGCATAGGAATGGAACAGGGTCCAGACGTCTGCCGCATCGAAGCCATACCAGTGCTCGGTGGCCCGGAACAGCCGCACGACGTTGGCGTGGGTGATGCCGCAGCCCTTGGGCACGCCGGTGGAGCCGGAGGTGTAAATGACGTAGGCCAACGAATTAGGAATTAGGAATTGGGAATTAGGAATATTGGTTGTCGGTTGGTGCGCGATGGCGGGCCAGTCTGAGTCGAGCCGCACCACGGTTCCGCGCCACCCGCCATCTGCCACCCGCCACCGGCCGTCTGCCGTCAGGTGATCCTGTGTGATGAGTATCTGTGCGCCGGAGTCGGCCAGGATGTGCTGAATGCGCTCGGCGGGATAGATCGGGTCGATGGGCACGTAAGCGCCGCCGGCCTTCAGGATGCCGAGGATGCCGACCACCATCTCGATGGAACGGTCCACGTACATGGCAACCAGCACGTTCGGTCCCACGCCCAGCCCGCGCAGGTGATGGGCCAACTGGTTGGCGCGCGCGTTCAGCTCGCCGTAGGTCAGCGCGACGCCGGCAGGCGCCGGTGGGAGCGTATCCAGCGCCGAGGTGTACGCCTCGACCGACGGCAGGTTGAGGGCGATGGCGTCGGGCGTGGCCGCTGCCTGGGCCTCGAACAGGCCATGGATGGTTGCATCGGCAGGGAACTGCCTGGCCGTGGCATCCCAGCGCGTGATTAACGCGTGGCGCTCGGCTGCGGTCAGGAGCGGGAACTGGTGCAACTGGCGGTTCGGGTCCTCCGCGAAGCCGACCAGCAGGCTGCGCAGGTGGCCCATCATGCGCTCGATGGTCGCTGGGTCGAAGCGCGCCTTGTCGTAAGAGAGGCGCAGCAGCATCTCGCGATCCGGGACCGCGACAACGGTAATGGGGTAGTTGGTATGCGAGGCGCTGCGCACGTCGGCGACCTCCAGCGCGCCGCGGCCTGCGCCGCCGGCAGTGACCGGGCCCAGCGGCAGGTTCTCGAAGACCAGGATGCTCTCGAACAGCGGCAGGCTGCGCGGGACCTCGGACCAGCCCTGGATTTCGACCAGCGGGGTGTATTCGTACTGGCGCAGCTCGGCCTGCTGGGCCTGCAATTCACGCAGCCAGGTCAGGAGTTCTGCTGCGGGCGGCACATGGACACGCACCGGCAGGGTGTTGATGAACAACCCCATCATGCTCTCGGCCCCCGGCAGGTCTGCGGGCCGTCCTGAGACGGTGGCGCCGAACAGCACATCCTCCTCGCGGCTGTAGCGGCTGAGCAGCAGCGCCCATGCGGCCATGACGAGAGTGTTCAGCGTCAGCCGGTGCTGGCGTGCCAGGGCGGTGAGCTTCTCCGTGAGGTCGGCGGGCAGATGCGCCTCCAACTCGCCGTGGGCCACGGCTTCGCCGGCGTCAGGCGCGGATGTGCCGACGGTCAACGGCGTGGGTGCGGTGAAGCCCTTGAGGGTGCGGCGCCAATACGCTTCGGCCTGGGCCATGTCCTGCCGCCTCAGCCAGACGATGTAGTCGCGGAACGGCCGCGGCGCGGGCAGGTGCAGGTCCTGGCCGCGACTGAACGCGTCGTAGTGGGCGAAGACCTCGCGCAGCAGCAGCGGGATGGACCAGCCGTCCAGCAGGATGTGGTGGTGGGTCCAGACGAACTCGTAGGCGTCGTCGGCCAGCCGCAACAGGGCCAGGCGGATGAGGGGCGCCTTGGTCAGGTCGAAGCCCCGAGCCTGCTCCGCCGGGAGGAAGGCGGCCAACCGGCGCTGCTGCTCGGCCGGGTCCAGCCCGCGCCAGTCCTCCTGTGCGATAGTCATATTGACCTCGCGGCGCACGACCTGGATGGGTTCCTTCAGTCCCTCCCAGGCGAACGCGGTGCGCAGGATGGGATGGCGTTGCACCACGCGCTGCCAGGTGCGCTCGAACGCGGGGATGTCCAACCGGCCGCGCAGGGTAGTATTGAGCTGCTCCACGTAGACGCCGGACTCCGGCGCGAACAGGCTGTGAAAGAGCATGCCCTGCTGCATCGGCGAGAGCGGGTAAAAGCTTTCGATGTTCTTGGCGGCCGCTGCGTCGGGTTGCGGTGCTGCTGTGGGCTGTGACTTATCCACGCTGCAATCCTCTACAAGTCTCCCAAGGCGGAAAGGATATCGTCCACGTCGTCCTGGCTCCACCCGAAGTCATCGGCCGCGTCGCCGGAGGATGGGGCGGATGGCGCTTCCGAGGCCACGGCTGCCGTGGCAGCCACTTCGGCCAACTCGGCCACGGTGGGGTGCAGGAACAGGTCTTTGGGTGTCAGACGCAGGCCGGCTTGCACCGCCTGGGCAATCACCTGGATGCTGATGATGGAGTCGCCGCCCAACTCGAAGAAGTTGTCGTGGATGCCCACTTGCGTGACGCCGAGAATCCGGGCCCAGATGGCGGCGAGTTTTTCCTCAGCCGCCGTGCGCGGGGCCACATAAGCCGCGGCCAGGTTGGGCCGCGCGGCCTCTGGTGCGGGCAGGGCGCGGCGGTCCACCTTACCGTTGGGGGTGAGGGGCAGCGCATCCAGCGTGACGAACGCGGCCGGCGCCATGTATTCGGGCAGCGATTCCAGCAGGAAGCTGCGCAGCTCGGTGACGGTGGGTGCAGGCTCCTGGGCAGGCACGACATACGCGACGAGCCGGCGCTGCCCGGGTTCGTCCTCGCGCACCATCACGGCCACGCCCGACAGGTTCGGGTGGCGGGCCAGGGTGGCTTCGATTTCGCCCAGCTCGATGCGGAACCCGCGCACCTTCACCTGGTCGTCGATGCGGCGCAGGTATTCGATGCGCCCATCGGGCAGCCAGCGGGCCAGGTCGCCGGTGCGGTAGAGACGGGTTGCAGATGTGCGAAGCTCGGCTGCGCCAAGATTGAAGATGTGCGAAGCTCGGCTGCGCCAAGATTGCGTGCCTGTCGCCGGCGAATCTGCAATCTTCAATCTGCTATCTACAATCCGGGAAAACGGATTCGGCACGAATTTCTCCGCGGTGAGGTCGGGGCGGCCGAGATAGCCGCGGCCCACGCCCGCGCCGCCGATGTATACCTCGCCGGGGACGCCGACCGGCACGGGCTGACCGGCCCGGTCCAGCAGGTAGATAGCCGCATTGGCGATGGGCCGGCCGATGGGCACGTTCACGGCGTCCTCGTCCAGGCCGGTCACCAGGCCCAGGGTGGGACCGATGGTCGCCTCGGTAGGGCCGTAGGCGTTGAAGACGCGCCTGCCCGGAAGCCAGCGCGCGATAGCTTCAGGCGTGCAGCGCTCGCCGGCTGAGATGATCGTGTGCAGCGCAGGCAGGCAGTCCGGCGAGAGCACCTTGAGCAGCGAAGGCGGCAGCGTCACCGTGGTGATCTGCCGCGCGCGCAGCAGCGCGGCCAGGTCATCCGGCGAAGAGAGCACGGCCTGCGGGGCCAGCACCAACGTTGCGCCGGTCAGCAGGGCCATGAAGGTTTCGGAGACGGATGCATCGAAGCTGAAGGACGCGAACTGGAGCACCCGGCACTCCGGCGTCACGCGGAAGGCGCGTGTCTGGGCCAGCACCAGGTTGCACAGGCCGCGATGGTGCAGCATGACGCCCTTGGGCCGGCCGGTGGAGCCGGAGGTGTAGATGACGTAGGCCAACGAATTAGGAATTAGGAATTGGGAATTAGGAATATTGGTTGTCGGTTGGCGCGCGATATCGGGCCAGTCGGCATCCAGGCGCACCAGCCTGCCTTGCCGGCTTCCGTCGCCGCCTTCCAGTTTCCAGCTTCCAGTTTCCAGTTTCCAGCTTCCAGCTTCCAGGACGCGCGCCTGGGTGAGCACGATCTGCACGCCAGAGTCGGCCAGCATGTACGCGATGCGGTCGGCCGGATAGGTGGGGTCGATCGGCAGGTAGGCGCCGCCGGCTTTGAGAACGCCGAGCATCCCGATGATCATTTCGGGCGAGCGATCCACGGAGATGGCGACGATGCTCTCCGGGCCGACGCCCAGGCTGCGCAGGTGGTGTGCGAGCTGGTTGGCGCGTGCGTTGAGCTCTGCGTAAGTGAGGCTTACGTCGGGCAGGCCGGCCTCTGCGCGGGCAAAGAGCAGGGCGGTCGCGTCGGGTGTGCGGTTGACCTGCGCCTCGAACAGGAGATGGACGCGTGGGTCGGCGGGAAGTTCGGTCGCCGTGTCGTTCCAGGCGACCAGGATCTGCTGGCGCTCGGCCTCCGAGAGCAGCGGCAGGTCTGCCAGCGGTCGATCGGGTTCGGTCA
>JAKPQT010000158.1 GCA_029555885.1 Chloroflexota bacterium | reverse complement strand
GGCTGACCCAGTCGAAACGCGAGATCCACAGCGCCCGTGCCTCAGTCGTCAGCACAAAGCCGTCTTCCATGACCTCACCCCCCGACCCCCTCTCCTGCGCGCAGGAGAGGGGGAAGCCGCATCAAAGCACAGCGCGCAGCTTCCAGCATCCAGCTTCCAGCCTTTACCACACGCGCATGGCGTGAAACGACTCAGCAAACTCCAGCCCGCAACACTTGCCCGTCTCGCGGTTCCATTCCTCGAGCCACTTCAGCGCCTCTTCCTTCTGGCCGAACTGGCTGACATGGCAGCGCGTCGCATCCAGTTTCTTCTGCCACGCGGGCGAGATGTCCACCGTAATCTCCCCCTCGCGGTTGCTGCCGCCGAAGAAGAAGAACCGCTTGACATCGGCCACCTTGACGCCATCCTCGAGTTGCTCAGGGTGGTACAGCTCCATCTTGGACGGCATGTAGGCCTCGACTGCCGCGCGGCCTGCCGCGGTGTGGTCGGGGTGGGCCTGGCCTGACCAGTAGGGGTCGAACGTGAAGACGGTGTCCGGCTGCCAGCGGCGGTAGATGTTGGCGATGGCCGCGCGCAGGGCCAGATCAGCCACCAGCTCGCCGTCGGGCAGGCCGAGGAAGAACACCTCATCCAGGCCGAGCACGCGCGCGGCATCCAGCGTCTCGCGCCGCCGCGTCTCAGCCAGGGTGTCGCGTGTGAAGGCGGGATCGTGCGTGCCGATGTCCCCGTCCGTGCCCAGCAGCAGGGCGACCTGCACGCCCCGGTCGATAAACAGGCCGATGGTGCCGCCTGCAGCTGTCTCCAGGTCATCCGGGTGCGCGGCGACCACGAGCACGCGCTTGACCTCTTCACCAAACTGCTCGATCCCGAATCGTTTCTCGTCTGTCATATCAACTCCCACTTGATGAGTGCAACGCGTCAGGTGCGCAGGGTGTGCGCACCCGACGTTGGTCCATTGTAAATCGCAGAGGGCGCGACGGCAAATCGCCGGAGTATATCCAGTAACTCTGCATGTAACGGCGGATTCGACTCCGCTGACAGACGTCATATCTTTGGCTGAAAGTCGTCTGTAAGGTATACTGAAGCGTCATTCCAAACAGGGACAAGGAACGTATGGGCAAGCTGAACCCCAACATCCCATCACCCGAACTGACGAAAGCCTTGAATGCGGCGGCCGCGCGCATGCGCAAGCTCAACCGGCCGATGTTGACCCCGGCGCTGCTGCTGCTGACCTTCACCCAGGAGGCAGGCACGGCGGCCAACCGCCTGCTGGCAGCCCTGGGCATCGAGCGCGGCTTCCGGCTCGAGGAACTGGCCGCGTCCGCAGAGGCATTGGCGAAGGCCGTGCCCGGCCTGAATGCCGATTTCACCTTCAACGACGAGAGCGGCCAGCCCGTGCGCATGTCCACCGAGATGGTCATCGTCCTCGACGAGGCGCGCAGCATTGCGGAGGCCAGCGGAGAGACGCAAATCGGGACGGAACATGCGCTGGGCGGGCTGGCAGAGCGCGGGGTCGGCACGGCAGCCATCCTGCGGCGCTACGGCATCTCCCGCGAGACGCTGGCGAGCCGGCTGACCACGTCGGCGCAGAACAAACGCGTGTCGGGCCAGGACCAGGTGGCGCAGGCGAAGGGCGGCGAGGGCGCGCCGGTCCACGTGCGCGAGGACCTGATGCAGGACTTGCTGGGGCTGCTGGCGCTGGCGAATCACCGCCACGTCATCCTGGTAGGTGACGCCGGGGTGGGCCGCCGCTCGCTCGTGCAGGGCCTTGCGCTGCTGATGGCGGAGGGAAAGGGCCCGGCCGGCCTAGCGAACCTCGTGACGGTGTCCGAGCACGCGCTGTTGACCGATGCGGAGAAGGCCGTTGATACCGCCATGACCCAGGCGCGCGACGGCATTCTGTTCATCCCGAACATCGAACGCTTCTTCAACGGGCCGACGGCCAACGCGGAGTTCCCGAAGGCCACACGCGCGGTGCAGCGCGCGTTTCTCAATCTCCGCCCCGTGGTCCTGGCGAGCACGACCGACCCGGCGTGGAACGAACGGCTGGCCGGTGACAGCACCGTGCGCGAGAACAGCCACCGCCTGCGCGTGGCGGAACCCACGGTCGACGAGACCGTCGCGATCCTGGGGGTCCACAGGCCGCGGCTGGAACATGACTACGCGATCCAGATTGTGGATGCTGCGTTGCCCTCGGCCGCGAACATGGCGAAGCGTTATGTCGCAGGGACGCCGCTGCCCGCGTCCGCGCTGGCCGTGCTGCACCGCGCGGGCGCGCTGCTCAAGCTGGCCGCGCAGTCCGCAGGCGGGACCCCAGCAGTTCCGGGCGATTCGGTGCTCGATGCGGACGACGTGGCGGTCGCGGTCAGCGTGATGACCGACATCCCGGTCTCCAAGCTGGGCGTGGACGAGCGGGCACGTTACGCGCATATGGTCGATGCGCTGCACCAGCGCATCATCGGGCAGGACGACGCCGTGCTGTCGGTCAGCCGGGCCGTCAAGATTGCGCGCGTGGGGCT
>JAKPQT010000121.1 GCA_029555885.1 Chloroflexota bacterium | reverse complement strand
TACCGCGGCCGGCGCTTCATGCCGGATGCGAACATCTGGGGCTGCCAGGTTCAGCAAATGGTCAAGGGCGGGCGGGAGATCATCATCGGCGTCAGCCGCGATCCGCAGTTCGGCCCGCTCATCATGTTCGGCCTGGGCGGCATCTACGTCGAGGCGCTGAAGGATGTCACATTCCGCGTGGCGCCCATCGACCGCCGCAACGCTAAAGAGATGCTGAATGAAATCCGATCCTACAAGTTGCTGCGCGGCGTGCGCGGCGAGAAGCCGTCCGACACGAAGGCCATCGTGGATACCCTTCTGCGCATCTCGCAACTGGTGACTGACTTCCCTGAAATCGTCGAGCTCGATATCAACCCGCTGTTGGTGTTCGAAGAAGGCCGCGGCGTAATGGGGATTGACATGCGGCTCGCTTTGAAGTAGTCTGTGATTTGATCCCTTTAGGAGCTAAGCATTATGAAGACTCTTTACATTACGTCTGCCGAAACCTTCTCTGGGAAGTCTGCTCTCTGCGTCGGATTGGGGATGCAATTCCGCAAGGATGGGCTGAAGGCCGCGTACATGAAGCCCGTCAACGTCAACGCGCAGGTGCGGGATGGCGTGCCCTATGACGAGGATGTCTACTTCGCCAAGCAGGTCTACGGGATGACCGAGCCGGTTGACCTGATGGCGCCGGTGGCGTTGACCCCAGCCAAGCTGGAGCAGCAGTTGCGCGGGCCGGAAGTGGACTACGCGCCGAAGCTGCTGGAGGCCATCAAGCGGCTGTCCGAGGACCGTGATGTGCTGGTGATGGAGGGCGGCCGCAGTCTGCGTGAAGGTTACGTCGCAGGCCTGCCCCCCAAGCGGGTCGTCGAGCTGGCGAACGCCCAGGTAGTCGAGGTCATTCGCTACGATGACACGCTGCTCTATGACCGGGCGATGACGGGCCAGAACTACTTCGGCTCGGCCATGATCGGCGTTGTCCTGAACGAAGTGCCGCGCACGCAGATGGAATTCGTGATGGACGTTGTGAAACCCTTCCTGGCGCGCAAGGGCATCCACACCTTCGGCGTATTGCCGAACGAACAGATGCTGTCGGCGCCGAGCGTGCTCGAACTGGCTGAAGGACTGGGCGCGGAAATCCTGTGCGCCTCGGAATGCAGCGAAGAACTGGTGGAGCACATGCTGGTGGGCGCGATGAGCGTCGAGAGTGCGCTGGCTTACTTCCGCCGCAAGCCGAATAAGGCCGTCATCACCGGCGGCGACCGGGCCGACATCCAACTGGCGGCGCTGGAAACGTCGACCCGCTGCCTCATCCTGACGGGCAACCTCTATCCCAGCCCCTCCGTACTCAACCGGGCTGAGGAACTGTGCGTGCCCGTGCTGCTGACCAAGCTGGATACCCTGACGACCATCGAAATCATCGAACGCTACTTCGGACGCAGCCGCTTCCAGCAGCCTCAGAAGATGGAACGCTTTGCCCACATTCTGAACGAGCATTTCGACTTTGCCACGCTGTACAAGTTGTTGGGCCTGACTGCCAAGTAACGTCTGCCGCCCGGCACGCAAAGAACGAGGCGGGTGCATCCTGCGATGCACCCGCCTCGTTCTTTATGGGCCATGACAGCGTGCCGCCCGAATTCTCGCTCTCAGGCCGCTTTCCGCTGCCAGGGGAGCCTGAGCCGGGCGCCGGCCCCCCGGCGTGCGACGGTTTGCTTGCGCCGCTCCCCGGTTTCCTCGTCCTGGTAATAGTAGTAGTAGTAGTAATAATACCCGTTGCGGCGCATGTCGAGCCGGTTGAGCGCGACGCCCAGGATGTTCGCACCGGTCTTCTGCAACTCCGCGACTGCGTTGACCAGGGCCTGCTCGCGGGTCGCGCCTGCATCCGTAACCAGCAGCACACCGTCCATCTGCCGGCCCAGCACCGCCGCGTCAGTCACCGCCAGCACGGGCGGGCTGTCGAAGATGATGACATCCGCATTCGCAGCCAACACCTCGACCAGGTGGGCCATGCGATGCGAGCCGAGCAACTCGGAGGGGTTCGGCGGGATGGGGCCGCTCGTCAACACCTGCAGGCAGGACACTTCGGTCGGCTGAAGCTGTTCCTCGATCGTCATATCCTGACCGGCCAGCAGCGCGGTCGTCAAGCCGGTGTTGTTCGGTATGCCGAAGATTTTGTGCAGCATGGGCCGGCGCAGGTCGGTGTCGACCAGTATGACGCGCTGTCCCGTCTGGGCCATGACCACGGCCAGGTTGGCTGCGGTCGTGCTCTTGCCTTCGCCCGGGCTGGAGCTGGTGACAAGCAGCGTGCGCACGGGGTTGTCCACGCTCGAAAACTGGATGTTGGTGCGCAGCGTGCGATAGGCTTCAGATTCCGGCGCGGATGTGCGCAGCCAGGCGATCCGATCGCGTGGCGTATGGGAGTCCTTAAGCCGCGCGATGGCGCCCAGGGTGGACAGGCCGGCCACGCGTTCAATGTCATCGGGCGTCTTAATCGTGTCATCCAGATATTCGATCAGAAAGGCCACGCCGAGGGCCAGCAACGCGCCGACAATGGCCGCGAGCGCCGTATTCGTCAGCGTGCGCGGCCGGATCGGCCTTTCCGGCACGACGGCCGGCTCAGACAGCACGATGTTGTCCATGGTCTGCGCCTCGGCCAGCCGCGCCTGCTGGTAGCTCGAGACGAGATTGGAGTAGGTGCTGCGATACTGAGCGAGGCTCGTCTCCAGGCGCGTCTTCTGCGTGTCGTCGGTGGCCTGGCGCAGCTCCTCGGTGGTGCGCGCAATGTCGGCCTCGGTGTTGGCGATCTCCTGTTCGAGGTTCGCCTTAGATTGGCTGAGACGCCCTAGTTGGAGCTCCTGGTTCCGCTCGATGAAGACCTCCGGCAGCGTATTGGCGATGCGCGCAATCAGCCCGGGGTCAGGCCCTTCGACGGTGATTTCCAGCAGTTGCGTATCACGCACCGGATTGACGTTGATGGTGCGCTCGATGCTGCGCGGGTCGATGCCCAGTTGGGCCGCGGTTTGCTCCACCACGGGGCGGCTCATCAGCAGGTTGGCATAAGTGCGCGCCAGCCGTTCTGCCGTCAGGATGTCCGCATAAACCGCAGACGCGGTGGGGCTGGACGCCTGATTGACCATGACGGTTGCCGAGGCCTCATAGATGGGGGTGCTCTGGCGGCTCACGAAAAAGGCGGCCGCGCCGGCCAGAATCGTGCAGATGAGAATCAGCCCCAACCGTTTGCGCAAGAGTGCCACGTACTCGCGTAATTCCATGCTTGCTCCTGACCCTGATTCTAGCACAACCGATATGCACCGGCAAGGCAGTTGGCCGGGCATGCCAGGGAGTTCAAATGTAACTGGAGTCGAGGCTTTAGCCGGATAGGTCGGCTGTGTGCTGGCACAGTTAAACCGGCTAAAGCCTCGACTCCAATCTTCCGAGTGGGCGATAGATTTGAAATTCCCGACGGTGGTTCAGATCAGCTTCCCCGGGTATGCGCCGCGAAATACGCCTCGAACAATGCACTGATGCGCTGCGTCAGCGGGCCCACGCGGCCGTCTCCCACCGGTTGCCCGTCGATGCGCGTCACGGGCATGATGTGGCGGCTGGTGCTCGTGATGAAGCATTCCTCCCAGCCGGAGATGCCGGAGACGGGCAGCTCGGCCTGTTCGAGCGGGATGCCATTTGCGGCGGCCAGCGCGATGACGAGATCGCGCGTCACGCCGGACAGCACCTCATGCGCGGGCGGTGTCCGCACCGCGCCGTCGATGACCGCAAAAAGGTTGCTGTTCGAGCCTTCGGTGAGCCGGCCTTCGTGATAGAGCAGTCCCTCATGAACGCCCTGGTCACGCGCCGCGCGGCGCGCCATGTAGCTCGCCAGTGCATTGAGTGACTTGGACTGCGGCAGGTAGCGCTGCGCGGGGAAGGTGATGGCGTCGGCTCCGGCCGTATAGTAGGCCGGCAGGTAGATGGGCGAAGGCTGCGGCCAGAGATAGGCGCACGTCGCGCCGCCGTTCTCCGGGCCGACCACGAAGAGCCGCAAGGTGCATTCGGCGCAGCCGACCATCTGGTTGGCGGCGAGCACTTCCGCAATCCACCGGCCGATGACGGCCGGCTCCGCAGGCAAGGGCAGGCTGATAATCTCAGCCGAGTGGGCCAGGCGCACCAGGTGCGCGGCCTGCTCGAAGACGATGCCGTTCCTGACCTGCATGGATTCGTAGACGCCATAGGCGCCATAGATGGCCGGGTTGAAGACCGAAATCGCGGCATCGGCGGGCGAGATCAACGCGCCATTACGTGAGACGTAGAGGGGCGCAGCCATATGAGGAACTCCAGGCACAAAATACCGGGCGGTTGGCCCGGTAGACGTAGTATAGCACAGGCAGCGGAAAAGCGTTAACGGGTGACGGGGTGAAGAGGTGAACGGGTGAAGAGGTGAAGGGGTGAGGAGCTTGCATCTTCAGATGCAAGCGGTCAATGGTGGTATCGTGCGTCGTCAGCGCGGCTGGGCGTGCATCAGCGCCTGGATCTCGGCAAGCGTGGGGAGCGGATCGCTCGTGCGATCCCCGCCCACATACAGGCCTGCGGCCGCGCAGGCAAATTTGACCTTCTGTTCCAGCGGCCAATCGGATTGCAGCCAGCCGTAGATGATGCCTGCCTTGAACAGGTTGCCTGCGCCGCTGGTGTCGATGACGCGTTCGATCTCATACGGCTCGACGCCGAAGGCGGAACCGTCGGCCCGGACCACGAGCACCGGCCGCGGGCCATCGGTGATCATCACGACGCCGGCGCCCTGTGCCTGAAGCTCGAGCGCATGGTCGTACTCGTAGATGCCCGTGAAGTTAGTCTGCAGCCAATCACGCGAGATGATGATCACATCGCTGAGGCCGGCCAGCGGATACTGCGGCCAGATGGCATCGGCGGAAATCACCGGCTTGCCGCATTCGCGTGCTACGGCCGCGGCACGGTCGCGCTCATCTCGGCCATAGGCATCCACACTGAGCAGTCGTGCGCGCTGCATCAACTCCGGGGTCAGCTCGTCTTTCGGTGTATCGTCGTACCAGTAGGCGATGCGGCTGCGCTCGCCGTCGGGTGTGACGAGGATACGCAGGAAGGGCGTCGTGACGTTCTCATATTGCCGAATGTAGCGGGCATCGACCAGGGGATAGCGGGCCAGCTCAGTGAGGATGAAGGTGGCCTTGCGGTCATAGCCGATGTAGTTGCCGACCACTGCCACGCGCAAGCCCCAGGTTGCCAGGGGGAGCGCAACCTTCAACGCTTCGCCGCCGATTTCGTCCGATTCGAACTGGGCCACGGCATCGCGCCGCGGGGTGGGCAGATGCGACAACCGGGTCACGTTTTCGAGGCTGATCGTCCCGTAACAGAGCACATCATAAAGGTCATCGCTATCCGTCATGCTGGTCCTCCTGCACAAGTGCGGAGAATTCTAGCATAAAACGATTCAAAGGGAAACCAGCTAAAGATAGCAAGCGGGGCGTCGGTCCGCGAACAGGTCATTGCGCGGGGTGACGTGCTTGTCATCGGCGCGCGCCGGGTCGATCTCGACCAGCCGCACGCAATCGCCCTCGACCGGCGCCTGCACCAGCCGCTCGCCCAACGGGCTCATCACCTGCGATGCGCCGGTGAAGGTGAGGGTCTTGTCGCCCAGCTCCTCGACGCCGTAGCGATTCGTGGTGACCGCGTAGACTCGGTTCTCCAGGCAGCGTGTCACCATCGCGGTCTGGCAGTGGGGCAGGACCAGGTTGGACGGGTGCGCCAGGACCTGCGCGCCTTGCAGCGCGAGGGTGCGCGCGGATTCGGGGAAGTACCAGTCGAAGCAGACCATCATGCCGATGCGTACGCCCCGGTGTTCGCACAGGTGGAAGCCCGTGTCGCCAGGGAGAAAGAGCGTCTTCTCATCCCAAAACAGGTGCGTCTTGCGATAGACCTGCACGACGCCGGCGGACGTGACTGCGGCCGCGGCGTTGTAGAGGCCCGCGGGCGTCCGTTCTGCAAAGCCTGTGACGATCATGCCGCCCGACTCCTCAGCAAACCCGCGCAGCGCGGTCAGGAAGGGGCCGGAGCCGTCCGCCGGTTCGGCGTAGGGCGCGAGGTCAGCGGGTACGGCATACAGGTAGCCGGTGTTCGCCAGCTCCGGCAGGACGAGCACGTCTGCGCGGACGTCGCGGAGCAAGGCGGCAAGCTGATCGATGTTGTGCGCCACGTTGCCGCGCACAGGGCTGAACTGCACGAACCCGACGGTGAACATGCGACCTCCGCTCAAACCCGGCGCCAGAGCAGACGGCAGGTGGCCGTGTCGTACAGCGCATAGGCTGCGCCGGACCCGTCGTGCGGCTCGCCCACGCTGCCGACCCCGACCAGCCAGCGCCCGCCCGCATCCAGCACCAGCTCGCCCACGCTCCCGGGGATGTGTGATGGCGCGCCGCCCGGCGGCCAGTGCCACGCCTCCTGGACATGGGTGTGGCCGTGGAAGAACACCGACACATTCTCTGCATCCAGCTCGGCAAACGCGGCCCAGCGCGCTTCCTCTGAACGCTGCAAGGAGGGAAAGAGGGCGCTCCAATGGAGGTCCTGGCCGCGCAGATGCTCGACGACACGCGCAATGGACAGATCGGCCGGCCAGACGGGGCTGGCATGGGCGGCCCAGAAGCCGTCTGCCCGGAACTGGGCGGGCCAGCGCGCAATCCAGCCGCGGTACGGTGCACGCTGGCCGCGCAGCCCGGAGGCCTCCCAGTTGCCGAAAACACATTCGGCGCCCGCAGCCTGGAGCATATCCAGAGCCGCGGAACTGGCGATGTCGCCCAACGCCAGGATGCGCTCGGCGCGGCGGCTACGCGCATCAGCCAGGACGCGCGCCAGGCGGTCACCGCGACCGTGTATATCGGAGACAATTGCCCACAGGGTCATAGGCCCCACTTTATACTTCCCGCGCTGGGGCCATGTCAAATCAGGGAGTCGCTCTCGGAGCCACTGCCTCCTGCAACAGATCCTCCAGCATTACCGCCGAGCTAAAGGCCTGCGCCTGCCAGCCGGGGAGCAGCCGGTCGAGCAACACGGCCTGCGCCATGCCGGTGTAGTAAAAGCGGGAGTCACCGCTGCGGCCTGCTGTCCGGGTGATTTCCCCGAGCTGGCTGGTGTAGTAGGTTTCGCTGTCGGCATAGGACCGGAAGGCCGGATCGGCAGTGACCTTCGGCAGCGGGCTGTAACCGGCGGTATGCACGGCGACGCGGCCGACGGATACCTCGGCATACTTCGCCAGCCCTTCGAGCCACTCCCGTTGGCGTTCGAAATCCACGAGGTCTGCATCGAGCCCTGCAGCAGCCCGCCGCGCCGCGCGGGCTGCCAGGAACTGGCCGGCCAGGTCAGCCGCCTCGGTGTTAGATGCCGCACGCACCGCGCGCGCCAGGAAGCCAACCTCGTGCTGCCAGCCCTTGGCCAGGGCCGCATCATCCCACGGGTATTGCGGCTCCAGGCGATTCACGTTCTCCGCGGCGGCTAGCCGCTCGGGCGCGACGGTTCCCTGAAAAGTGTGAAAACCCTCGTGGAGCAGCGCGGCGATGTAGCTATCGGTGTCGCGCATGAGGAGGCGCCACATCAGCCGGTAGGGAAAGACCGCCCGCAAGGGCGGCAGCAGATTCTCCCGAAATCCGGCGTAGAAGGCCACCTCCATGTACTCCTTGACCTGGAGTGTGGCCGCCCACCGGTCGCCGACCAGGACGGTGAAGTTCTCCGGGGTGATGTTGGGGTCGGTCAACTTCTGGCGGTAGTAGGTCTGGCCCTCGAATGCGTCATCCGGGACGGGCTCCCACGCGCCGCCGCGGGCCTGGCCCTGGGGCATCTTCACCCAGCCCGGCGGCGGATCGCGGTAACCGACCAGGTAGGCGTATTCGGCGTCATGGACGATGTACGGAGTGTCCAGCTGGCTCCAGCCCGGCCAGACCGCATCGCCCAGGGTGTGCTGAAGATGACGGGCTTCGGCCAGCCGGGCCTTTTGGAGATCGGACAGGTAGCCGGTCGATGTGAGTTGCGTTGGCAGGTTGAGATTGCTGAGGGCGGAGAGGCCCACCAGCGCGAGCAACAGCGCCACGAGTCCGATGGCCGCGCCGCGCAGGAGGCGCAAAGTACGTCTGAACATGCGATGGCTCCTTGACGATGCCATTGTCGCGCAACCGTCCACCGCGTCAAATCATGCTATTCTACGAGAATTCGAGCGGCAGGGGTGGCTGGTAGGGCGGGCGCTTGCCGGCGAGCAGGACGTAGGGCGCGGCCTGGTCAGCCCGCGCGCCGAGCTTGCGCAGGTCACCGATCTCGCGCAGCGCGCCCTGCCGCCGCGCAGTCGCGATGGCGCGCGCGGAGTGTGGGCCGATACCCGGCACGCGCAGCAACTCGCTGACGGGGGCGCGGTTGACCTCGATGGGGAAGCGTTCGGGATGGCTGCGCGCCCAGGCGGCCTTCGGGTCGATGTCGGAGCGGAGCAGGCCGGCTGCGTCAAAGGGCAGCTCATCCGCGTCGAACCCGTAGAAGCGCAGCAGCCAATCCGCCTGGTACAGCCGGTGCTCGCGGCGCGGGTCGGTGGGCGCCGCGCCTTCCAGCGGCGTGCCCTGCACCGGGCGGAACGCGCTGTAGTAGCTGCGCACCAGGCGCACCTCGCGGTAGAGCATCTGCACGGTGCTCAGCAGCTCGCGGTCGCTCTCGCCCGCGGGCCCGACGACGAACTGCGTGGATATGCCCAATTTGGTCCCGCCCCAGCCGAGCGTTGCGGGCCGTTCGCGGCTGCGGATGCTGTCCGCAGCCACGCGCAGCGGGCCGATCAATTCGTCCATGCGCTTGTCGGGGGCCAGGAACGCCAGGCGTTCGGCGGTCGGGCCTTCGAGGTTGACCGACACGCGATCGGCCAGCTCGACCGCGCGCGCAATCTGCGCGGGCTCGGTGCCCGGCAAAATCTTGAGGTGCAGATAGCCGTGGAACTGATACTTCATGCGAAGCAGTTCGGCCGTGGCAATCATCTCGTCCATCGTGCGCTGCGTACCGATGACGCCGGAGCTGAGGAATATGCTCTCCACGAGGCCGGCGCGATACATCAGGTCGAAGCTACGCGCTAGCTCGTCAGGCGTCACGTGCGCGCGGCGCACGTCGCGGCCCGCACTGAACGCGCAGTAGTGGCAGCGGTTCTGGCACGCGCTGGTCTGCAGAATCTTCAGGGTGGCCTTGCGCTGGCCGTCCGGGGTGTGCAGGTGGGAGATGCAGGGCAGCACGCGCGGATCGGGCGTAGCATCGGTCGCCGGCGCGAAGAACCCCCGACCGTCGCGCAGCACATCGCCCCTGGGCGCAACGAGGTCATCGTACTGGGCCGCCTGGCCCAGGAGGTTGAGCTTCTCGCGAACATCCATTGCCGGCCTCCTGTCCACAAAGGGCAGACATATTATACGAACGGACGTTCGGTTTGTCAAACCGGCGATGTAGCAAGAATTCCAGTCGTAACTGGAGTCGAGGCTTCAGCCGGTTTGGCTGTGAACGCTTGCGGACAGATTAACCGGCTGAAGCCTCGACTCCAAGCCGTTGCATAGTAGTGCATCTGAATGGTTGGAGGATGGCTGTGCGACTACCCTTTGTCGTCCATTGCCCCGAACCACGCGGCCGCCTGCTGGATGTCCACGTTGCCGCCGCTGAGGACCACACCGACGCGCTTCCCCGCCACGTCGTAGCGGTGGTTGAAGACGGCGGCCAGGCCCAGCACGCCCGTCGGCTCGACGAGCAGCTTGAGCCGCGTCCAGACAAAGTACATCGTGCGTACCAGGTCAGCGTCGGAGACGGTAAGCATGTCGTCCACGTACTGGCGCACCAGGGGGAACGTGAGCTTGCCCAGGTAGGGCGTGCGCGCGCCGTCCGCGATGGTCGCCGGGTTGTGGACGGTGTGGAGCGTGCCCGTCCGGAACGAGCGGGTCGCATCGTCGCCGGCCTCCGGCTCGACGCCGATGACGCGGCAGCCGGGCGCGAGCGCCTTGGCCGCGATAGCGCAGCCGCTCAACAGCCCGCCGCCGCCGCACGGCACGAACAGGTAGTCGAGCGGACCGGTGTCCTGCAGCAGTTCCAGCGCAGCGGTGCCCTGGCCCGCAATGATGTGCTGGTCGTCGTAGGGCGGGATCAGCGTATAGCCGTGCTCCGCGGCAAGCCGGCCGGAGATGGCCTCGCGGCTATCGGTCGCGGGATCGTAGGCGACGATCTGTGCGCCGTAATCGCGCGTCGCGGCGAGCTTCATCGCAGGCGCATCCTGCGGCATGACGATGGTCGCACGGACGCCGAGCAGCCGGCAGACCAGCGCAAGCGCCTGTGCGTGGTTGCCTGACGAGTGGGTAATGACCCCGCGCGCCCGCTCCTCGTCGCTCAAGCGGCTGACCGCGTTGTATGCGCCGCGAAACTTGAACGCACCGACGCGCTGGAGGTTCTCACATTTGAGGTACACCTCTGCGGCGCAGGCGTCGTTCAGCAGGCGCGAGGTGGCGACCGGCGTGCGGTGCGCGACCTCGGCAATCTGTGCCGCGGCGGAACAGACATCATCGAATGTGACCACGTTCTGTCCTTTTTCGAAACCCGCTTTCGTGCGAAGCTCTGCTTCGCCCAGCAAAGCGGGGTTTTCTTTACGCAATCGTCACGCGCGACCCGGTTGCTGTCTTCAGCACGTCGATGCGGGCGGGGAACATATCCTTAAGCTCGTCGATGTGCGTGATGATGATGATGCGCTCGAAGTCGTCCTTGATGGAGTTGATCGCCTCGATCACGAGCGAAAGCCCCTGCGTATCCTGCGAGCCGAAGCCCTCGTCGATGACGAGCGTCTGGAGCTGGGCGCCGGCGCGCCGCGCGAGCAGCTTGCTGATGGCGATGCGGAGCGCAAGATTGGCGCGGAATGCCTCGCCGCCCGAATAGAGGTCGTACGATCGCTGGCCGACCTCATCGGCAATCAGGATGTCCAGCGTCTCAGCCACCCCGCCCGTCACCTTCTCGCGCTGCGTCTCCAGCCGGACGCTCATGCGCCCGTCGCTCATGCAGTTCAGCAGGCGATTGGCCTCCGTCTCGATTTCCGGGATGGCGCTCTCGATAATCATCGCCTGGAGGCCCTTCTTGCCGAAGGCCTCGCGCAGTTCGGTATAGAGGCTGATTTCGTCGTTGATGGCGTCTAAATCCGCGGACAACTGCTTGCGGCGGGCGGCCTGCGCATCCAGCGCATCTAACTGCTGCATGGCCGCGCCTTCCAACTGGCGGGCGCGGCGTTCGGCCTGCGCCGCCTGCTCTACCGCCGCGTCGAGCCGGGACAGTGCAGCCTCCTGCCGCGCCAGGTCGGCCACCGCCGTCTCCAACTCCTGGCGCCGCGCCTGATCCTCGGCCAGCTCAGCCTCGCGCCGCGTGACCGCGGCCTCTGCGGCGCTGACCCGTTGCTGGGCCTCCGCGAAGTTTTCGAGCGCGGGCAGGAGCTGCCCTTGATAGCGGGCCTCGAAGGGGGCCAGTTCATTCATCCGGCGGCGCACCTGCTCGTGGGCCGCCTGGTCATACCCCAACGCGCTGATCTCGGCCCGCAGGGCGGCCAGGGCGGTCCGCTCCTCGGTTGCGTACGCCTCGCGGGCCAGCCGGTCCGCCAGCTCCGCCTCGGCCTCAGCCAGGCGGGCCAGCTCCGCTTCCGCAGCCTGTCCCTCCGCCACCGCGGCCTCCGCCTGGATAGCCTGTCGCTGGCGCGCGTCGCGGGTGCGCAGCGCCTGGGCGAGCGTTGCATCCTCGGCCTCCAGCACGTGCCGTTGCTCGGCCAGCGTCTTGGCCTCGGACTGCGCCGCCTGGTAGCGTTCGCGCAAGTGGGTCCGCTCAGCTTCGTAATCGGCCAGTATCTGCTCGCGGTGGGCCTGGGTGAGCGGCTGGCGGCAGACCGGACAGGCCGCGCTGTCGGCCTGTTCCTGGATCAGTTCACCTTTCTCCTTGACGGCCTGTCCCTCGTTGCGCAGCCTTTCTGCGTCGGATTTGAGCATTGCCAGACGCTCGCCGATCTCGCGGATGTCTGCGGCGATGGCATCGCGGCGCGCCTGCTGTTCCGCCATCTGTGCCAGGATGGCCTGTGCCTCAGCCAGGATCGCCGCCTGCTGCTGGCCGAACGCGACCTTTTGTTCCCACTCGCGGCGGCGCTCGGCCAGGCGCCGCTGTTCCATCTGCAGGCCGTCGCGCGCCCGCTGGATGGCCTGGTCGAGCTTGAGCAGCTGGGCCTGCAACTCCACATCCCGGCGCAGCTTCGTGTTATACGCGGCTTCCTGCTCACGCGCGTCCTGCAGCGCACGCCAGCCCGTCTCGATGGCTTCTCGCTCGGCCAGGACCTGTTCGTAAGCGGTGAGACGGCGCTGTGCGGCGTTATGCTGGTCGCGCATCTCGGCCAGGTCCCGCTCCGCACGCGCCATGCGGTTGCGCAGGTCGGCCAGTTGGTGCGCCTGCCCGCGCAAGCCCTGCACCTCCAAGCGTAGCGTGGCCTGCTCCGCCTCTGCCGCGCGGAGCGCCTCTACGGCCTGGGTGACTGCCTGCCGCGCGCCGGCAAGCTGGGCCTCGAACTCGCCGCGCCGCGCGAGCGCATGGTCGATGCCGCCGATCTCGCCCTGCACGCGGATGGCGCGCTCCTTGCGGGCGCGTATTTCCTCCTTGGCCTGCTCCTCGTACAGGTCATAGCGATTCAGGCCGAGGATATCGGCCAGAATCTGCTTGCGCTCGGACGCGGTCTTGACCGTGAACGAATCGGCGCGGCCCTGCAGCAGGAACGCGGAGTTGGCGAAAGTGTCGTACTCCATGCGCAGCGTGCGGATGATCAGGGCCTGCCGCTCGTTGATGCCGCCCTCGTCGAGCAGTTGCCAGTCCTCGCTGCCCTCGTTCCAGATGTACAGGTGCAGGTCGGTCTGGCCGCGGCCCCGCTTGCTGCGCTGGCGCCAGACGCGGTAACGCTGCGGGCCCAGGCCGAACTCCAGGTCCACCCACATCTCGGACTCGCCCAGCGCGATGAGTTCGTCATCGCGGCGCGCGCGGGCCCGGCCCCAGAGCGCCCAGGTCATCGCGTCCAACAGCGCGGACTTGCCGTGGCCGTTGTCGCCCGTGAGACAGGCGAGGTGAATGCCGGAGAAATCGAGGCTCTGTTCCTCGCGATAGCACATGAAGTTGTGGAGTTTGAGTTTATGGGGAATCATGACTCAGTGTCTGCCCGGTATTCGGCTTTGCTTTCTGCGACCCCCGCATACGCACGCACCTCTCGATTCAGCCTGGAGCCGAGGCGGTCCTCTGCGATGTCAAGGTCGTAGTCCATCTGCAGCCCCAGCCAAAACTGAGGCGAGGTGTGAAAATAGCGTGCCAGACGCAGGGCCGTATCGGCCGTGATGCTCCGCCGTCCGAGAACGATTTCGTTGATTCGCCGCGCGGGCACACCGATGTCCAGGGCCAGGCGGTTCTGGCTCAGGGCCACGGGCCGCAAAAATTCCTCCAGCAGCACTTCGCCCGGATGTACGGGATGCAGTTTTTCTTCCATACCAGCTTACCTGTTCAGTGGTAGTCGACAATCTCAACGCAATAGGCAGCGCCATCACGCCATTCGAAACACACGCGCCATTGGTCGTTGATGCGGATGCTGTACTGCCCGCTGCGGTTGCCGCCCAGCTTTTCCAGCCGGTTCGCCGGTGGGACGCGCAAGTCATTGAGCGACACCGCGTTGCTCAACATGCGGAGTTTGCGCAGGGCTGTCTGCTGGATATCTATCGGCAGTCGCAGCGATACCTGGCGCCGAAAGACTTTCTCTGTCTCCGCATCCTTGAACGACTTGATCATGGGCTATTTTATAACCTTTTGCGTTACACGTCAAGGGTTATGACCGGGCAAACCAAAGAGACCCTACTCCGGCAGGAGCGGGCCTCTCTGGTCACACTGGTGCGCCTCTAGAACCCCTGCAGCAGGCTCAAGTCCGCGACAGCATCCGGCAGAGCGGCGACTCGCTGCACCAGCGCCAGCCGCGCCGCGCGCACCGCAGGGTCGTCGGCCATGACCAGTACGTCGGTGAAGAAGCGGTTGATCGGGTCTTTCAGCCCGCGCAGCACGCCGGCCAGTTCGGCCACGCTCTCCGGCTGCGGCGCAACCGCCTGCCAGGCGGCGTACAGGCCGCGCGTCGCCGGTTCGGTGTAGTGCTCCGGCGCGAGCGCGTGGATGTCCGGCAGGCTGCGCACGATGCGCTTGCAGCGGGCATAAGCCGTGAAGGTCTCCGGCCAGTCCGCAGTCTGGACGAGCTGGGCCAGATCGCGTGCGGCGGCCGTCGCGCGGGCGGGGTCATGCCCCTGCACCGCCAGGACCGCGTTGACGACGTCATGCGGCAGGCCCTGGTCGCGCAGCCAGCCGTACAGCCGGTCGCGCACGAAGGTCAGCACGTCGGCCAGCACGCCGTCGCTGACCGGCACGGGCATCTGCGCGGCGGTTGCGGCCAGCGCCGGGCGCAGGTCCAGCGGCTGCTCCAGGCCGGCCAGCGCCTGCACCAGCCCCAGCGCGTCGCGGCGCAGCCCAAAGGGGTCGGCGGTGCTCGTGGGCGCGAGGCCGACGGCGAACAGGCCGACCAGCGAGTCGAGCCGGTTGGCGATGCCGAGCACAAGGCCCGGCCGCGACTGCGGCAGGATGTCGCCCTGCGAACGCGGGAGATAGTGCTCGAAGATGGCCTGGCTGACCGCGGGATCCTCTCCGGACAGCCGGGCATACTCGCGGCCCATGACGCCCTGCAGCGAGGTCAGCTCCACGACCATCTGCGTCGCGAGGTCGCTCTTGAACAACTGCGCGGCCCGCCGGGTCGTATGCTGCTCGTTGGCATCCAGCCCCAGCAGCTCGCCCAGGCGGGGCGCCAACTGCTCGACGCGGCGCACTTTGTCCAGCATGGAGCCGAGCTTCTCCTGGAAGGTCAGCGTGCTGAGCCGCGGAGTGAAGGCTTCCAACGGCCGCGCAGTGTCCGCGCGGAAGAAGTAGCTGGCGTCCGCATAGCGGGCGCGCAGCACACCCTCGTTCCCTGCCTGCACCACGTCCAGGTAGTCCGTGCCGCCGTTGCGTACGGCGATGAAGTGTGGCAGCATCTTGCCTTGCGCGTCCACGACCGGGAAGTAACGCTGGTGCTTCTTCATGACGGTGATGAGCACCTCTTTGGGCAGGCGCAGGTAGTCTGCTTCGAAGCCGCCGCGCAGCGCGGTGGGCTGCTCGATCAGGTCGGTGACTTCGTCAAGCAGGGCCGGGTCGTCGGGGATGGCACCGTTTACGTCCGCGGCGAGTTGTGCGACCTGGCGGCTGACCTCGGCGCGGCGCGCCGCGCGGTCCACGATGACGTGATGCTCGGCCATCAGCGGCAGGTACGCGTCCGCGGAACTCACCGTGAGCTCCGGCGAGCCTTCGGCGCGCGGCCCGTAGGTCGTGCGGCCGGCGGTCAGTCCGGCGTACTCGAAGGGGATGACCGTCTCGCCCAGCAGGGAGACGAACCAGCGCAGCGGCCGCGAGAAGGCGACGTTGGTCGCGTTCCAGCGCATCGTCTTGCCGAACTTGATGCCCGCCACGACGCCCGGCAGCGCCTCGGCCAGCACCTGTGCGGTCGGGCGGCCTTTTTTGCGGACCACGGCATAGACGTACCTGCCGCTGCCTTCTGCGCGCACTTCCAGCGCCTCGACGGGCACGCCGTATTTGCGCGCGAACCCGACCGCCGCGGGCGTCGCCGCGCCGGAGGCATCGAACGCGCGCTCCGCGGGCGGGCCTTTGACGACGGTTTCCTCATCCGCCTGGTGGGCAGTCAGCTCGCTGACCAGGACGACCAGCCGGCGGGGCGTGCCGCTGACGAAGACGTCGCCATGTGCCAGACGCAGGTCGTCGAGCAGCTTCGGCACGGCCGTCCGCAGTTGTTCGAGCGCGCCGGGCAGGTCGGCCGCGGGGAGCTCTTCCGTGCCGATTTCCAGTAAATAGGTTGAAGGTTGTAGGTTGAAGGTTGAAACCGGAAGCTGGAAACTGGAAGCTGATGCTTGTGTCTCGCCAGCTTCCAGCTTCTGGCTTCCAGCTTCCGTCAACCAGGGGAATTCCTCGTGCTGGCGCTGCTCGTAGTAGGCGATGGACACCTGCCGCGCGAGGTCACGCATGCGGGCGAAGAAGTGGGCGCGCTCGGTCACGCCGATGGCCCCGCGCGCATCTAGCAGGTTGAAGGTGTGCGAGCACCGCAAGACATAATCATGGGCCGGAATGACGAGCCGGTGCGCCAGTGCATTCTTGGCCTCGGCCTCGAACAGGTCATACATCTGCTTAAGGCGGCCCACGTCAGCCACCTCGAAGTCATACCGGCAGTGCTCGATCTCGGGTAGCTTGAGCACGTCGCCATACGTTCGTCTGCCGTCCCAGTCGATCTGCCAGACCTCCTTGACGTTCTGGAGGAACATGACGATGCGCTCCAGGCCGTAGGTATACTCGATCGGCACCGGATCCAGCATGATGCCACCGGCTTGCTGAAAATAAGTGTACTGGGTGATCTCCAGCCCATCGAGCCAAACCTCCCAGCCCAGGCCCCAGGCGCCCAGCGCGGGCGAGGCCCAGTTGTCCTCCACAAAACGGATGTCGTGCTTCTGGCGGTCGACGCCGATTGCTTCGAGGCTGCGGAGATAGAGCTCCTGCGAGTTTTCGGGCGCGGGCTTGAGGATTACCTGGAACTGCGTGTGCATCTGC
>JAKPQT010000076.1 GCA_029555885.1 Chloroflexota bacterium | reverse complement strand
ATCGACCAGGATCTCGCCGCACAGGCCGAGGTGGAGCGGCTCAACCATGGTAACCGCAGCGTGCCCACCATCGTCTTTCCCGATGGCTCCGTGCTGGTCGAGCCGAGCAACGAGGCCCTGGCGCAGAAGCTGGGCCTGGTTTCCGCCGCTCGCTACAGCTTCTATGATCTGATCATCGTCGGCGCAGGTCCGGCCGGGTTGACCACATCCATCTACGCTGCGCGCGAAGGCATCAACACGCTGATCCTCGAACGCGGCGCGGCCGGCGGCCAGGTCAGCAACACCATGATGATGGAGAACTACCCGGGTTTCGACGAGGGCATTTCGGGCATGGAGTTCAGCCAGCGACTGACCCGGCAGGCAAAGAAGTTCGGCGTCGAGATCGTGCAGGCCTCGGGCGTCCAGGGACTCGGCCGCAGCGGGCAGTACCTGTGCCTCAAGACGACATCCGGTGCGGAGTACAGCGCGCGCGCTGCCTTGATTGCCACGGGCGCGCGTTATCGTCGCCTCATGGTTCCAGGCGAGCGCGAGCTCATCGGCTCGGCGATCCATTTTTGCGCCATGTGCGACGCGCCGTTCTATCGTGACAAGGACGTGCTGGTGGTCGGCGGCGGCAATAGCGGCTTCCAGGAGGGCCTCTTCATCAAGCAGTATGCCAGGAGCGTGACCATCGTCGAGTTCCTGCCTGAGGTCCGCGCCAGCAAGCTGCTGCAGGAAGCGGTCGCAAAGGAGCCGGGCATGCGCGTGGTCACCAATCACGCGATCCAGGCATTCCGCAGCCAGCGCGGGAAGCTGCTCGGCGTGGACGTCACGAACCGCGACACCGGCGAGCAGAGCACGTGGCGGCCCGATGGCGTCTTCATCTTCATCGGCCAAAGCCCCAATACGGAATGGCTGCCGGAAACGGTTCAGCGCGATAAGTTTGGCTTCGTCACGACGAACCTGAGCCTGGAGACAAGCCTGCCGGGCGTCTTTGCCGCGGGCGATTGCCGGTCGGGCAGTACGAAGCAGGCCGCTGCGGCTGCGGGCGAAGGCGCCACCGCAGCGTTGATGATTCGGGAGTACTTGCGGGAACATTGATGTCGTGAAGCACCGGGTGATCTTCGGCGATAACCTGCCCGTGTTGCAGCAGATGCCGGATTCGGCGGTCGACCTGATCTACATCGACCCGCCGTTTAACACGGGCAAGACGCAGCGCCATACGCAGATCAAGACGGCCCAGAGCGATGATGGCGACCGCAGCGGCTTCGCGGGACGGCGATATCGCACGTGGAAGGGGGCTACGCGGGCCTACGCG
>JAKPQT010000066.1 GCA_029555885.1 Chloroflexota bacterium | reverse complement strand
AAGTCGGTGTAGGTGCCGCTCTCGGCCGCGGTGACGCCGACCTTCGGCGGCGCGGGCTGGTTGTTGAACTTGATCCAGAAGCACTGCAACAGCTCCTCGGCGGACTCGCGCGTCAGCGTCCCGTCGGCCAGCCCGCGACGGTAGAAGGGTTCGAGGTGCTGGTCCAGACGGCCCGGGCAGAAGGAGTCCCACGTATTGAGTTCGATGGTCACGCCCAAGTGGACGAACCAGTAGTATTGCAGGGCTTCCCAGAAGTCGCGCGGCGCGTGCGCCGGCACGTGCTCGCAGACCTCCGCGATACGCAGGAGTTCCTGGCGGCGCACAGGGTCACCCGTCTCGGTCGCGCGCTGCCGCGCCAGCTCTGCGTGCCGCTGCGCGAAGCGGATCAGCGCGGCCGCGGCAATGCGCATCGCGCGCAGTTCCTCCTGCTTGTCGTACGCGTCCATGTCGTGCAGGAAGTCCAGCCGGGCGAGGTTGGCGTCGATGTCGGCCACGAAGTCGAGCATCCCCTTGCGGTAGATTTTGTCGTCCAACACCGTATGGCCGGGCGCGCGCTGCTCCATGAACTCGGTGAAGATGCCTGCCTCGTACGCGGCCAGCCATTCCGGCGTCATCTCGCGGAAGAGCAAGTCGCGGATGGATTTGCCCTGCCAGGCCGGGATGACCGTGTCGCGGTACACTTCCCGGCTGCGCTCATCCACGGCGAACGGAATCTTGGGCCGCGTGTCGAGGATGTCCAGGTCCTGCAAGCTGTGGCAGCAGAGCTCGGGGTAGGTGGGCGTGGCCTTCGGCGCGGGCCCCTTCTCGCCGACGATGAGCTCGCCGTCTCCGATGTAGATGGCCTTGTGCTCCAGCAGATACTGGAATGCCAGCGCGCGATGCACAGGCACGGAGACTGGCCCGGCGATTGGGCCGGAGCCCGGTACGCCATCCTGCCGGTAGAACTCGGTCAGCAGCTCGGCGCGCTCGGTGGAGATGTGCGGGATCGCGTCCAGGCTGGCCTGCCGCAACTGCGCAACGCGCGGGGTCATGGACATAATCAGCAGCCTCCAAAGTAACGTATAGGAAGTCACTTGCATTTTACCACAGCCCAAGCCAGAGACACTCACGGGCACCAATCGGCCAGTTGTGGTATTATGCACCGCCAGTGCACCTTTTCTCGAAAGGAGCCATACCTTGCTTGATTCAGTGAAAGCGATCCTGTTCGACCTGGACGGCACGCTGCTCGACAGCAATATGGAGAACTTCCTGCCTGTGTATCTCAAGGCGTTGGGCGCGCGCGTCGGGCACATCCTGCCGACCCGGTTCTTCGTCACCCACCTGATGCAAGCGACCGAGGCGATGCTGGCAAACGATGGCCGCGCGACCAACCAGGAGGTGTTTGCGGAGGTGTTCTTCCCGCTGGTGGGCCGCCCGCGCGCGGAGCTGGAACCCATCTTCGATGCCTTCTATGCCGAGGACTTCCCGAAGCTGGCGGGGGTGACGCGGCGCAAGCCGGAGGCGCGGCCCGTCGTGCAGCTGGCATTTGCGCTCGGCTACGACGTCGCCATCACGACGAACCCGCTCTTCCCTGCGACCGCGATCCGCCAGCGCATGGCCTGGGCCGGGGTGGATGACTTTCCCTACAAATGGGTGACGTCCTACGAGAACAGCCGTTACTGCAAACCGAACCTGCGCTTCTTCGATGACGTGATCGCCCGGCTCGGAAGGCGGCCGGAGGAGTGCCTCGTCGTGGGCGACGAACACATGGATATGGTCGCAGCAGCCGTCGGCTGCCCGACGTTCCTGGTGCCCAGCGCGGCAACTGCTCTCCTGCCGGAGACGCCCGCGCCGACGTATCAGGGTTCGCTGACCGACCTGGCGGAGCTGTTGGAGAGGTGAACCGCGAAGACGCCAAGAACGCAAAGTCTTAGTAGAGGTTTCTTTGCGGTCTTAGCGTCTTCGCGGTTCAATTGTACGGCCGAATGCGCTACTTCTTCACGAACGCGCGGATCGTCGCGGTGATCCAGAAGATCGCCCAGGCCACCATCGCGATGCCGGCGAGCGCGATGCGCGATTCATCCTGGATCGACTCGAAGTGCGCGCCGTCGGCATCCAGCCGGATGTAGCCCACCGGCTTCGCACGACCGCCGCCGCCGCCGCCACTTCCGCCGCCTTCACCGGTCTCGCTCTCTGCCGCTGCCTCACCGGCTGCCGCGGCCTCGCCCGCCGGCGGCTTGCCGTAACCGCCCCCCGCACCGAAGGCATACGATACCGCAGCCACCGGTATGATCGTCGTGGCGCCCTCGCGCATCGGCTCTCCGAACACGCTGGACGCGTTCAGCGTCTTGAGCATTTCCTCGATCGGAATCGAGGGCGCTTCGTACTTCTCGTTCATCGTCCAGACCTCCTGATTGCTATCACTGTATGCCAGAGCCTGGCCGCTACGATCAGCGCCAGGCACACACCGGCAATGCCGGCCGCGGCGGATCTGATGCCGCGCAACGCCTCGCCAGTCGGGTCGGTGATGGCGACCGTCTGCTCTTGGCCGCTCACATCCGTGACCACCGCGCGCATCGGCGTAAGGTGTACGTACCCTGCCTCGAAGTGCACGTTGCCGCCGGCCGGTTGTTCTGCCGGACCGCGCCACACTTTCCCTTGCAGCCGCGCGACTGGTACGAGCGTTCCGCCTTGCACGATCACCGGCTCACCGGTTAACTCCCGGTCGATCCGTTCCTCTGACTTTACCAACTCAGCCAAGCGTACCTCCTTGGGCGCAGTCATACCACGCCCGTCTTCACATCCCCGCGCAGCAGCGCCTGCAGTCGCGCCTGGTCACAGCAGCGCAGCGCCTGTGCCGCGCGCTCCAGCTTGCCGCGGCGCACGTAGGCGAGCATTTCCTCTTCCAACCACGGCACCGTGACCGGCACACCTTCTAGTTCGATGTCCATTTCGGTCACGTTCACGATGGGCCGCCACGAGTCGCCCTCGCGCCATTCCAGGTCGCTCATCACCTCTACGACCAGGCCGTCGAAGTCGAAGCGGCCGAAGTGCGACCGGTACGGCACGTTCTCCGAGCGGCCTACGGGCTGTACCGTGTGGTCGGCGAACAACTCACCGAACCGGTAGATCCCTGCCGTGTCAAGGTCGAGATCGATGTCCTTGACCGGAATGGGCAGTCCGTGGAGCGCGAGCGCGGTCCCGCCGACCGCGCGCACGCGGATGCCCGCCGCGCGGCACTGCCGGACGATGTCTGCCAGCAGCCTGCGCCATCGCGGTTTCACTGAGACGACCAGGTAGTGCTGCGCCGCGGCCAGCAGGGAAGGCTCGGCGGCCAGCCGCCAGTTCAGTTCCTCCCACCAGGCCCAGGCCGCGCCGGTTAACTGGTTCAGGCCGTAATGCTCCTTTCCGGCAACAAGGCCTTCGACGTTGAGCAGCGCGCGTACCTCCAGCCCGGCGTCCCAGCAGAGCCCGGCGGCTTCTTCCGCGCGGGCGAAATAGGCCGCAAAGCCTTCATTTTCACCAGGCGGGAGCAGCCCGGTTTCTTCGATGCGCTCGTACAGCCCCGGCCGTTCGACCGGCTCCAGGAGGAACTTCGTGGCCGCATCGCTGTGCGCAGCGTAGCGCGCGATGAATGCCGCGAAGAGCGGCCCGCCCGGCTTGAGCACGCGCCGCGCCTCTGCGATGGCCTGCCGGCGTTCCGCCTCGGTCAGCAGGTGATAGAGCGGCCCCATCAGCAGGACGGCATCGAAACTGTCATCCGCGAAGCGTGAGAGGTCGGTGGCCGTGCCCTGCTCGATTGCGGTGAGCGTCACACCGGCCTCTGCGACGTTTGAGCGGGCCAGCGCCAGGTTGCCGGGCGACAGGTCGAACAGGGTGACCTGGTAGCCCTGCTGCGCCAGCTCGATGGCATAGCGTCCCGGCCCGCCGCCACAGTCGAGCACACGCGCGGGCGGGGGCGGCAGATGTTGGGCCAGCGCGCGCCGCGTAACGGCAAACTCGGTCGGGTGACGCGTCGCACGCTCCCACTCATGCTGTGTGTCTGCATCGTAGTAACGGGCAATCGCCGTCTGAACTTCCTGGGGATCTACGACAACGCCTCGCTCGTTCATCGGACTAGACCTGTTCCACCCAGACCGCGGTCCCGTAGGCCAGGACCTCGGTCATGTTCTCGGCCAGCTCGGTCGCGTCATAGCGCACGCCGATGATGGCGTTGGCGCCCAACTGCTCGGCATGCTTGACCATCAGGTCGAACGCTTCCTCGCGTGTCTCCTCGCACAAGCTCACGTACTCGTAGATTTTTCCGCCGCCGATGGTGCGCAGGCTCGCTGCGAACTGGCCGACCAGCCCGCGCGAGCGGACAGTGACCCCGCGCACGACGCCGAAGTTGCGGGCGACGCGATAGCCGGGCAGCTCGAAGGTGGTGGAGGTCATGCTGTGGTCCATGTGGATGCATCCTTTCGAAAGATGTTCCCATCATACACACTACGCAGCCTGCGCGCCGGAGGTTGCAGGCAACCCTACCTTATCCCGACAAGTTTGACACAAGCATCTCACAAGTGGTAAGATCGCCTGCGTGTGCCGATATCACAGCCACACGGATCGGCATCACTGTGAGGTATCGCCATGAGGACATTTGCGGACAGACAACGGCCTTCCGCACGGGTGAATGGCAAAGAGTTGGCGGGCATGTTGACGCCGCGCGAGGGTTTGGTTCATGGGCCAGCCCTGGTGCAGGCCGCGCCTGCGCCGGCAGTGCAACTGCGCGTGTCGAGTCCCCTGCCGTTCTCTTCCAGATTCCAGCCCGACGACATCCGCCGGACAGCGCAGGCAGGCATCGCGGGGCCGGCAAGCCCGCTCCCCCACCTGGCGCAAATCCAACGTTCCTTCGGCCCGGCACATGATCTGACCGGCGTTCGCGCACACATCGGCGGCGCGGCAGGTGCAACCGCCAGCAACATCGGCGCGGAGGCCTATGCCACGGGGACCAACCTCGCCTTTCGCAGCTTGCCCGATCTGCGCCTGGCCGCACATGAAGCTGCCCATGTTATCCAGCAGCAGAGTGGCGTGCAGGTGCCCGGCGGTGTAGGCCGCGTGGGTGACGTATATGAGCGCAATGCCGACAGGGTGGCAGAACGTGTGGTGCGGGGCGAACCGGCCTGGGACATCCTCCCCCCACCCGCGGCTTCCATCGCAGCGCCCGCGGCGGGTCCCGTCCAGCGCTATGCCACATACAGCGCGATGCCGTATGACCTCCTGTCCGATGATGGCAAGATGGCCGTCAAGGATCACACGCAGGAGGCCTGGGCACAGAGCAGCAACATCGCCAACTCCAACAGCGTGCTGGACACACTCAAATCTAAAGTCAAAATTGAGGAGCTCGCCGGGAAGGATATCTCAGTGACGCCGCCCGCCGGTGGCGCCGCGCTGACGCTCAAGAAGTTTCGCATCCTGGATCGGGCGACGAGCAGCGAGGTTGAGCTGACCGACGACTGCGGCACGGCCTGCCAACAAGTCCTGGGGTCCGAGGCTGCCGGATACGAGTCCTTCGTCGGCGTTACCAAGCGCGGCACGACCGAGGAATACACCAAGCCGTCCACCTATAAGGCGGACGACAATGCGCCCGGCGGCATCGTCTCGACGACCGAGCAGATGTCGGGCGAGATTTTCGTTCGCATCTTCGAGCGCGAGTTCAAGAAGACTCTGACGCGCGTAGATGCGCTCAAAGAGTGGGATGCGCTGGACGCCGCGAAGAAGGACCTCCTGAGCCAGAAGTACGGGATCAACAAGTACGCCGCACCGAAAGTCGGGCAGGGCATCACCATCGGCAGCGAACGCGACATGCCCGGTGCAAGTCTGACCAACTACAATTTCCACTTTGGCTTCAATCTGATGGCTTCGGGCCATGATTACATCACCCTCGAAGACTACGCCAGCTCAGGCAAGAAGTACTACTTTGATATGTACGGGCCGGAGTCGAAGGGGCAGTCGTGGGCTGAAGCGCCCTCGAATACCGGCGCGCTCGATGCTAAATCCACGACGATGGTCGTGCAACATCCGGAATCGCTGAACGGCATCGTCAACGCGGACAATGTACATCTCGAGGCGGATCCGGCCACGCCGACCGGCACGAAGACGCTCAGTAAGGGCGACAAGGTTACGATCATCCGCAAGGGGCAGAACTGGATGAAAGTTGAGGTCAAATCGGGCGCGCGGACAGGCCAGAGCGGTTGGATTCTGAATAAGTTCTACACCGATGACTGAGAGTGTGGACGGCATGACACCCAGTGACAGGCTGGCGGAGTACCTCGTCTGCACGGCGCGGACCTGCCTGGACGCGCATGAGGGTCAGGTCATCGACATCGAAGGCGAGTACGCGTTTCCCCGCGAGCGGGCATTTGCCGTCCACAGGCTCCTGCTGTACGATGGCACCACCATCATTCTGGCGCCACCAAAAGGTTCCCTGCGCGACCTGTTTATCGAGGAGAACGATGGTGCGAGCCTGCTCGTCCGGGGGCGCATCTTCTGCAAGCAAATTCCGCCCAGGTATCGCATCATTGGCCGGATGCCCGACCCGTACCTGCTGGACCTGGAACGCGCCTGCCGCCTCGACTGCCGGAGCGCAGAGGGCTAGGAGCCCATTCGGCACTTGCTCGCATCGGTTTTGCCACGAAGCTCACGCCAAGCCGCCAAGTACGCACAGAATATCAGGTAGAATCCTTTGCGCTCTTTGCAGCTTGGCGTGAGCTATTCCATAGCCGGACTGAGCCTGACAAGTCCTCGGATAGACACCAAGCCATGACCTTTTCTGGCGTCGCCAACAGGAGCAACGCCATGAACCATGCCCTTGCCACGCCTGCCGCAATTCCCCTGACCGGCACGTTTCTGGACGAAATCTCGTATGACATCCCTCATCAGAACTGGGGACCGGTCCAATGGGATGCCGACTTTGCTGCCATGCGAGCCATCGGCATCGACACCGTGATCCTCATCCGCTCAGGCCTGAAGCGCTGGCTGACCTATCCCTCTGAATTCCTGATTGCGCGTGAAGGCTGTCACCGCCCGCCGGTTGACCTGGTCGCCCTATTCCTTGATCTCGCGCAGAAGTACGATATGGGCTTCTACTTCGGTACGTATGATTCGGGCCGCTACTGGTATGCGGGCGAGTGGCAGACCGAGCTGGACCTGAACCGCGGCGTCGTCGACGAAGTGTGGGCACGCTATGGCTGCCATCCGGCGTTCCGAGGGTGGTATCTCACCCAGGAGGTCAGCCGCCGCATCAAGGGCATCATCGAAATCTATGCCACGATGGGCCGCCACTGCAAGGCCATCTCCGGCAACCTGCCGGTGCTCATCTCGCCGTGGATGCAGGGCATCAAGGCCGCGGGGCTGGACCCGGCCGCGCGCGCCGATACGCTGACCGTGGCCCAGCATGAGCAGGAATGGGGTGAGATCATGGCGGGCATCAGCGGCGCGGTGGATATCGTTGCGTTCCAGGACGGCCATGTGGATTTCCACGAGCTCGCCGACTATCTGGCCGTCAATAAGGCGCTGGCCGATCGCCACGGGCTGCGCTGCTGGACGAACAGCGAGACGTTCGACCGCGACATGCCGATCCGCTTCCCGCCGATCAAGTGGGAGAAGCTGCTGCTCAAGCTGGCCGCGGC
>JAKPQT010000037.1 GCA_029555885.1 Chloroflexota bacterium | reverse complement strand
GCTCTCCAGGGGACAAACCGCACCCGTCGTGCTGTAAACCGAATCCACGACGACCACGCCCGGCCCATGCCGCGCGACAAGCCTCTCCAGATGCTGCGGATCGTTGTGACGAAACGGATGCGAAGGTGCGCCAGCCCGTCGGGCGCCTTCCCACAGAGACGTGTGCGCGAGCGTATCGAGGTACACCGGGGTCTGAGGATCGGCAATGGCCTGCAGCAGGCCCAGGTTGGCGCTGTAGCCCGACTGGCAGATCAGGCCATCCTCTTTCCCAATCCAGCGCGCCAGTGATTTTTCCAGTGAGCGCGCAGGATGGGAGTCAAGCAGAAAGACGCTGGATTGGATGACGAACTCGCCATCACAGCGCAAGGCGTCGGTCTGGGCTCGGACGATGTCCGGGTGCCCGGTGAGATTGAGGTAGTCGTTGCCATCGAGGCGCACCGCGTCAGAACCGGGCGTGCGTCCGTGCAGCAGCGAGCGCCCTTGCCAGAGCGTGTCCCACCGGCTGGTGAACTCGCGCTGAACCCGCCGCGCCAGGTGATCGCTGATAGGTGCGGCCGAAACCGGTGCGGAAACGGTGACGGCCGGTCGGTCGAGAACTTCCATGACTTGCTCCATGTGGGTGATGCAAGTCATTGAATGCGCGCCAAGACTTTTTCGGGTCTTGACCCCTGTCAGAATTGACAGGGGTCAGGCTCCCCTGTGCGCGCGCTCGCGCATTGCGTCGCGACGAATGCGGTCGAAAGTACGCCCGCTACCCCTGGCGCCAGGGCAGCTTGTGATAACGCCAGCCACCCTTGTGGCCGCGTTGGGCATGCTCATCCGGGTCGCCCTCGAAGCCCTCGAGAATGTTGTAAGCCTCGACGCCCAGTTCAGCCGCGCGCCGCGCGGCGGCCACCGAACGCACACCACTACGGCACAGGAGCACCAGCTTTCGCCCAGCGGCAGCGGCGGACCGGATGCCCTCGTCGAACGCCGGGTTCATCGCCATGCCCGGCCATTGTTTCCAGGCCAATGCCAACGCGCCGGGTACAAATCCGACCCACTCGCGTTCGGCATCGGTGCGCACATCCACCATCACCGCCTCGCCGGCCTGCACCCATTGCCAGGCCAGTTGCACCGAAACGTCGCCCGCATAGCCGGCTGCGGGGCGCGGCTGGAACAGGGCTCCGCCACCGGCATCGTGGCGCAGACCCGACATGAGATTGGCCGGCACGGCCTCGTCCATCCTGCGGGGTCTGGGCAGGTGCAGCGCATCCATGATGGCAACAAATTCCTCCAGCGACTTGCCCGCCACGCGCGCGTTGGATTTCTTTTCCGCACCGATGGTCGACTGCGTGCGGCAGTTGTAATCGTGCCCCGGCCAGACCACGGTGTCGTCCGGCAGAGCGAACAGCACCTGGGTCAGGCTGTGGTACAGCGCCTGCGCACTGCCGGACTGGAAGTCCGCGCGGCCGCAGCCGTTGATCAGCAGGGTGTC
>JAKPQT010000010.1 GCA_029555885.1 Chloroflexota bacterium | reverse complement strand
GGGGTGAGGCCGGCAAACAGGTACTTGCCGTTGGCGTCCGTCACGGCCGTTGCGCCGCCGTTGAGCTGCACGGTCACCCCGGGGATGCCCTCTTCGCCCACATCCTGGACGCCGTTGTTGTTCCAGTCCCGGAAGATCGTGTCGCCGATCTGGCCGCCCGCCACGGTGACGCACGCCTCGGAGCCGGTCGTGATGGGCACGCCGCCCTGCGTCACGCGGTAGGTGTTGCAGTATTCCCCGGCCGCCGCCGTGCTCGCCACCTTCGCGCGGAACTTGATAGTGAGCTGGCTGCCGCCGTTGATGGCCGATGGCACCGAGAAGATCGGTGCAGACAGGTTCGTCGCGTTGACGGTCGTCGTGGTGATGTTCGCGCCGTTGACCGTTACCACCGGCGTGAAGGTGTTGTCATAGGTGAAGCCCGCGGGCAGGAACTCCTCGATCAGGACCGGCGTACCGGTCGCGCCGGTCCCGACGTTCTTCACGAGAATGGTGAAATCCACCGAATCGCCGGGCGCGACTGCCGTCGGTGTGACCGACTTGGTCGGCACGAGATAGGGATAGCTGCCGGAAATGGTGGAGTCACAGACCGTCTGGGGTGCCAACTGATCGGATTCGACCGCCATGCAGTTGTCCAGATAGCCGGTGCTGCTGGCCTTGACCGTGACGGTGGCCTCGAACTTCTGGCCGGGCAGCAGTGTGCCGACGTTCCAGACGAGCGGGTTCGGGCCGCTGTTCTGTGCGGGCACTGCGCTGACGAACGTGACGCCGCTCGGCAGGGTATCCGTGACCTTCACATTGGTGATGCTGAAGGCCTGCAGGTTATACAGCTTGACCTTATACTGGAAGGTGTCCCCGCTCTTGACGATCTCGCGCGTCGCGGGCTTGCCCGCGGCCAGGCAGACGTTCATCCTGACTTCGGTGGGCTCGTAATAGCGCCACAGGTGGTCCTTGCCGTTGTCCGTGCCGCCCGCGTCGCCGCCGAAGGTGTCCCCGCGCAGGTTCGGGCAGCCGGTCGAATTGAGGATCTCAGCCGCGCTGTTGACCCGCACCTTGACCCAGACGTACTCGGGCCGGAACGCGGTGAGCTGGCCGACCGCCCACCGCACTGCATTGGTATTGGTGGGCAGGGGGTTGGACGGGCTGAGCGCGTAGCCCACTTGACTGGCATCCATGCTGGCGTAACCGAGGACGCTGCTGATGAGGCCCGGCTGGTCCAGCGAGATGCGGCTGCCGGGATACTGGATGCGCTGCCACGGACCCATCGTGTCCATGGCGTTCTGCATGTCGGTGGCGGACTTGCCGCTGCCGTCCCATTCGTCCCAGTCGAACATCCAGGCGTAGCCGCTCTGCGGGCCGGCCACGCCGGAGGCGAAGCCCCACGGTGCGTTGCCGCGGCCGTCCGCGTAGTCGACGATGGGCGAATCATAAGCAGGGAAGGTCCCGCCCTTGACGCCCCAGGCCATCAGTTGTTCCGCGTCCCACTTGTTGCAGGGCACGACCGTGTCACCGCTGTTGTTGACCAGGGTGGGGCCCAGTGCAGTCGGGTTTAACGCCAGCGACCCGCAGCCGTTGGCCGTCGAAGCGCCGTTGAAGGTCTGCCAACTGCCGTATGCGGTGTCGGGATCGGTGGAGTAGAAGATGCCCGTGTCGCCGTATACACCCGCGATGGTGCCGCGGTGGAGGCCGGTCGCCGAGACGACGGGTGCGACATCGTTCAGAATGCCATTGGGTGAATCGAGCAGTGCACCCCAGCCAATGAGCTGGGTGGTCGCCTTTGCGCCGATCGGCCCGGCGCCGATGGCGATGGGCGACTGGCCCTTCATCGCGACCTTGTTGAATCCGCCCAAGCCGTCCGGCACGACGTAGCCCGCATCGATGACTTCCACGCCGCCGGGCACGTAGAAGTCCACGTGGCCGCCGACGCCCGTCGTCGTGCCATCGCGGGGCACTACCTTGATGATGATGCCCAGCTCGTCGCCCGATTGCAGGAGCGGATCAGGCGGGGTCCAGCCCGGATCGGCCATGCGCGCATCGAGCGCGGTCTGCGTCTCCGGGTCAAAGAACATATAGACCATGCGCGTCTGCAGGTTGTGCGCGCTGGCGGTGGGCACCGGTAGCCCCATCACCTGCGGGAACAGGCTCAGCAGCAGCGATAGGATGGTCGCCAGGCCCACCAGGGCCATCCGACGCTCGGTGCGGCTACGATACGCGACTGAGTGCTTCATATTCGTACTCCCCTTGCTTTGGCGCAGAAATTGCGTCGAGGATTCTGCATACGAGCAATGTGCAGGCTAATGGCCGGCTACGGCTCGCCTAACAGCCCAGCAGACAAGCGATCTTCTTGCAGAGCTGTCCGGCATTGAGCGGATAAGGCACGGTATCGGCATATTCAGGCCCTGGTAACGCCCCGGATTCGTCCGCCAGTGCCAGCAGTGGAGATGCGGAGAGCGCGCGAATCTGAACGGCCGCGCTGCTCTCTGCGGGCCCCGCATGATCGAAGCCCACAAGGATGAGGTCCGGCTCCAGGACGCGCAGTTGCAGCAAAGCGCTGTCCAGGCTGACGGCCGAATAGACCCGCAGCCCGGCATGTGACAGAGTCATTTCTAGCAGCGTGCGGGTGCTGTGACGCGATTCGATGATGAGTACGCTCGGACGTCGTTGCATTGCTGGCCTGACTTCCCAAGAAAGATGTGTACATTAGCAGACGACCAAACCACGCGGCAAACGTCCCCCCAGGGTCCGTGTATGATCGCGGGGGGCAGAGCACAGAGACTTTAGAGCATAAGCTACTATAGCGAGAGTTGAGGGTCAGGTAAATGGAGGATGTCTGTGAACTTTCTGGAGGCTTCCTGCAACTTTGGCATATTATAGTGCTAGACACTTGAATGCCATTTAACTTTCGCAGTGTTGCGGCATAAAAACCGCCGGACGCGCGTCCGGCGGTGAAGCCGCTCTGCTCAGTCGGCCTCGGGACCGGTCAGGATGGCTCCTCCGGCACGACCAGCCGGTAGCCGATGCCGCGCACCGACTCGATGCACCCCATCTCACCCGCTGCGTAGCCGAGCCGGCGGCGCAGCGAGCGCACCAGGGGATAGAGCAGGTTGCCCGCATCGGCCGGCGTCGTCTGCAGGTCGTGCGTGACTTCGCACAGCGCCACGAGCGAGACGGCCTCTCCCGGGCGGCGCATCAGGTATTCAAGGAACTTGAACTCGCGCCGCGACAGCTCCACCTCCGCGCCGTCCCGCCAGACGCGGTGTTGCCGGGGGTTGACGCGCAGCGATCCCGCCACCAGGCACTCCGGCGGGGTCACAGGTGGAGGAGCCTCGGTAGCCGTTGCCGATGACGCAGGGCCTGCCGTTTGCGACATGGCCCGTGTGAGCTCGCGTGCCCGGCGCAGCCGCCCCGCGACGATCGCCAGGAGGTCTTCGAGCTGGAAGGGCTTGACCAGATAGTCGTCCGCGCCCAACTGCTTGCCGTAGCGCACGTCGCTGTCCAGCGCGCGCGCCGAGACAAAGACGAAGGGGATCAGCGCCCAGCGCGGATTCCGCCGCAGCGCTTCGTACAGCTCGTAGCCGTTCATCCGCGGCATCGCAATATCGGCCAGGACCAGGTCGACGGCCTGCGCGCCGAGCACGGCCAGCGCCGCCACCCCGTCGGACGCGGTCACAACCTCATACCCCGCCATCGTCAACCCCATGCGCATGTTCCGCTGCATGGCCGGCTGATCCTCAACCACCAGGATAACGGCTGCCATCCTTTGCTCCAAGTCTCTCATTCGGTTGTGTACGTTTCAGATTGTGGCGGAAGCATCCTATGCGATCCCGGCGCCCTGCCGATCGTGCAGGGGCAGATAGACTGTGAATGTGCTTCCCTCGCCAGGCGTGGAAGCCACGGTGATCAGGCCGCCATGCAGCAGCACGAGCTCGCGCGCAATCGGCAGGCCGAGGCCCGTGCCCGGCACCTCGCTTTCCTCGTGTACCCGATAAAACCGCTCGAAAAGCAGGGGGATATGCTCTGGCGCAATCCCGTTGCCGTTATCGCTGACCTCGATGACCGCCCAGGTGCGCGGGTCCGGCTCTGAGGCTGTGACTGAAGACGCCGGGTCGTCCACTGTGCCGGCTCGGATTTCACAAGTGCATCGGATCTGCCCACCCTGCGGCGTGTACTTGATGGCGTTGTCAAGCAAGTTGCGCACGACCTGCTGCAGTTGGATCGCGCTGCCCCGCACCGGAACAGATCCGCCAACAGACACCCTGAGTTCCTGGGAGCGCCCTTTTGCCAGAGGCCGTTGGCGCTCGGCCTGCTCACGCACGAGGCGCGCCAGGTCGATATCATGCCAGGGCTGCCGGGCGCGGCCGCTGTCGATCTGCGACAGCGTCAGAATATCCTCAATCAGGGTGCTCAACGCATGGGCCTGCACGTGGATGTCTTGCAGCATCTGGCTCCGGTCGCTGTCCGATAGGCGGTCGCCGAAGGTTGCGAGGTTGTCACAGCTCAGGCCGATGACCGAAACCGGGGTGCGCAGCTCGTGCGATACGTTGGAGACAAACCGGTCCTTGAGCCGTTCGGCTTCTTTGAGCGCGGTGATGTCGCGCTGGACCCACACGCTGCCGCACGGCGCCGTGACGTTGGTCTCATCATAAAGTGGGGTGGCCGTCAATGCCGCCTCATAGCGTGTCCCATCCTTGCGCTGTCCGCTGGTCTCGCCATGCCATGATTGCCCGGCCGCCAGCGCCTGCTGTGCACGGAGCCAGATCTCCCTGGACATCGCATCGGACCACTGCTGCCACAAGGGCTGGCCCAGAATCTCGTCGCGCGTTGCCCCGGTCAGTTGCAGGGTCGCGGGATTGGCATACAACACGCAGCCGTCCGGGTCCAGGACAACCACCGATTCGCCCACCGTTTCCAGGATGGCCTGGGTACGATCGCGTTCCGCTTGCAGTTCGCGGGTCCGCTCGACGACGATCTCCTCCAGCCCCGCAGCCCGCTCCCGGGTTTCCTGGTAGAGCAGCGCGTTTTGCAGGCGGCCCCCGATGAGGCCGGCGATCGTCTCCAGAAACCCCAACTGGTCGGCGAAGGCATCGTGCGCGGTCGAACCGATGGCCAGGGCTCCCAGAGTCTCCTCTCCACTGCGCAGGGGCAGCGCCGCCATCGAATGGATACCGGGAGCCCCACAAGAGGGCAGGCTGCCATGCGGACCGGTTTCGATCTCCGGCGCGTACTCCAGCTGCCCGTGTTCTACCGCGAGCCCGATCAGGCATTCACCCACCGCCACTAATGGCTCCGGCTCAATGCTTAAGGGCATGCGGGAGCGGACACCCAGGCGGCGAAGAGTGCCACCCTGCAACACGTACAAATGAGCCATGTCAAAACCGGGGAACCTGATCAGCCGTTCCAGGTAGGTGTTGGTAATATCATCCAGCGGCAGGCCGAAGCCGACAGGCTGGCTCAGCTCGTGCAGGATCGTCAGTTGCTTGACGTGCTCGGCAAGCGCCGCCTCTCCGCGTGCCCGCTCCGTGATGTCCTGCACAGTGCCTCGCACCGTGGCAGGCCGCCCGTCCGCGTGGCGCGTTAGCTGCGTGAGCGCCCGCACTACGCGCGGTTCGCCCGAGGGCAGGATGATCCGGTGGGTGGCTTCTTGGGGCGCGCCGGTCTCGACGACCGCTTTGAAGACGGCATAGGCGGTATCCTGATCATCGCGGTGCAAGATACTCCAGAAGCGATTCGATATCGTGTCAGAATCCTGCGGCTCCAGGCCAAAAATGCGATACATCTCCTCGGAAAAGAAATATTGACCGGTGCTCAGATCGCGCTCCCAACTTCCCAGTCGCGCGAGGCGTCCCGCGGCCTGCAGGTTGGCCTCGCTGCGCGCCAGGGCAGCCAGCGCTTGCGCCTGCGCGGTGATGTCACGGGCCGTGGCGCGCATTCGCACGACCTTACCGCTTGCGTCACACAGCGGCTCGGTCAGCACCTCGAGCACGCACGTCTTGCCCGAAGGCAGTTGATAACGAAAAGTGAATTCCTGGGACTCCGCGACCAGTTCTGTACGCGCGATCGCGGTCCGGGTCGCCGCGACATCGTCCGGATGTACGCCCTCCCAGGCAGCTGCATAGGCCTCCCACGGCGGCAGTGCGGGATCAAGGCCCAGGATGCGATAGAGTCCTTCGGAAATGTACAGGTCCTGTCCGACCAGATCGCGCTCCCAGCTCCCCAGCCGTGCGAGGCGCTCCGCCGCCTTCAGTCTGGCTTCGCTGCGCTGCAGCGCTTCCTGGGCCGCGGCCCGCTCGGCAATTTCGGCCTGCAGCTTGCGCGTACGCCCCTGAACCAGTTTGTCCAGGTCTTCTGCTGTTTCCTTGAGCTTCAGATGACTCTCAATCAGATCACGCATCTTCTCCAAAAGTTCTACAGCGTCCTGATGATGCTCGTTTGCTTTGTCGTCGAGCAGGCAGATTGTCCCGAATGGCCGGCCGTCGCCCGATCGGATGGGAAAGCCCAGATAGGACACCATATTGTGTTTGATATCCGGGTTATTCTTCCACCGCTCCGAACTCAGGGCGTCAGACACCGCAAGCATTTCCTGGCTGGCAATCACCGCTTCACAATAAAGACCTGACCCGACCAGCCGTTCTCTGTCACCGACAACATACGGATTGTTTTCAGTCGAGCTGGAAACAAAGACCTCAATGTCTTCCCCGCTGATCTTCATGATGAGGCCCACGCGTGCACCTGTCAGGCGCACGATCAGATCGACGCTGCGCTGCCACGCCGCGAGGATGTCTTCCGGAAAGGGATGAAGCCTGGATTCCATTAGTGCACCCTTCCTAAATGCAAGCAACGCTGCGTTTTGTCTCCATCTGTCCGCCGACGAAACGCGGAGACTGGTCGAGAGGCAAATCGGGTAAGCGAGCGCATGACTACATCCCTTTCAGATGGCCCGGAGGAAACCACTGATCGATAGTATATCACATGCTGGTGATGAGGCAAGAGTATTTGAAATAACACATGGCTTCAATCGGATTGATATTTATGCATATCGTATGCTATAGTTGCGCTCTGTTTGCGGCCCGCCTGCCAGCAGCCGCACCCTGACGACCGCCATCTTGCACCCAAAGGAGACCTGAATGCCCCGTCTGTGCAACCTGACGGCATGTGCCCTGCTGTTGATACTTCTTGCAGCAGCCGTCGTGCTGCCACAACCCGCTGCCGCTGCGCCCGTCGCGCAGACCGCCTGCACCCTGCTCACGGACCCAGGGCGAATCCCCGCGCCCGCCATCATTGACTTCGATAAGCTCACCAGCGGCGCGGTGATCGGCAACACCTATGCCGCCGCGTTCGGCGTCCGGTTCGAGGACAGCCGCACCGCCCGCGCGATCGCCTACGGCAAGGAGCCGGACAAGGCGCACTCCCAGCCCAACGTCGCGCTCAACGAACCCGTCGCGCCCGCCGATAGCTACGGCGTGCCCATGCGCATCGCCTTCGACACGCCCAAGACGCACGCCGGCCTGTGGGTGGGCAACGGCGAATCCGAACGCCTCGAAGTCATGCTGAGCGCCTACGACGAGAAGGGCAACTTCATCTGCCTGGTCAGCCGGACCTACGTGCCCGAGCCGCACACCCTGTTCATCGGCGTTTACCATGCGCCGGGCCACATTGCGCAGATTCACGTGGATTACGGCAAGACCTACCTGCCGGAATCCATCGATAACCTCTATTTCGCGCCTGATGTCCGCCCGACGAGCACGCCGACCCGGACGCCGACCAACACGCCGACCTTCACGGTGACGCCAAGACCGACCAGCACGCCGACTGCGACAGTCAGAGTCACGGCCACACCGACGCGCACCCCGACGGCCACCGCGACCGTCACACGCACGCCGACGCGCACGCCCACCCGCACCCCGACGCGCACACCCACGCGGACGCCCGCGCCGACGGTGGACCTGAGCATCACGGGGATGGAGGTGACGCAGGGCATCCAGAACCTGGCGAACAGCATCCCGCTCGTCGCGGACCGCCGCACCCTCGTGCGCGCGTACGTCAAGACCAACACGGGCACGGTTGCCAACGTGCGCGCCCGGCTGCGCGCCTACCGCAATGGCGTCGAGCTGAGCGGGTCGCCACGGCTGGCAAACAACCAGCCCATCACCGCGCGCGCAAGCGGCGGCGACCGCGTCAACACGAACGACAGCTTCTGGTTCTTCGTGCCCTCGAACTGGCGCAGCGGCAGCGTCCAGTTGCGTGTGGAGGTGGACTACAACAACGCGGTGCAGGAGACCAACGAGAGCAACAACACGCTGACGCGCAACGTCTTCTTCCTGCCCGCCAACAAGCTCAACCTGGTCATGGTGCCGCTCAAGCTGTACCCCGGCGGCAATACGGACCTCTCGCCCCGCATCTACTATGCCACCAACCCGAGCTTCACGGACCTGCTCGACAACGTCCTGCGGTTCCATCCCACGGCAGGCATCAACTGGTGGTATATCCCCAACGCGTTTTCCTTCCCGCTGATGAATCCCAATCCGGCCACGGACGGCGGCCGGTCCGCGATTCTCGGTCTGGTGGAACTGGCGAACGCGTTCACGAGCGATCCCGCGCCCGTCACCTATTACCAGGGCATGGTCCACCCGGACCTTAACACCGACGGCGGGCTGGGCATGGGCAACCGGCCGGGCCGCAACTCGTGGGCCAAGATGATCAACTCGAACAGCGGCTGGCCCGACTGGTACCTGACCGGCGGCAACACGATGGCGCACGAGCTCGGCCACAACAAGGGGCTGCGCCACATGAACTGCAGCGGCGACGAGTCTGACGGCGGCTCCACCGACCCGAACTACCCGTACCCCTTCCCCAATTGCCGGCTCTCGGGCCCCGGCACGGATGGCATGTACGGCTTCGATGTGCTCTACAACCTGTGGGGGCTGGCCGCGCCGACCGTCTTGAGCAACGACCCCACCGCGGCCTCGCCCAACCGGGCCTTCCCGCTGATGGGCTACCAGCGCCCGCGCTGGATCTCGGACTATGAGTACTGCAAGCTGCTGCCGACCTACGGCGTCCTGATCCCGTGCCTCTCGGCCGCGGTCGCCGGCGCGCAGGAGCAGTTCGAGCAGGCGGTCATGGCTGACCCACTGGCCTACGCCGACCCGGCGAAACTCGCGGCGCTGCAGGCGGCCTCGCGCTACCTGCTGGCCGGCGGCGTGCTGGACCTGACCAACGACACGGTGACGTGGACGGGCGTCTTCCAGACCGACACGCCGGGCGAGGACACGGTTGCGGCCGCGGCCGAGAAGCTCGGCTATGCCGCCGCGTTCGGCCTCGACGCCGATCCTGCCTACCTGCTCGTCCAGGTGGCCGGGGATGGCAGCGTGCTTCACGCGCAGGAGTTGTTCCTCGCGAACGATGATGGCGACGGCACGACGCAGCACTTCCTCGAGCTGGTCCCGCTGGCCCAGGGGGTGGCGGCGGTGCAGGTGCGCCGGGGCGAAACGATCCTGGCGGAGCGCCGCGTCAGCGCCAACGCGCCGGCAGTCCAGCTCCTGACGCCCAACGGCGGCGGCGAGCTGCGCGCCGGCGATGTGGTGCGCTGGTCGGCCAGCGACGCGGACGGCGACGCGCTGAACTTCACGGTGCAGTACAGCCCGGACAACGGCCAGACCTGGCGCCTCGTTGCGCTGGCTCAGACCGGTGACAGCTACACGCTGCCCGACCCGCTCGGCCTGCCCGGCTCGACCGCAGGCCGGCTGCGCGTCATCGCCAACGACGGCTTCTTGACGACGCAGGATGACTCCGACGGGACGTTCACCGTCGGGAACAGCGCACCGCTGGCCGTCATCCGCAGCCCCAAGACGGGTGCGCACGCCGCCGCGGGCCAGCCGGTCGTCCTGGAAGGCCTGGCGACCGATCTGGAGGACGGGCCGCTGGCCGAGGGCCGCCTGAGCTGGCGCTCGAACCTCAACGGTGCGCTCGGCACCGGTGCGGAGCTGCTCGCCGAAGGGCTGACCGCGGGCGTTCACCAGATTACGCTGGCCGCCACCGACGCGGCCGGTCAGACGACCGAAGCCACGATCACGCTGTATGTCGACGTGGCTGTACCGAACGTCTATCTTCCCCTGATTACCCGCTAACCGCGGAAAAAAGGCCGTAGAGACATCCTGTCGGGATGTCTCTACGGGTCCTGACATCCCCAATGCTTTGACGCAACCGCCCGTCGATGCTATAGTGCCCTGGCAGGAGGCAATGCGAACCCAAACGAAAGGGGGTGCATCATGCGCCTATTCACACGCACACCTCGCCGCATCGCGGCCCTGATATTCGGACTGGTCCTGCTCGCCGGCCTGGCAGCCTGCACGCCTGCGCCCGCACCGGCGCCCACTATAGATGTAGAGGAGCTCGCTGTGGCCCTGGCACAGACCTGGGCCACGCAGACCGCTGAGGCCGCTGCCGCTGCTTCACCCACACCGGAAGCAACTGCTACCGCCACAGAAATGGCGGCCGCGACCGAGATGCCGCCCGCGACCGCAACTGCACCTGCCACCGCCGAGCTGCCCCTGCCGCCACCGGCCGCCACGCTCACTCAGTCTCCGGCCGGCACCTCCACGCCCGCACCTCCTTGTGCAGTCAGCGTGGGAAATGAGCTCGCGCCCGCCTGGGATCAGGCGAAGCTGGGCTGCCCGACCGCGGCTGCCGAGGTCATCTGGGCCGCGTGGCAGCCGTTCGCCCGCGGCTATAAGTTCTGGCGGTCGGACCGGGACTGGACCTACGCGCTCACCTTCTCGGGCGACGATAAGATGCAGGGCAGCTACGAGACCGGCGGCGACGCCTGGCGCTGGGACAACAGCTTCCCGGAAGGCCGCGGACTGACCCCGCCGGCCGGGCAGATCGAACCCATACGCGGCTTCGGCTTCGTCTGGTTCGGCAAGCTGGGCGGCCCTGACAGCGACATCGGCTGGGCCACGGAGCAGGAGAAGGGCATCTGCGTCACCCGGCAGGAGTTCGAGCGCGGGGTGATCGTCAAGAGCACCACGGTCGCCTTCTGCGGCGACAACCTGTACAACATGGCGCAGGAACCAGGCTTCGCGCCGGTCCTGCTGGCGCTCCACGGCGACGGGACGTGGCGGCGCTATTAGACGGACGCAGACAGACTGACCTGGGCGTGGCAGCACTCGCAGCCGCCGCGCTGCTCCTGGAGAGCACGCTGACCCGGCTGCTGGCCGTCGCCCAGTTCTACCACTTCGCCTTCCTGGTGGTCAGCCTGGCCTTGCTGGGATTCGGCGCCAGCGGGACGCTCTTAAGCCTTCTCCCGCGGCTGAGCCGGATACCGCCTCCGATACTGCTTGCCCGGGCCGGGGCAGCTTTCACCGCTGCGACCGGCCTGGCCTATCTCGTCGTCAACTTCCTGCCGTTCGACAGCTACAGCATCGCCTGGGACCGCCGCCAGGTTGTCTACTTCGCGGGTTACTACCTGGCGTTGACCCTGCCGTTCATCTGTGCAGGACTCGGCATCGGCGCAGCCCTGGCCGCTGCGGAGGGCCGCAGCCACCGGGTGTATGCCGCAAATCTCCTCGGCTCGGCCCTGGGCGTGCTCCTCGCGCCCGCAGCCATGTGGCTGGCCGGGGTGCCCGGCGCCGTGATTGCCAGCGCGCTCCTGGCCCTGCTGCCGGCCGCGTCCCGCGCGGCGCGTGGTGAAGAAGATGCCCCCGGCCCTGTAGCCAACATACAGCCTGAAACGCAACGAATCACCCTGAGCGGAGATCGCATCCTGACGGTCGCTATGCGACCGCGATGCGGACGCAGTCGAAGGGCCGGCCCGCCGAAGGATGCAGATCCCCGAATGGCGCGTGCGCTTCTCGCCGCCTGCTTCATCGCCGGCGTCACCGCTCTGGTGTTCCTCGGCGCGCGCAACCTCAGCGGCCGCGGCGTGCTCGGCCTCGCCCTGTCACCGTACAAAGGGATCTCCTATGCGCGGCAGTATCCCGGCTCCCGACCCCTGTTCGGTCAGTGGGATGCCGTTTCGCGCGTCGATGTGCTCGCAGACGCGGGCACGCGGCTGCTGCCGGGCATCAGCTACACCTACGCGGGCGAGCCACCGAGCCAGCTCGGCGTCGCATTGGACGGCGACAGCCTCCTGCCCGTGCCGCTGGAGCCGCCGGAGGCTTTCACCGCGGCCGATTTCATGCCGGAGGCAATCGCCTTCGACCTGCGGCCTGCGGCGTCGACCCTGGTGCTGGAACCTGCGGGTGGGCTGGGGATCTTACAAGCCCTGGCAGGCCCCGCCGGTGAAGTCACAGTCGTGACCGGCAATGCGCTCGTCCCGGAGGCAATCCGCCATGCTGGACGTGCGCCGGACCTCTACGGGTACGCCGGCGTCCGCACGGTCACGGCGAACCCTCGTGTCTATCTCAGCCAGCCCGGTCCGCCTTTCGGCATCATCTTCGCGCCCCTGACCGACCCCTATCGTCCCGTCGCCAGCGGCGCATACAGCCTGGCCGAAACCTACGGGCTCACCGTGGAAGCATTCACCGCCGCGCTCGGCCGGCTGGAGCCGGGCGGTCTGCTCGCCGTTACCCGCTGGCTCCAGATTCCGCCCAGCGAGGACCTGCGCCTCATTGCGACGCTGGCAGCCGCGCTCGAACGCACCGGCGACGCGCAGCCTGCGGACGCACTCGTCGCTTACCGCGGGATCCAGACGCTGACCGTATTGGTAAACCCGGTGGGCTGGACCGCCGAAGAACTGGCTGAGGTAAGGGAGTTTGCCGCCGCTCGGCGCTATGACCTTGTGTGGGCACCGGATATCCGCGCGGATGAAATCAATCGGTACAACCGGCTGCCCGTGCCGGATCATTACAACGCGGTCCGTGCGCTGCTTACGAGCTACGAGGGGGGTGCTGCCGCCGGGCCGTACAGCTTCTACGCCGGATATCCCTTCGCGGTCGAGCCGGTCACGGATGACCGGCCGTTCTTCTTCCACTTCTTCCGCTGGACCCAGACGCCGGAAGTGCTCGCGACCCTGGGCCGCACGTGGCAGCCGTTCGGCGGCAGCGGCTATCTCATCCTGTTCGCGCTCCTGGCCCTCGTGCTGGTCCTGAGCACCGCACTGATTCTCCTGCCGCTCTCCCTGAAACCGCGGGACATCGCCCCGCGGGCATCCGCGAGCGAGGCGCCGATGACCACACCAACCCTGACCATTTTGGGCTACTTCGGCCTGCTGGGGCTGGCGTTCCTCTGCATCGAGATTCCCCTCATCCAGCGATGGCTGCTGGTGTTCGGGCACGCGACCTACGCTTTCACCGCGGTCGTCCTGGTCATCCTGCTCGGGTCGAGCATCGGCAGCCTGCTGACGAGCGCCGACCGCGTCCGCAGGCTGGGGCCGCGCCCGCTGCTCCTGCTGCTGGCCGCGGCCGCGCTGGTCACCGCGCTGGCCGGCTCCGCCTGGGTCGAGGCGGCCCTCGGCTGGCCCACGGCCGTACGCATCCTGGCTCTGTCGCTCACCCTGGCGCCCCTGGCCGTCCTCATGGGCTTGCCGTTCCCGCTCGGTCTCGCCTGGCTGGAGCGCGCTACTCCTGGCGCAGTGCCGTGGGCCTGGGCCGTCAACGGCTGCGCTTCCGTGTTGGCCTCGGTGATAGCCGCGATCCTCGCGCTCAGCTACGGGTTGACCGCGATCCTGGTCATCGGAGGGTTGGCCTATGCACTGGCCGCGGTCACACTGCCGCGACAGGCTAATGCCCTTCCCCGGTCAGCGGTACGAAGCTGACCCCGCCCAGGTTCGTCGCCTGCAGCTCGCCCTCGCGCTTCTCGAACAGCCAGAGGGTCTGCACCGCCCCCTGCGGGCCGATTGGCACGACCAGCCGCCCGCCTTCTGCAAGCTGGTTGATCAGGGGCTGCGGGACGTGGTCAGGCGCCGCGGTCACGATGATGGCATCGAATGGCGCGTGCTCCTCCCACCCGAAGTACCCGTCGGCCTGCCGCACCTGGACGTTCCCGTAACCCAACCTCGCCAGCCGTTCCGCGGCCTGCTCGGCCAGCGCGGGCACGATCTCTACCGTGTACACCTCGACGTCGAGCGCCGCGAGCACTGCGGCCTGATAGCCGCTCCCTGTCCCGATCTCCAACACGCGGTCGCCGGGCTGCACCCGCAGCGCCTCGGTCATCAGCGCGACGATGTAGGGCTGCGAGATGGTCTGCCCGTGGCCGATCGGGAGGGGATGATCTTCGTACGCGGCATAGAGATACTCCGGCAGCACGAATTCGTGCCGCGGCACGGCGCGCATCGCGGCCAGGACCGGCGCGTCCTTGACCCCGCGCGCCTCGATCTGCGCATCCACCATGGCCGCGCGCACGGCCGCAAAGACTTCATCTGCACTTGGCGTCAGGGTGGCAGCAGGCGAGGGTGGGCCCGGGGTCAGCGCAGCAGAGGGCGTGCCGCCTCGCAGCCCCACGAGCTTCATCAGGAGCAGGATCAGCAGCGCCAGGATCAAGAGGCCGCCGACGATCAGGATCAGGCGTCTTGACATATGACCTCCTGCCTGACTCAGGATAGCACCGCTCGCCATGGCTGGCAAGATGGTACAATAGACTCACCACCTTTGCCGGAGGATACGCATGAGCATACCGGAATCGTGGCGCCAGCCGCCGCGCGAGTTCAGCGTGATGCCGTTCTGGTTCTGGAACGACGATCTGGACGAGCGCGAGATCGTCCGCCAGATCGAGGACATGGAGGCCCACGGGGTCTACGGCTTCGTGATCCACCCGCGCGTCGGCCTGCCGCGTGAGCTCGGCTGGATGTCCGAGCGTCTCCTGCATTTCTACGCGGTCGCCATCGAGGAGGCCCGGCGGCGGGGCATGTCGGTCGTGCTCTACGACGAGGGCATGTATCCTTCCGGGTCCTCCTCCGGCCAGGTCGTCGCGGCGAACCCAGCCTTCCAATGTCGCGGCCTCGCCCTGGTCGAAGACGGGGCCGCGCTGCCGCCCGATGCCAACGTTGTCGCGACCGTGCCCCGCGCGGACGGCCGACGCATCACGGTCATCGATCGGCCGGTCGACAGCTTCATCCGCGGGCTGCACTATATCGACGGCGGTCCCGCGGAGGACGAGCCACCTGCGGCCGACATCCTCAACCCGGATGCGGTGGCCGCGTTCATCCGCCTGGTCTACGACGGCTTCGCCGCGCGCTTCGGCCACTACTTCGGGACAACGATCCCCGCCATTTTCACCGACGAACCCGCCCCGCTGGGCCGCCTCCGCGAGCGCGGGCGCGGTCCGCAGGCCGTCGTGCCGGGCACGCGCGGCATCCTGCCCGAGGTCAGCCGTCTCCTCGGCTACGACTTCACGCCCCACCTGCCCGCGCTCTGGTACGACGACGAGCCGGACGCGCTGCGCTACCGTGCGGACTACGAACGGGCCATCGGCCTGCGGCTGGAGGGGACGTTCTACGCGCAGTTGTCCGCGTGGTGCGAGGCGCACGGCGTGGCGCTGACCGGCCACCCCGCGCAGGGCTGCGACATCGGCCCGCTGCGCTTCTTCCACGTGCCCGGCCAGGACCTCGTGTGGCGCTGGGTCCTGCCCGATCACCCGTCCGCGCTCGAAGGCCGGGAGGCAACGCAGGCCAAGTGCAGCGCATCCGCGATGCTGCACGGGGGCCGGCGGCGCAACGCCAACGAGTGCTGCGGCGCATACGGCCACGAGCTGACCTGGGACGAGATGACCTGGCTGGCCCACTGGTGCTTCATCCGCGGGGTGAACTGGCTCTTTCCCCATGCCTTCTACTACTCGATGCGCGGGCCGCGGCGCGACGAGCGGCCGCCGGATGTCGGCCCGCACGCGGCCTGGTGGGATCGCTACAGAGAATATGCGGATGCTTGCCGCCGGCTGAGCTGGCTCAACACCGACAGCCGCCACGTCTGCCACATCGCGATCCTCGGCCAGGCCAACAGCCTGCCGTGGCAGTCTGCAAAGGTCTGTCTGGAACACCAGCGCGACTTCAACTACCTGGAGGAGCGCCACCTGTGGGAGGATGCACGCGTAGATGCGGCGGGCATCCGCCTGGCAGGCATGTGCTACGCCGCGCTGATCGTGGAGGGGCAGTTCGATGCGCGGGCGGAGCCGGCCCTCGCCCGTCTGGAGAGCGCGGGCCGGCTCGTGCGCTACGATGCGGGGATGGCGGAGGCAGAACTCATCGCGCGGCTGGATGCCTGCACCCCGCGCGACCTCCGCATTACGCCGCACGTGCCGGGGCTGCGCGTGCGCCACGTCGTCAAGCTGGATGACGCGGCCGAGAGCGGATACCATGTCTTCATGCTCTTCAACGAGACGCAGCCGCCGGTCAAGTTCCAGGCGGAGCTGCCCGTGCCCGGCCCTGCGTTCATCTTCGACCCCTGGACCAGCGCGACCCGCCCGCTCCCGCCGGACGGCGGCCTCGCGCTCCCCGGCCACGCGTTCATGACGGTCGTGGCAACGGATGCGGCTGCGCCGTGACCTCACCCCCCTCTGACTCCCCCTCTCCTGAAGTGCGGGCCTTCGGTCTGCACTTCAGGAGAGGGGGAGTCAGAGGGGGGTGAGGACAGCCGCTTGATCATTCCACGCTCGCCTGCGTGATCTTCAACACCACCGGATTGTTCCAGCCCCACGCATCGTAGATGCGCTGGCTGCTCATGACCGAGACGTGCAGCCCCGCCTCATCCTGCTGCCAGCGGGGAGCCGGGTCGGCCGCGTCGTTGTATTCCAGGTGCCGTCCGGACTGGCCCAGCACGCTGACAACCGTCTCCGTGCCGGTCCGGACGTGCTGCAGCGTCACCGCAGCGCGCTTGCCGTAGGTGCGCGATCCCCGCGCAAAGCTGTGGCCGGTCGTATCCTCCGCCTGCGTCCAGTCGATGTCGGTCAGAATCGCATACACCGTGTCCCCGCGCCGGGTAAACCACGCGCCGGGCTCGCGGGTGAGTTCGCAGGCCTCCGTGCCGAATACGGCCTCCGCGTTGATGAAGTTCCACAGCCCCAGCTCCATCAGCCGGCTGACCTGTTCTTCCGGCAGCGCGCCGTCCGGCTTCGGTCCGACGTTGAGCAGCAGGTTGCCGCCCTTGGCGCGCGCCTCCGCCAGCAGCAGGATCAGGTCGCGGCCCGACTTGTAGGTCTCGTTCGTCGGCTGGTACTGCCACGCGGTGCCCATCGTGATGCAGCTCTCCCACGGGCCGGGCAGCGCGCGGTCCGGCAGGCGCTGTTCCGGCGTCGCCATATCCCCGCGCGTCACCACGATATCCGGCTGAAGCTCCCAGGCAAGCTGCTTCAGCCCCTCCGCCTGCCCATCGAAGAAAAGCAGGTCCACCGAGCCGTAGTTCGTGAGCAGCTCCCGCAACTGCGCCCGGTTGAGCGCCATCAGGTCGGGATTGTGCAGCGGGTCCACCTCCTGCCGCCCGCGCGCAATCTCGATGCCCTGCCGGCGCAGGACGGAGAAATCATCGGGCGAGAAGTAGAAGCCGATGGCGATGCCCTGCCTGCGAAACGCCTCGACCACCTGCCGGGTGATGTCCCGCTGATAGGGCGTGTGCATGACGTCGAAGTCGGTGGTGGCCGTCTCGAACATGCAGAAGCCGTTGTGATGCTTCGTCGTGAAGACCACATAGCGGAACCCGCACACGGCCGCCAGCCGCGCCCACTCGTCTGGCGCAAAGTGTTCCGGGCAGAAGGTCTTGGGCAGCTCATCGAAATAACGCCGCACGTAGTCGTCGGATGCGCCGACCAGCGAGTGGCTGATGACCATCCCGAGCTGCGAGTCGACGCTCCAGTGGATGAACAGGCCGAGGCCCAGCGTCCTGAACCACGCGACGCGCGCGGGCCGGTTGCCGGACACCTGCGCGGCCTGGACGACGCTGCCGCCGAACGGCGCCGGCGCGTTCTGGTCATCTTCGATGGGAAGGGGTTGTGTCATGCTGTTTGCGCTCCATGGTTGGGGGATTGGGCAGGATTATAGCCCACCGACCGGAGATGAGCCAACCCGGGGCAGAACTGGAGGCGAGGCTTCAGCTGGTTTGGACACCTACGTACACAGCTGCCCTAACCGGCTGAAGCCTCGCCTCCAATCCTCTGCAGTGCACGGGATCTGGACTTCCTCTCCGGTGCCAAGCTCGCCTGAGGCGATGCACCCGCTACCGCAACGCACGCAGGATGGCGAGGACCGCTGCCGGACGCAGCATCCCGCGGAGCACCTTACGGTAGGTCGTATAGCCCGAAACCGCGCCGAAGAGCGCCTCCTGGATCGTCCCGCTGTTGCGTGCAGCACGCAGGACCGGGTCCATCAAGCCCAGCCGCGCTGAGAGCCGCACCAGCAGGCGCATGCCCTGGCCGTACAGCAGGTCGCCGGTGATATCGCGGTTCGCGGCCGCATAGTGATCGGCAAAGGCAGACTCGGAGATACCGACCTGGAAGATGGTCTCTGCGGCGCGCATGCCCGTCAGCACCGCCGAGGTCACCCCCTTGCCCTTGAAGGCGCGCACCAGCCCGGCCGCGTCGCCCACGAGCACGTAGCGATCACCGTAATAGCGGTGGGCCAGCGAGGAGGGAAAGCGCCCCTTGTAGACCTTCAGGTCCGTGGGATCGAGCTCACCGGCACGGCCGAAATTGGGGAGGACGGCCCGCACCTGGGGCCAACGCAGGAACCCCGCCAGTTGCTCGTCCGTGACTGCGCTGCCCGCGATATTGATGGTCAGGTGGTCGTCCTTGGGCGTGACTGCCCCGAACTCGATGTGCGGCGACGCGCTCAGGAAGGCATGGATGTGCGGACCGAAAGACGCCATGCCATCCGGCCCGGGGTGCAGCCGGGTCACGATGCTGGCCAGGGCCTGCGGTGGGCGGTAGCCCACGGCCCGCGCAAAGACGGCGCCCGTCCCGTCATCCATCCCGAACGCGCCCACCACAACATCTGCCTCCAGCGGGGCGCTCTCCGTATAGACCACTGCCCGGTCCGCATGGAAATCCAGGTCCACGGCACGCGCACGCATGACGGTCAGTCCGCGCGCCCGCGCGATTTCCAGCATGTAGTCGTCGAACTGGACCCGGCGCAGCGCAACCGACGGCTGGTACCGGTCGTCCAGGATAATCTGAGCGTGCGGGCTGTGCAGGATGTAGCCGCTGATCTCACGGTGGGGCAGGCAGCCCGGGAAGCACACATCCACGCGCGCGCCAAGCAGATCAGGCAGCGGCGGCGAGAGGACCCCTGCGCACAGGTTGTGGTGGTGCGCGCCCGAGAACTGCTTGCCTTCCACGATGGTGATGTCCAGCCGGCGGGCAGCCTCCTGGGCCATGCGCTGCAGCAAGAGGCCGCATGCCACTCCGCCCGGTCCGCCGCCCACAATCACCACCCGGCTGCCATCGGATAATGCCCCCAGGCCGCTCATGGCATCCCTCCCTCCGGTGCTGCACACTGCATATTACAGATCACTTGATGTTCGTTGCGTCTCCGCGTGAGATCGGTCTTGTCTCTCAGACAGACTTTAGGGCTCGCTGCTGGCAGCCCGACGTGCCTCTCCTGCCGCCAGGGCGCGCAGCAGGTGGCGCGCAAAGGCCCAGGCTCCCCGCGGTTGAAGCACCAGGCGAAAGAGGTCGCGGTAAGGCTCATCGCCGGTCAGCATCCCCCACAGCAGGCGGGCATGTACGCGTCCCGTCGGGTTCAGCGCCGTTTCTGTGCGCACGGACTCCGCAAAAGCCGTCGCGAAGCTCGGCAAGGTCAGAAGCTGGCTAAACACCGAATACAGCAGCGCGCCGTACCGGTTATCGGCGGCGAGCTGTGCGCAGACCGGCCGGTACGCGCGTTCGAAGTCCGCGCTGCCGATGCCCGCCTGCACGGCCGCGGTCATGGCTCCCCGGGCCGTGATGAAAGCCGAATTGATGCCATCTTTGTACAGGTGCGACACGACCGCATCACCGACGCTGACCCAGCGATCCCCGTAGTAAACAGTCGCGGGGCCGGTCAGGATGCGCGGGTTGCAGCCGCAGAAGCTCCGCGGCGCGGACGGAAAGAGGTCGCTCAGGATCCGGGACTGTGCCTCGTAGAACTGCTGGATGGCATGGGCAGGCGCATCGCGCCAGAGCAGGGAGACGTTGAGGTAAGCGCCCTTCGGCACGAGCGCGCCGAACAGCAGGCCGGGCGGCTCGCCGAAGAAGCCGGCCACTGTGTCCTCCGGCCAGCCCTCGGGCCGCAGGATTTCGTCCTGGGCCATCACCGCGCTGTTGGGCGGCTGATAGCCGAAACTGGCATCCAGCGGCGGCCGGGCGTTGACGCCGGTTGCCAGGACGAGCAGCTCGGCCGGCTGCGTGCCCCTGTCCGTATGCACGATGGGCCGGTCATCCCAGGTCACCTTACGCACCCGCGCCGGTACATGATGCGCGCCGGCGGCAATGGCCTGGGACAGGAGAAAGCCGTCGAAGCTGGACAGAGGCTCGCCCGGATGGTGGCGCGGGCCGGTGCCGCGATAGACGCTGAGAATCTTGCGGCCGGCCACTGGCTGCTCGATGACGGCCACGTTGCCGCGGACGAACAACTGATACGCCCGCAGCTCTGACTGGATGACCTCGCGCGGCAGTGTGAGGCCAAGCGTCGCCATGTGTCGCAGGGCGCCCGCGGAGAGGATGCCGGCGCAGCCCTTGCAATTGCGCGGGGCGCCCGGGGTAACATAATCATGGGGCTCGAAGATGAAGACCTGGCACTCGATTCCTGCTTCGCGCGCCAGTCGGAGCAGGTGCAGCGCAGCGAAGCAACCCGCCGGCCCCCCACCGACAATGCACACCCGATCACCGTTTCGCAGGCGGAGGTCCATCGTCTTTTCCCTCCTGCAGGATGGGGACAGGCATCCCGACCAGGGCCGCGCCTGGCGGCATGCGGAGAACTGGCGGCTGGTGACCAGTTGCGGGTAACTGGTCACCAGTGTAACAGGAGGCACGTACCGCGTCAAACGCGCAGATGTGCAGATTCGCCACCTATTGACGCGGCATCTTCATCGGTGTAATATGTCTGTTGTCGCCACATATCATGTGCACCTGTCATACAACCAGCATATTTGCTGCCCGGAATCACGCGGTTGATGGCCTGGGCGTTCAGCCCGCCGGAACTCGGCTCGCTTTGAGGAGGATAAAGGGATTGCTGGCCGGCCTCCCCCGCCGGATCATGTCGCAGATATGCGGCGCAGATATGCGGCACGGATGCGCACGAAAGGAGCGTCTCCATGAAGCAGACGAGACACTACATCTTGTGCGGCGTGCTCCTCTGTTCATTGCTGCTGATCCCCAACGCACAGGCAGATGAGCAAGGTGTAACAGCGAATCTCGCGGCATGTAAATCACTCGGCTTCTCCACAGAAGAAGATTTCGTCACGCGCGGGCCCCTGCCGCCGGATGGCAACCAGATCATCTCGGATGGCGACCTGCTGGGCCCTAACCACGCAGTCTGTATGCGCAATGCGGAACTATTGGCGCTTTGGAAGGTCGGGGGCGACCTCGGGCTGGATGCTGTCGATGTCGTAGATGTCGAGCAGAACCTCGTAGCATTCTCGACTGAGCTGGATGACCCCAACGGGCGCTTCTTCGCCGGCGACCTCCTGACCAACAAGGGCGCGGCGATTCCCAACACTATCCTGCTACGCAAATTCCAGGTGGGTCACGACCTGGGACTCGACGGCCTGCAGTTCATCGGCGCCGCGACGGGCATCATCGGCTTCCTGAACCGGGCGGCCGAGCTGTCGCGCGATGATTGGTTCCACAATCCCGGCCTCATCTACGATCTCCTGGGCAGCTTCAAGGTCGACATCTGGATATCCACGGAGAGCAACGAGCTGCGGGCGGCCACCATCCCCATCTATGACGGCGACCTGCTGTCGGTCTACAACGGCGCAATCGTCGTTAAGCAGGCTGACCTGCTGCCGCTGGGGGTGCCCGCCGGGCTGCCCGATCGCGGGGTTGACTTCGGCCTGGATGCGGTCGCGGCCAGCCGCAACGGCGACATCCGCACTGTCCGCTTCTCGACCGAGATCCTGTACCGCAAGGAGCCTGCCTTCACCGATGGCGATGTGCTGAAGAAGGGGGATGGCATCGAGTCTCCTAACGCTGCGCTCGTCGCTCCCTTTGAACCGTATGCCAAGTTCCTGGGCCTGGATGCCCTGCACATCCTGCTGCCGGCTTCAGCGATCCGGCTCGGGTACCTGCCGTTGGTCCTCAGGGACACGCGCTGAGGCCAGAAAGGAGAGCGCTACCATGTTACCCATGCGGTTTCCAACGGGAACGGTGTTCAAGGTGATCGCGGTGCTCATCCTCTGCCTGGCCGTGATCCCCGCTGCCTCGGCCGCCGCTCCGCCGCTGGATGAAGCGGCCGTGCCGCCGGTTGGCGCATGTGCTGGCGGCGGGTTCTCGACCGAAGAAGATTTCATGGCCCGCGACATCAAGCCCTTTGACGGCAACCTCTATATCTCGGACGGCGACCTGCTTAGCTTCGACGGGCAGGTGTGCATGCGCAATCACGATCTCACCGCAGCCTGGTTCGCGGGCGCGCCTGGCCCAGACCTCGGCCTGGATGCCCTCGATGTCCTGGACGCTGCCAATCTCGAGCGGCCCGTGATCGCATTCTCGACCGAGGTGGACGATGTCTCCGGCCGTTTCACCGCCGGCGACCTGCTCTTCACGCCGGGCTACATCATCCCGAACATCGCGCTCGTCTCCCCTTTCAACATTCGCTGGGATATCGGGCTGGACGGCGTGCAGTTTACCGGCGACCTTGCCAACATCATGAAGTTTGTGAGCGTCCTGCCCAATCACCCGCGCGATGAGTTTGTGCGAAACCCAGGGCTGCTGGCAGCCTTGCTGAAGGAATTCAACATCGACATCTGGTTCACGGTCGAAGGCACTGCCGCCATCGGCACCAAGTCACAGGTGCTCGACGGCGACCTGCTGTCTGCGGCCACCGGCACGATTGTCATCCCACAGGCCGCGCTGCTGCCCGCAACCGTGCCCGCGGGCCTGCCCAACCGGGGCATGGACTTTGGCCTCGACGGCGTTGCATCGCCGCGCGATCCCAAAGAGGCCCTGGAGACTCTGTATTTCTCCACCGAGATCCTGTACGGCGACGGCACTCCTGCCTTTACGGACGGCGATGTGCTGCGCCTCGGCAACGGTATCGAACGCACGAACTGGGACCTGATTCAGCCGTTCCATCCCCTCGCCGATTTCCTCGGCCTCGATGCGCTATCGCTCGGCAGGGGTGAGCCGCCGAAAGATCCGAACATCCAGAAGCTCTGCGGTGACCAGCGCTTCGTGGCGGAGTTCAATGGCGGGCTAACGCCCATTAACGGCGGAGGCACGGGCCTTTATCAGGGCGTCTTTACCTCCGACCCGCGCGGCCAGCCCTGCGGTCTCTTCGTGCCGGTGGATGGCTTCGTGCCGCCCGCCGCTGGTGTGACGCGGTTCCGGGTGGCCTACCGGCCTGCGGGCGCCCTCGCACCGGGGGCTGTAGACGACCCCGCGACGCCCGGCATCCGCACCCGCTGGCGGCTCGCCGTCCCGCGGCCGTTCTGGCCGTTCGGCTGCTTCATTCCGCCGGAGGGGAGCCCCCTGGAGCAGTTGCTCGAAACGGACAGCCGGGGCTGGATCGATGCGAACGCCTGGTTCCACGCCTATGACGGCACGCTCACCGGCTGCGTGAATCACAACCTGCGGCTAGCCGTGTGGGATACGGCCAACAGCCAGGGCTTCGGCTGGAATCCGCCCGACCCGAACGGCCACTACGTGCTGTGGCTGGAGTGGCAGGACGGCGGAGGCCTGCACCGCGAGCCGGTCGAACACCATCTCCAGCTCGATAACCAGCTGCCTGTCATCGCTCCCTACCCGAACGGCCTGCGGGTCTTCGTCAACAATCCCGACAACTCGCGCGGCAGCGAGGTCGTGGCCTGCGGCCAGGAGCAGACCGGCGCGACGAAATTCCAGGTCTGGGGCCAATTTGACGACCCGTACTACTCCGGCTTCAGGCTGCGCGTCATCGGCGGCGGCCCACCGACCGCCATCGCTTACTTCCCGACCTGGCCGGCACTCCACCAGTGGTGGGATCCAACGGACGGCACGCTGGGTGTCAAGAACACCGACCAGACGGGCACCACGCCCAACCTGACCACCGTCCATCTACGCACGATCGACCTGCAGGCCGCGCTCGGCACCGCGTTTACCCGCTGTTGCTACATGCTGGACCTGTGGGTGTATGACGCATCGATTCGTCACGCGTTTGACCGCGTGGTCGCAACCGATGTTTCCGGCAACTACTACGGCTACCAGCCGATCACGTTCAACGCCGGCCCCTGAGCACCGTCGCCCGGACACTGGATGGCACGCTATCCGGCGACAAGTATGAGGCCGGCCCGAGCATTCGGGCCGGCCTCAGCCGGGTATTACTCTACACACCTGCGCCGCGCGGCGTCAACCGGCGTGCACCTCGTGCGACCCGGCCGGAAGCTGCCGCGACGCCTGGCCGGGCAGGTCAATGAGTACGGGGACAGGCGAGTCCACTGTTACCCGGTCGCGTTCCGCGCGCACGTGGATGAGCCCGTGCGGTGTCGGCACTTTGCCCTCGGCCCACGCCAGCGTGCCCAATCGCGGGGCAATGCGCGCGACGGCGTAGCCCGGCGCCGCAGGCGTGACGCCCAGCGTGTAAAAGATGAGGTCTTTCGTCGGCGTGCAGCTCCAGCCGTGAACGTGCGTGCCCCAGCCCCAGCACTCGCCGATGGTGTCATAACCGTCCTGCAGAAACTCGCTCCAGCGCGGGTACAGCTCGGTCAGCTTGTCGGCCAGCCCGGCCTGCGCGACTGCGTCGTGGACCAGGTAGCTGATGAACGGCTCACCGATGACGACCTCGCGCTCGACATCCCAGTCGGCCTCATAGATGCCCATGAACTGCTTCTGCATCTTCTCCGGCGAATAGTCGCCGGCATCGCCGGTCCACGAGCGCACAACCAGCGTGTCAGGGTTCGTGACGGTCTCCATGATGCGGACCCAGCGCTCCTGCGGGGCCAGGCCGGAGACGACCGCCAGCGCGCCCGCCACCTGGCTGATGGGCTTCTGCTGCACGCCGTCCTTGATGTGATCGACGTAGGTGCCGCGCGCCTCGTCCCAGAACATCTCGTAGCCGGCGCGCGCCTTCTCGTACAGCCCGGCGGCCCACTCGCGGCTGGCATTCTCACCGAGCCACTCCGCCAGCTCCATGAACTCCTTCAGCCCGCGCGCCCAGATGGCCGTCAGGATGGAGCTGGTGTCCTCCACGAACAGCGCGGCCCAGTCCACCAGGTTCCACTCTGGCACGTCTTTGAGTACGCCTGCTGCCGTTTGATACGGTTCGTACCAGCGCAGGAGGCGCTCGATAACGGGCATGTAGGCCTTCACCTTGCTCCGGTCGCCCACGAAGCGGTACAGGTTATACACGCCATGCAGCCAGTGCAGGCCCCAATCCGGGATGGTCAAGCCGTTCCCGAACTCGATTTCACCCCCGACACTCATCGGCAGAATGCCGTCCGACCGCGGGGAGGCGCCCAGGTTGAGGTACTGCCACGCCAGCCGCCAGTCGGTGTTGGTCGCCAGGTGAACCATCTGGTGCACCACGGCATCGCCCACCCACGCACGCTGCTCGCGCGTCGGGCAGTCGGTGAACGCGTCGAACGAGTTGAGGTTGACCGTGCGGATGCCCGCATGGTAGAGCGTGTTCAGTTCCGGGTCGGAGCACTCGAACGACGCGCCGGGCTGCCACGGGTAGAGCATCTCGCGCACGGCCAGCCGCCCGAGCGTCACCGGCCCGTCCGCGGCCTCGATGACAATGTAGATGTACCGCAGGCCGTTGATGTCGAACAGCTCCATGACATCGTCGTACCCGCGCGCGATGTAGCGGCTGCCGCTGTGCGTGCCGCCGGGCCGCAGGTGCGCGGCGGTCAGCGGCTCCTCAACGTAGCTCAGGGTGAAGATAGTTCCCGCAGGCGCGGCGACCTCCATCTGCACCAGCCCGGCGACGATCCGGCCAAAATCGGCCCGCAAGCGGGCCGATCCACCGGCGGCCAGCTCCACGGTCATCGGCAGCGCGGCGTCCTCCGCGACGGGGCTGGCCGGCAGGCTCAGGGTGGCTGCCACGTGCGCGGCAGGTCCGGCTCCCGGCGTGTCGGCCGTGCCCTGGAGAGATTCCACCCGGATGTGCGCGGGCGCGACGACCTCGCCGCCAAGCTGCGCGATGGGCCGGGGATAGAGCGGGCCGTAAGGGTCGGTCGGCGGCTGGGAGCGCGCATACCCACCAATGTGGATGGCGCGCAGCAGTTGGGCGGTAGGCCACTCGGCATCATCGAAGCCGACACGCTGCCAGCCCACGGGCAGCTTGGCCGCGTCCAGTTGCTCGACGGGCACGCCGCCGCTGATCAGGTCCGGGCTGGCGAGTTCTCCGGCATCCCAGGCGTAGCACTTGGTGGCCTTCCAGGTGTCGTCGCTGACCAGCCAGCCCGCGGGGCCCAGGTCCGCCTCGAATACCAGCGCGCCGGTCTTGCCCAGCCCGGAATTGGGCGTCGGCGGGATGTAGAAGGAATTGGGCGCGCCGTAATTCTTGACGTACACCGCGATCAGGTTCTCGCCTGGGCGGAGATACGGCGCAAGATCGACCAGGTCATACATCATGCGCCGCGGCTGGCTGCGCACCGGCCCGCGCGCGACTTCCTGCCCGTTGACGTAGAGGGCATAGCGCGAGTCCGCGGTGATGCGCGCAGGCACGCGCGGCGGTACGCTGTCCAGCGTGAACTGCTTGCGAAATAGCCCGTGCGAGTCTGGACGCGATCCGGGCCTGGGACCGCCGAAACTGAACGTGAACTCGACTTTGTCCTCGGGGACCCAGATCCAGTGGCCGCGCCAGCGAATGTCTGGGAAATCCTGCGGGGTGACTGGGGATTGCATCTTCGCTCCTTATGTGAGTAGGATCAGAGATTCAGTCTGCGGGTTGCAGGCTGTCAATGTATGAAACAATCATATCTTCGAAGTGGCCGAGATATCGCTGGAGCGGCACAGCCTGGTCGCTCCAGGTGAGCTCGCCGCGCAGGGCCAGCTTTTCGAGAAACCAGATGACGGTGCTGACGACCATGAGCAATGGCTCCCGTTGTGGATCCTCCTGCGTGACTGCGATCCGGTGTGAGTTATCCCAAGACAGCGCAACCAGTTGTTCCTTGGTCCAGCGGGTCAGTGCGGCGTCGGGCGGGTTATCCAGAAACAGCTTATCGAACATGCCCACGTAGCGGTAAGCATCGCGCAGCGCCTCGAAGTTGCGAATCATCGATTGGACCAACGTGCGCGTGCTCTCCAGCGCGGAGCCTGGCTCGGCGGGGTCTACCAGCGACATGATCCGGCTCAACATGCGTACCTGGATCTCGACGGCAATGACATCGCGGTTGGGAAAATAGCGGTAGAGCGTCACCTTGGTGATGCCGGTTTCGGCAGCGATATCGACCATGCGGGTGTTTTCGATGCCGTTGCGGAGAAACAGCTTCTCAGCAGCATCCAGGATGTGGTTGCGCTGCTCATCCACCTGGTGCACGCCGCTTTGCCGGTTCGCTTCGGATTTGGAGGTTATCCGGTTCACTGAGCACCTGAATCGAATCTGTTGAACTGCACGGACCCATGTAACCACAAGTTACATGCACTGTCAAGTCCAATAGCCGCCAATAGAGAGCCGGATTACCGAACAAAGCTTATATATACTGTATACAAAGCATGTAAATAGATGGTCAAACGTTCGACACAACTCACTCACACAAGGTAAGGAGCGAATGATGTTTGCGAAACGAAACGGCGTCAAGATGGTGTTCATGGCCCTGGTGGCCGTCCTGCTGCTGAGCCTGCCGCTTGCAGCCGGCGCCCAGATGGCGAATGGTTTCACGAACCTGCCGGATGGCGCGACCATCCGCGGCACGGTAGAGGTCCAGGGCTACGCCAGCGACCCGAACTTCCAGAAGTGGCAGCTCGATGTCCTGCCCGGCGGCGATGCGAATGCGGCCATCTTCGTGGCCCTCGGTGAGCAGGCCGGCGAGTTCAGCTACACGCTCGACACCACCGCCTTCCCGAACGGCGACCACGCCCTGCGGCTGCGGGTCGTGCGCAGCGACGGCAACTACGACGAGTACGTCGCCAAGTTCACCCTTGCCAATCGCTAGGCAGCAACCTGGCCTGGGAGGATAGCCTCCCCCAAACGAGACCTTCGAAGTTCGGGCCCAACCGTCCGCGGCCAAAACCTCGAAGGTCTTTAGTTTGGCCCTTCCACCACGAAATGTGCTATGATGACCGCCTGACCTGCGTTTTCATTCGTCATAGCTGCTCATGCCATCAACCACACCTGCCACAACCCTATCGACCGGCCAGCCTGCGACCGCGCGAGCAGAGTCCGCGGCTCGCGTCTGGATCGCGCAGGGCCGCGACCTCCGGCTCGACGTGCTGCGCGGGTTCTGCGTGCTGGCGATGATCGTGAACCATATCTCCGGCGGCTCGCCCCTGCACCTGCTGACCGGGGGCGACCGTTTCTTCACCTCCGCCGCAGCCGGCTTCATCGTCATCTCGGGCTTCACTGCGGGCATGGTCTACCGCAGGCTGATCGAGCGCGACGGCCTTGTTCCGGCGATGCTCAAGGGCTGGCGCCGGGCCTGGAGCCTCTACCTGCTCACGGTGGGGCTGACCTTCTTCCTCGTGCCCATCTCGGAATTCTTCAACGTGCCGTGGGCCAGCGGGTTGGACCTGTCGCGCAGCCTGAAGTTCGTGCTGAGCGTGCTGACGCTCCACCAGACTTACACCCTGGTCAATATCCTGGTGCTCTATACGCTGCTCTTCGCAGCGCTGCCCGCCGCGCTGCTGCTCCTGGCGCAGGGTTACGGGCGCGGCCTGCTCGCAGCGTCCTGGCTGCTGTGGCTGGTCTACCAGTTCTACCCTGATATCGCCACCGTCCCGTGGACCGTGACCGGCGGCTACCTGTTTGCGTTTTCGGCCTGGCAGGTGCTCTTCTTCACGCCGTTGGTGCTCACCTATCAGTGGGGGTGCATCCCTGACCCCGCGCCGGCCACGCTGTGCCGTCTGCACCTGCTTACCGGCCTCGCAACCGCGGCCCTGATCGGGTATTATGCCTTGTTCAACCTGCCGGCGGGGTGGCTGCCGGGGCCGTTACATGGGCTGCGGGTCGCCGGGGAGGCGCTGTACGCCTGGTCGTGGGAGGCATTGTTCGAGAAAGCCCACGTCGGTCTCGGCCGGATTATCGCGGCCGCGGCCGTCTTCGGGTTCCTGTTCCTGAGCCTCACCCGCTGGTGGGGGAGCCTATCACGGCTGGTGAAACCGCTGTTGCTGCCGCTGGGCCAGCACGCCCTGTACGCCTGGACGGCTCACATCTTCGTGATCGTCGTCCTGGGCCTCGGCCTCAAGGCTCTCGGCCTGGACGAGAGCAACCCGTGGCTCAACACGGTCCTCCAGATTGCCGCGGTCGCGCTGCTCTGGCACCTGACGCGGCGGCAATTCCTGGCCGTCACGCCCCGCACGCGACCCTACTGGCAGGCCAGCCCGCTGGTGCTCGCCCTGCTGACCGTCCTGGTGCTGCAACTGCCCCAGTTCGCCGCCGGTGCAACGCCGGCGGGCGATGCCTCCAGTTCGGAAACGCCTGTCGCCGAGAGTGCATCCGGACCGATGGGGACAGACTGACCGCCGTTCTCCCGCTATGCACCGCGCGCGCACGACATCAGCCAGCGCAGCCGCCAGCTCGTGGTACACGGGGGCTGGCTCGGCTCCGACGGCGTCCAACGTCTTGCTGAAGAAGGCCCGGGCAGCCGCCACCAGCGCGATATCCAGGATTTCGGCATGGCTGAAGCCATGACTCCGTAACTGCGCCATATCCTCACCGGTCACTGCGTGGGCGCGCAACGCCACCTTCTGCGCGTCATCTATCATGCTACTGCAAATGTCCACCGCGGCCAATCACCTGGAGCCCTTCGCGCGCGGCCTGGCTACCGTCCAGCAGTTCGCCGACCAGCGCAGCCGGGAACGGCAGCGGAGCGCGAAGGACGAAAATGCCGAGCTCAAGTTGTTCCGCGTGCCGGCCCTTAACTTCGAGGCCCTGTGGCTCAGCTATGAAAACACGAAAGAAGACATACTCGTGCCACTGCGTCCCGTGGTCGGGCTGACCGTCGGTGAGCCTGTCCCGCTAGAAGAGGCGCTGGCCGCTCTGCGTGAGGCCGGGCGACCTTTGGCCGATATGGATGAGACGATGGGCGCCTGAGGCGTAAGAAGATCGCTTAAAGCAAGAGGCGAGAGTCAGAAACTCTCGCCTCTTGCTTTAGCGTGCGGTGCTTGCCCACCTGCACGCACCTCTGAACCAGCTCCGCGAGGAGGACTCGAACCTCCAACCTTGCGGTTAACAGCCGCTTGCTCTGCCGATTGAGCTATCGCGGATCACTGTACGCTATTATACGGATAAGCACGCCTGCCGTCAAAAACAGCAGGCCGTGCTGTTAGCCGAGGTAGTCGCGCAGCTTGCGGCTGCGGATCGGGTGGCGCAACTTGCGCAGCGCCTTCGCCTCGATCTGCCGGATGCGCTCGCGCGTGACGCCGAACTCCTGTCCGACTTCCTCCAGCGTGCGCGCCGTGCCGTCCTTCAGCCCAAACCGCATCTCCAGCACCTTGCGCTCCCGCTCGCTCAGCCCGCTCAGGATTTCGCTCATCTGCTCTTTCAGCAAGTGGCGGCTGGCCTGATCCGCCGGGCCGGGCACGCTGTCATCCTCGATGAAGTCGGCCAGCGAGCTGTTCTCTTCGGTGCCGACAGGCGTCTCCAGCGACATCGGCTCCTGCGAGATGCGCATCACCCGGCGCACCTTCGCCGCGGCAATCTGCAGCCGCCGCGCGAGCATGGCATCCAGCGGCTGGCCGACGGCCTGCGCATCCTCGATGGCCTGCCGATCCTCCGCGGCCAGATAGTCCATCTCGATGGCGATTTCCTCCGGCGTCGGGTCGCGGCCCAGTTCCTGCATCAGCCGCCGCTGGACCCGAATCTGCCGGTTGATGCTCTCCACCATATGCACGGGGATGCGGATGGTGCGCGCCTGGTCGGCAATGGCCCGGCTGATGGCCTGGCGAATCCACCAGGTCGCATACGTGCTGAACTTATAGCCGAGGGTCGGGTCGAACTTATCCACCGCACGCAGCAGCCCGATATTGCCCTCCTGGATCAGGTCCAGGAACGACATGCCGCGGCCCACGTAACGTTTGGCAACGCTCACCACCAGCCGCAGGTTGGCCTGCGCCAGCCGCTGCTCGGCCGCGCGCCCGCGCTGGCGCACGAGCATCAGCGCATCGCGCGTATCCTCGTCCAGGTCCTCGGCCTTCAACTTCTGGATGGCGTCCTTGCCCTCGAGAATGGCCGTCGCCAGCGTGACCTCTTCTTCGCCGGTGAGCAAAGCTGTGCGGCCAATCTCGTGCAGATACATGCGCACCGGATCGCTCGTGACGGTCGGGTCGCCCCATTCCTCGATGACCTCATCGAGCGGCCGGTGGGCCTCCTTCTCGACCTCCTGTTCCAGGTTCAGGTCGCGCTCGATGACCGGCGTGGTGTCATCGCCGGGTGCATCGGTGAGCATCTGCGGCAGACCATCCGGTCCGAGCGCCACGCGCACTTCGACCAGGTCTTCGCTGCCTTCACCATCCCCGCCGACGACCTCGTCTTCCGCCGGCAAGCCAGTCTCGACCGCGCGCTCCAACTCATCTTCCGCCAGCAACCCGCGCGCCGGCGCCTTGCGGCTGGCAGCACGCGACCGCGCTTCCTCTCCCCTGGGCGCGCGTGCGACCGCCGGAGTCGACTCACGGCCCGCTACATCTTGTTCAGCACGGGTGGTACGGCGCCTGCGCTCAGCAGCCATATTCGTCCTTTCCTTCGCCCTGCATCTGCATTAGTTCTCACTCGCAGCCGCGGGTTTACGTTGGGCCAGCAGGCCCACCATCGTCCGCGTGCTCAATAGCTTATGAATGTGCCCCTTCTGGGCCGTATAGGTCGCCATCAGCTCACGGAGCGTGCGCGCCTCATCCGGCGAACCGCCCTCCTGGTTTTCCAGAATCAGAAAGCGCACCTGCTGCACCTGCTCTCCCAGGTTACGCTCGCGCAGGCGCAACAGCGAATCCCCCAGGTCTTTCAGCAGCTTCTCGTCCGTCAGCGACGGACGATGCTGTACCTGCTCGACGAGATGGCGGCCGCGCTCCGCCAGCACCTCCGGCAGTTCCGCCAGCCGGTCCTCGGCCGTCTGGTTGAGCGCACCGGCCGGCAGCGCCTGGAGTTCGACCAGCAGCGCCCGGTTATCCTCCCGGCTGAAGTCATCCGGGCTGAGCGGCGGCGCCTGGTGGGTAATCATATCCGCATCCAGCGCGGCCAGCAGGTCGGGCCGCAGGTACAGCCAGCCCAGCAGATACTCCTCCAGCCCGTAGCGCGATGCCGAGATCGTTGGCCGTGGCGCCGGTGTGGGCGCTGCGGCCCGGCCCGCTGCCCGGCCGCGGCCCGGCATCTCCTCCGGTCCGCCCCGCCGCTCATCCAGGCGTCCCGCCTGCATGACCTGATCAGCGACGAGCCGTTCATCGGTTTGCACCATGCGCGCCAGCAACTGCAAGTAATGGGCCCGCTCGACCGGATTGGCAATCTCGCGAATCAGCGGCGCCAGCCGCTCCACTGCCGCGGCCTTGCCGTGCGCGGTGGTCAGGTCCTCCTCGCGCGCGACGACGTTCAAATAATAGTCCACCACCGGTCGCGCGCCCGCGATGACCTGCTGCCACCGCCGCACATCCTGCAGGGCCAACTCGTCCGGGTCCAGACCGTCCGGCAGGGCCGCGATGCGGAGCTGCGCCTTGAGCCGGCTCTCCTGGCGCACCAGGCCCGACGGGCTGATGACAGGCTGCCACTCGCGCTCGAGGGTTTGCCGCGCCGCCTCCAGCCCTCGGATGGTGGCGTGCTCGCCGGCGGCGTCCGGGTCCAACGCCAGGGTGATGTTGCTGCTGTACCGCTTGAGCTGGCGCATCTGCGACTCGGTCAGCGCGGTGCCCATGCCTGCGACGACGTTCGTCACACCGACCTGGTGCGAGCCGATGACGTCCATGTACCCCTCGACGAGCACAGCCAGGTCCGCATCACGGATAGCCTTGCGGGCCATATCCAACCCGAACAATACGCTGCTCTTATCGAAGAGCGGGGTCTGCGGCGAATTCATGTACTTGGGCGCGGGATGGGCAGGGTCCTCTCGCAGGATGCGTGCCCCGAAGCCAATCACCCGGCCCTGCACGTCCCGGATGGGAATCATGAAGCGGCCGCGAAAGCGGTCGTAATAACCGATGCCCTCTTCGCGCCGGATCAGCAGTCCGGCTTCCTCGACCTCTTCGGGCCGGTAACCCTTGCCGAGCAGCCGGTCCTTGAGCGCATCCCAGCTATCGAGCGAGTAGCCCAACTGCCAGGCTTCCCAGGTCTCCTGCGTCAGCCCCCGCCGTTCGAGATAATCGCGGGCAATGGCCGCCTCCGAATGGCGCATCAGCAGGTAGTGATAGTAAGCCGCTGTGTCAGTCAGGATGGCGCGCAGGCGTTCCAATCGGCTTGCATCGCCGTCCCCCGCTTGGCTCCGCTCTTTCAGCTCCACCCCGGCCTTCGCGGCCAGCAGGGCCAGCGCCTCTCCGAAGTCCAGGTTCTCCCGCTTCATGATGAACGTAAAAATGTCGCCGCCGGTGCTGCAGGCACCGAAGCAATGCCAACCCTGGGTTTCGGGGAACACGACGAAGGAAGGGGTCTTCTCGTTGTGGAACGGACAAAGGCCCTTATAGTTACGTCCCGCCTTCTGAAGCTGGACATAAGTCGAGATCACGTCGACGATGTCGAGGCGATCCTTGATTTCTTCGATAACGCTCATGACCGGCTGAAATCACCACACTTGACCCTGCAGGACCTTTGCTCGCACCATGCCAGCCTCTGCTTGCGCACTGGCGTGCCTGATGGCACGGGAGGAATTATACCAGCAATGGAACTCATGTGTCAAAACACCCTTAAAATCGACGACCTGCACCCGTAGGACGGGTTGGCAACCCGTCCTACGGAGGACGTTTGAGCGCAACGCCGCGACATGCTATCATTGGCTCCGATGTTGCAAACGACTGCCACCCTCATCTCACGCCAGAGTTCCGGCCCCAGCCAGGAGCTCGTACTGCACGCGCCGGAGCTGGTGCGCCAGCTTGCCCCGGGCCAAGCGGTGCTCGTCAAGGCCGGGCCCGGGCTGGACCCCTATCTCCGGCGCACATTCTACCCGGTCGCCCTGGACGCGGAGACCTGGACGCTGCGGCTGCCGCCATCCGCGGATTGGGGCGCGGCCTGGCTGCGCACCGCGCCGCTCGGCCTCGAAATCGACTGCCTGGGACCGGTCGGCAACGGCTTCAGCGTTGCGGCAGGCGTGCGCAACCTGCTGTGCATCGGGCAGGGCGATCCGGCGTGGTCGCTCCTGCCGCTGCTGGGCTGGGCCGCGGCCGCTGGACTGGCCGTGACCTTCGCGACCGGCGCACTCACCGCACGCGACAGTGTGCCGGCGACGCGCCTGCCCGCGGCGGTCGAGTATCACCTGGTCACACAGGATGGCCGCCAAGACCCGGCGGGCACGCTGCTCTCCACCCTGTCGGACCTGCTGCCCTGGGCCGACGCCGTCTGTGCGGCGGGCAGCGTGGAGTTCTACGTGCGGCTGGCGGAAACGGTCAAGGCCGCACGTTACGGGCTGACGCGCGGCTTCGCGCAGGTGCTCTATCCTGCGACATTCCTGTGTGGGACGGGCGCGTGCCAGTCGTGCGTGGCGGATGTGGCGGGAGGCCGTCGGCGGGTGTGTCTGCGCGGGCCGGTGTTCGACCTGACGGATGTGGTGGCAGGATGAGCGTCGAACTGGCGCCGCACAACAAGCTGGGCCTGAGCCTGGCCTCCCCGCTGATAGCAGGCAGCGGCGCGCTCGGCTTCGGAGAGGCATGGCCGCCGGGCATCGGGCCGGAACTCTTCGGCGCGCTCGTCACGCCGCCCATCACCCTGCAGCCGCGCCGCGGCAACCCACCGCCGCGGCTGGCCGAGATTCCCGGCGGCTTCATCCTCGCGACCAGCGACCACAACCCCGGCTTACGCCGCCTGCTGCGCGACGACGTCGCCGGCTGGGCCCGGCTGGGCATTCCCGCGATCGTGGCGCTCGCGGCCTCCGCGCCGGAGGACTGGGATCGCCTGGCCGCCACCCTGGAGGACCGGCCCGCGGTCGCCGGGCTGGAGCTGCACCTGCCCGCCCAGGTCACACCGCGCGATGCGGGGATGTGGACGGCCAACGTGCGCCGGAGCTGCCAGCTTCCGCTGCTCGTCAAGCTGCCTGCGGCCCAGGCAGAATTGCTGGTCGAGGCGTGCCTGAATGCCGGGGCCGATGCGCTCGTGGTCGCAACCGCGCCGGTGGGGGTTGCGCCCGCACTGGCAGGCGGACCGGCTGGGGAAGTCGAAGGCCCGATCGGCGGCCCGGCCGCGCTGCCCTTCACGCTGCGCGCGCTGGCTGCGGTGCTGACACAGGCGCCGAACGTGCCCGTCGTCGCAGCAGGCGGCATCACGCGACCGTCGGACGCGGTCAAATGCCTGCGCATGGGTGCGGCGGCCGTGCAGGTGCGCAGCGTGTTATGGACGAACCCGGCGGCGGTTGCGGAGATTCAGCGCACGGTGGCGACGACGATTGCAGATTGAAGATTACAGATTGCAGATTGAGTAACGCTGTTCAGCACCGAAATCTGCAATCTCCAATCTTCAATCCGTCAGGCCGTCTGCAACACCAGCCCCGCGGCGAAGGCCAGCGCATACCAGACGGCAAGCTGCGCGGTGCCGCCGAGCGTCCTGTTCAGCGCGGGACCAGTTACGGTGAACACAGCCCGCACCTGCTGCGCCGCCAGCGGCAGGGTCAGCAGCGGCAGCAGCACGGACGCCTCCAACGAGAAGCCGAGCCAGAGGATAACGGGGATGGCGTAGGCCAGCGCCAGCAGCGCGATATACTCCAGCCGCGCGCCGCGACGCCCCAGCAACACGGCCAGCGTGCGCTTGCCCACCCGCGCATCGGTATCCACGTCACGGATATTGTTGACCACCAGGATATTCGTGACCAGCGCGCCCATCGGCAATGCGGCCAGCCAGACCAGCGGCATGACTCGTCCGGCCTGCACATAGAAGGTCCCTACCACCGCCACCAGCCCGAAGAAGATGAAGACGGCCAGGTCGCCCAGCCCGTAGTAGCCGAACGGCAGCGGCCCCGCAGTGTAGGCGACCGCGGCCAGGATGGAGAGCAGGCCGATTGCCAGGATGGGCCAGCCGCCGAGGACAATGAGATAGATGCCGCACAGCGCGGCCAGCCCGAACACGGCGAACATCCCGGCCTTGACCTCGCGCGGGGAGAGCAGCCCCGCGCTCGTCACGCGCAGCGGCCCCACGCGCTCCCGGATATCCGCGCCGCGCTGGAAGTCGCCCAGGTCGTTGGCGAAGTTCGAGCCGATCTGGATGAGCAGCGCGGCCAGCAGTGCGGCCAATGCAGCCAGCGGCCGGAACGCGCCGGCGTAAACCGCCAGCGCCGTGCCGACGATCACCGGCGCGACGGCCGCGGGCAGCGTGCGCGGGCGGCTCGCCAGCCGCCAGGACTGCCACCTGGTGAGGGTCGCGTGCTGCTCGGCCTGGTTATGCGGGACTTCCATCCGATGTATCCTCGAAGTTCGTCAGATCAGAGGAATCCGCATCCTGACGGTCGCGTAGCGACCGCGATGCGGACCGTTCCCGCGCGCTCAGCCCCAGGAAGAACAGCTCGGTGCTGCCATACCGCCGCTGGTCGAACAAGACCAGATGGCTCAGCGCAGGGGCGCTCCACTCCTTCGGAAAGACCTGCACGATAGCAATGCCGTCGCCGGTCAGTAGCGCAGGCCGCGCGTCCACGATTTGGAGCGCGCGCAGCCACAAGCCCTGATACTGGGGCGGCGCGATGTAGATGACATCGAACGGCGCGAGAGCGGGCCGCTGCAGATAGGCGAACGCGTCCCCGGGCACGACGATGGCCTGCTCCGCCAGTTCGGTCGCTTCGAGGTTGCGACGCAGCGTCTTGAGCGCCAGCCGGTCGCGCTCGCAGAAGACTGCCTCGGCTGCGCCGCGACTGAGCGCCTCGATACCGACCGCGCCGGTCCCGCCGAACAGGTCAAGATAGCGCCGGTCCTCGATCATCCCCAGCGAGTGCAGGATGCTGAACAGCGCGGCCTTGACGCGGTCGGTGATGGGCCGCGTGCTGTCGCCCGGCACGGAGGCCAATGCACGGCCCTTGGCAGCGCCCGCAATCACCCGCATGGTGTCCTCACGCAGCCGCGCGTTCGATCAGCGTCGTATACACGGGCGTATCCACCCCGCCGAACCGGTGCTTATAATCTTCGTCGCCCTGCAGAAAGTCGAAGTGGCTGCGGCCCAGCGCAATGGCATGTTGAATCAACTGGGAGAGGAGGACCCATCCGGGGCTGAGCTGCGGCACGGCCGCCGGATCATAGCCGGAGTTGTACACGAGAATCTGGTCGTTATAGTCGAAGCAGAAATAGGTGGCGACGGCCTCGCCCTCGATTTCGAGGAACGAAAGCTGGAGCCAGCCGCACTCGGCCAGCACTTCTGCGATGGCGCGGAAGTAGGTCTGCATCTCCGGCGTCATAAAGGCGTGTTTGTCCGAGCGGCTGTTGCGGTGCAACCGGATGAACGTATCCATGTCTGCGGCCAGATGCGCGCCCGGCTGGCCCACATAGCGCACCTGCGCATCCGGCGCATCGCGCTCGATCCGGCGCAGCTTGCGGCGGATTTCGTGCCGCTCCTTCTTGTCCAGGGTGCTGAGATACTGATCCCAGCCGCTCTCGTCACTCTCTCCGGTGTTGCCGTCTGTGGGCAGGGTGATGATGGGGCAGACATCCTCCTGCCGGACGGTCACACTGTAGCCCGCAGCGCGTGCCATCTCCGCCAGCCGCGTGTGCGCCAGCGAAACAGCAGGTTGGTTGCACAGGTCAACCACGTCCCAATGGGGAGCATCCGGCCCGGCCAGCCAACCGAGGAACGCCGCATAGACGCCCTCTTCCTGCCCCGCCTCGATGATGAGGTCGAGATAGTCCGAAACTTCAGTGCAGCCGACGACATGCAGGACGCGCGTACCTTCCTCGTCAGCATCATACAAGGGTAAGATCCCGACCAGCCGCTCGCCTTCGTGTGCAGCCAGGAGATAGAGCGGGCCGCGCTGGACGCCGAGCCGCTGCCACCAGGTGCGCTGCCACTCCCAGGTCAGGAAAATGGTGTCGAATCTGCTGCGCCACAGAAGGGCGTTCCACTCGGAACGCAGGGCGTCGAAGCCCGTTTCATCGTTATAGACGGTGAGTTTCACTGGCATTCCTTATGATTTATTGTTCTCGCGCCCGTAGATAGGCGATGATGAGGATAGCGACCATGACCAGGACGATGGCGAGCACAACCCATTGCCAGCCCTGCCGCCAGTTGCGCACGATATCAGCCAGCGGCCCGCTTGCTTCGACATCCGGCGTCGAGATGAGTGCGGGCGTGTTGGTCGCAACCACCTGGCCCACGAACGTGCGGTCGGGCACGTCGAGCGCCACGCGCGTGCTCATCGGCGTCAGCGTGATCGTCGCAGCCGCCGCGCTGATGGCGCCCTCGCCGGCAGGCTGCGGCGCGGGAAGCTCCATCGCGGTCACGCCCACCGCCGCCGCGCCAGCGCCGGGCGGGCTGCTGCTCGCCAGGCTGGCCGGATACTGGCCCGGCGTGCACGCCCAGACATACACTTCGTCCAGGAACATGGAGGTGCGGCCGCCCGCGCCGTCGTTGATGACGTTGAAATAGATGCCGATGGTCTGCCCGGCCACGTTGAACACATCGAACACACGCTGGCGCCAGACCTGTTCGTTCTCCAGCACCTTCCACGGCACGGCCAGCACCGCATCGCCTGCCCCGAGTACCACGAACTGCTGCCGGTCCTCGCCCCACAGCGACTCCGCGCGCGTGTAGGCCCAGAAGCTCACGATGACGCGCGGGTGTGAGGCGGGGACGGGGATCCACTGGCGCAGCGATGAATAGCTGTAGATATTATCTGCGAGAGCCCCCAACCCCACGGCGTAAGCCCCGCCCGGATAGGGCGCGGTCACAATCTGTGCGGGCAGCTCGTTCTTGCCGGGCAGCCAGGGGTACACGCCGGTCTCGAAGCCGGTGTTCTGCATCAACTGGATGCAGCCGGGGCCGGGCGGGATCGTGCTGCTTGGCGTCACGGTCACGCCGGGCACGGGCGTCGCGGTCGGCGTCGCTGTCGCGCCTGCGGGCGTCGCCGTGCGCGTGGCAGTCGGGGTGGCTGTCACGGTTGCGGGGCCAGGATTGCACGCGCGCAGCCGCACGTCGTCCACGTACATGACCGTCCGGCCGGCGATCCCGTCGTTGTTGACCGCGAAGCTGACAAAGAGCGTGCTGCCGCTGAACGGCGTCAGATTGAAAGTCAGGAGCCGCCAGGCCGCGTTGTTCAGCGTGCCATATGACAACATTGACCACGGCCCGCCGGAGCTATTCAGCAGCTCGACCTTCTGAAAGTCGGCGTTAGTCACATCCTGCGACTGCTCGTAGACCCAGGCTTCCAGCGTCACCTGCGCATAGCCCGCCGGAATCGTAACCA
>JAKPQT010000009.1 GCA_029555885.1 Chloroflexota bacterium | reverse complement strand
TATCCAGCGATCCGTGCAGGCTGCATACCAGTTGCTCGAAGTAGACGCCGGACTCGGGCGCCTGGAGGCTGTGAAAGAGCATCCCCTGCTGCATGGGCGACAAGGGATACACCGCCTCGAGGTTCTTCCTGCCGCCCCCGGCAGGTGTGCCGCCCCCGGCAGGCGCGGTTGCTGCAGTCATAGTCTGCTCATTCCCCGGCAGAACATCCGGTGCTCCCCCTGCATCTTACTCATCTTCGCCCAACTCCGCCAGCAGCCCGGCGAGGTCTTCGTCGCTCAGGTCCGCGTCTGCGAAGTCGGAGGGCGTGTAGCTCCCGGCTTCAGGCGATTGGCAGTGGGCAATGATATCACGGATGGCCGCGATGAAGTGATCGGTCAATTGCGCGATAGTAGCGGCATGATACTGCCCGCGGCTGTAGGTCAGTTCGACGCGTAACTGTCCGTGATAGACGCTGGCAGTCACGTCCAGGAGATAGGGCCGGATGTTCTCTGCCGCCCGATCGGGGGCCGAGCTTTCCGGGGCGGGCACGAAGCCGGCGCGCGTTGCGTCCTGTGCATCGGCGTCAGGCAGCGCGGCTGACTGTGCATTGTCGACCGCAGTCTGCGGGCCGACGCGCCCGCGGATGAACTGGCCCAGGTAGTTGAAGCTGACCTGCGGGCGCAGCCACGCGGCCCGCGCTGCAACCACCTCCGGATCCCGGCTCAGATACTGCAGCAGGCCGAAGTCGATGCCGCCGCGCGGCACCTTGCGCAACTGTTCCTTCGCGGTCTTGAGGGCCTCGCCCGGGCCGGCGGGCTGCTTGAGTGCCAGGCGGAATGGAAAGAGCGTCGTAAACCAGCCGACCGTGCGGGAGAGGTCCACTTCGCCGGCCCCGAACAGGTCCGGCTGGCGGCCATGTCCTTCCATTTCCAGGAACAGGTCCCGCGTGCCGCTCCACCGCTCGAACGCCAGGGCCAGGGCTGCCAGCAGCGCCTCCTGGGGCGTGGTCTGATACGGGACGGGCACATCGTCCAGGAACGCCCGGGTTTCAGCGGGATCGAGCCAGGCGCCATGTGTCCGGGCATCCGCCTCGAGGTTCGTGCCGCCTGGGAAGTCCAGCCTCAGGCCGGGGAGCGGAGCGCGGGGCATCACCTGGTGCCAGTAGGCCAGTTGAGCCGTTACAGCATCCGACTGCGCATAGTCAGCTAGCCGGCGTGCCCAATCGCGGAAGGCAGTCGTCTTGGACGGTAACTGCGCAGCAGCTCCCGTGGCAACTTGCTTGTAGGCGGCCAGCAGGTCATCGAGCAGGATGCCCCATGAAACGCGGTCAATCGCCAGATGGTGGATGACTACGAGCATGCGGCCTGCGGCGTCAGGCCCGTAGTCCAGGTACACGATGCGCAGCAGCGGGCCGGTGGTGATGTGCAGGCTCGCCTGGGCCTGCGCGATTTCAGTTTCCAGCACGCGCGCCCGCGTGTCGGGGTCTGCGGCCGCCAGGTCGCAGTAGGTGAAGATGCGCTCCGCGGCCCGGTCATCGAGTCCGGCGTTGGCCTGCTGCCAGCCCGCCTCGGTCCGGCTGAAACGCAGGCGCAAGGCGTCATGATGGGCCAGCAGCGCGGTGATAGCAGCCCGCAGCGCATGGGGGTCCAGCTGGCCGGGCACGGCGACGAGGAGCGACTGGTTCCAGTGGTGCGGCGCGGTGACCGTCTCGAAGAAGCGGTGTTGGATGGGCGTCAGCGGCAGGGGCCCCTCCACGACGCCCTGCTCAGGCCGCGGGTGACCGGAGACTACCGCGGCAGAGTGCTCTGCAACGAGCGCAGCGAGGCCCGCGACGGTGGGCGCCTGGAAGATCTGCTTGGGCGTGAGCTGGATACCCGCACTGGCCGCGCGCGCAATGACCTGGATGCTGAGGATCGAATCGCCGCCCAATTCGAAGAAATTATCATGCACGCCCACGCGCGTGATGCCCAATACCTGTGCCCAGGCTTCCGCCAGCGCCTGCTCGGTGGGCGTGGTGGGCGCGGCGTAATCCACGGCCTCCCTGGCTTCCTCCTGCACGGGCAGCGCAGCGAGGGCGCGGCGGTCGAGCTTGGCATTGGCGGTGAGCGGCAGCGCATCGAGGGCCACGAACGCGGCCGGGACCATGTACTCCGGCAGATGCGCGAGCAGGTGCTCGCGCAGGGCGCTGCGCAGCGCGGACGCCGCGGGCGCATGGGGCTGAGGCACGAGATAGGCGACGAGTCGCGGGTGGCCCGGCTGGTCCTCACGCACCAGCACCGCGGCATCGCGGACCGCCGGGTGGTCGCGCAGGGTGGCCTCGATTTCGCCCAGTTCGATGCGGAAGCCGCGCAGCTTGACCTGGAAGTCGAGGCGGCCCAGGAACTCGAGCGTGCCGTCGGGCCGCCAGCGCACGCGGTCGCCGGTGCGGTAGAGGCGGGTGTGCAAGCTGCGGCTCGCTTCGGGTTGCAAGTTA
>JAKPQT010000004.1 GCA_029555885.1 Chloroflexota bacterium | reverse complement strand
AGAAGCCACTGACGTGACCCAGGCGGACGAAATCGCCCGCCTGCTCGATAACATGCGCGGGGTGGCGCAGCGCACCCTGGACGGCGTCCACAAGCTGATCTTCGACCTGCGGCCGGCCTTGCTCGATCATCTCGGCCTGATGCCGGCGCTGCGCTGGCTTGCCAAGTCCCGGCTGGAGCCGGCCGGCGTGCGCGTCATCATTAAGGAAACGTGTCCCCGGGGGCGGAACACCATCGACGCTTGCCGCCTTCCATCCGAAACCGAGACCGCGTTGTTCCGCGTGGTGCAGGAAGCCATCACAAACATTGTGCGCCATGCGATGGCCCGCACCGTGCGCCTGACCTTCAACATGCGTGCCGACCGCGTGGTGATCCGGATCGAAGACGATGGCGTCGGTTTCGATGCGCTCGAGTTGACACTGACCCCCGATAGTGGTCGTGGACTCGGCCTCATCGGAATGCAGGAGCGGGTCGAGCTTGTGGGCGGCAGCTTCGACATCGACACCACGCCGGGACAAGGCACGCGGATCCAGATCGAGGTGCCGCTTCCCGCCGATCCGGGCCGCGCGGGGGTGCGGCGGGCTGTACGCCGGGAGAGACATGCCGATGCCTGACATGCACGACCTCTCGGGTCCGATCCGGGTTCTGGTGGTAGACGATCACGCGATCCTGCGTGACGGCCTCCGCTCACTGCTCGATCGGCAGCAGGGCATCGTGGTCGTGGGGGAAGCGAGCAGCGGCGAAGAGGCCCTGGCGCAGACCAGCGCGCTGGCCCCGGACATCGTTCTGATGGACCTGGCCATGCCCGGGATGGACGGCCTGGAAGCGACTCGCAGGCTGCGCCAGAGCCATCCAGCCGTGAAGGTCCTGATCCTGACGCAGCACGACGATCGTGAATACATCGCGCCGGCCCTGCATGCCGGCGCGGCGGGCTATGTCCTCAAGCGGTCCGGGGGCCGCGAGGTCGTGAACGCCATCCGCCAGGTCTTCGAACAGGGCGCCTACGTCGAGCCGGACGTAGCCCAGCACCTGGTGCAGGCCATCCCCTCCGATGTCGCCCTCGCGTCACACGCAACTGCCAGCCTGACCGACAGGGAGATGCAGGTGCTGCGCCTGGTGGTCGAGGGCCTGAGCAATAAGGAGATTGCGCGCACGCTGGTGATCAGCCCCAAGACCGCCTCGGTGCATCGCACCAATATTATGAGCAAATTGAAGGTGCGCAACAGCGCGGACCTCGTACGTTATGTCATGCAGCATCACTTGTTAGAAAACTGAGGAACTCCATGCCAACACTCGACCTCGACTTCGTGCTCATCCCTGCCGGAGATTTCGTCATGGGCAGCAACCTGGCGACCTATCGTGCTGCGGGTGCAGATGAGGTGCCACACCACACGCTCGCCATCAGCGATTACTACATCATGCACTATCCGGTCACCAATGCGCAGTATCGCCTCTTCAGGGAGGCGACCGGCCACCGCGCACCGCTGACCTGGCGCGGCGGCATCTTCCCGGAGGATCAGGCGAGCCATCCGGTCACGGGCGTATCGTACCATGATGCGCTGGCGTTCTGCCGCTGGGCCCGGGAAGTGACCGGCCTGCCGGTGCGCCTGCCGAGCGAGCCGGAGTGGGAAAAGGCGATGCGCGGGACGGATGCGCGGCTCTATCCCTGGGGCAACCAGTGGGACCCGGCCCGCTGCAACAACCGGGAGGCTAAGAGCAAAGGCACCGCGCCGGTCGACCGCTACTCTCCGCAGGGCGACAGCCCATACGGCGTGGCCGATGCGGCCGGCAATGCACAGGAGTGGTGTTCTTCCCTTTTCGGGCCGTATCCCTACGACCCAACTGACGGCCGCGAGGTGCTGGTCAACAATCTAGATCCGGACAGCCTCCTCCCGCACCAGCACGATGTGGGGGCGATATCGAACCCGGAGCGGTTTGAAGCCAACCTGGGCAAGCAGACGCTGCGCGGCGGCTCCTGGCGCGGGGATCGCAACGAGGCCCGCTGCGCCTATCGCAGTTGGGCCGCGCCCATGCACCGTGGAGATGACACAGGTTTCCGCTGCTGTTACGAGCCGCGCTGACACCTGCCGGTGCTGCCCTGACAAGATGAGGACAACAATGACATACGGATACTCGGGCAAGGTCCTGCGGGTTGATCTGGCAGCCCACAAGGTGTGGACGGAAACACTGAGCGAGGAGTTCTACCGCCTCTATCCGGGTGGCAAGGCGCTCGGGGCGGCCATCCTGCTGCGAGAGCTGGCTCCCGGCGTCGATCCTCTTGGGCCGGACAACATCCTGATCCTGGCCAACGGGCTGCTGACCGGCGCCCCCTTCTCGACCGCCACGCGCTTCTCTGCGGTCGCGCGCTCGCCGCTCACCGGCGGCTTCGGCGAATCGGAGGCGGGCGGCTTCTGGGGTCCTGAGCTGAAGCTGGCGGGCTGGGAGGCGATCGTCATGACGGGCCGCTCGGCCGAGCCGGTCTACCTGTGGATCAAGGATGACCAGGTCGAGATTCGGGATGCGGGGCATCTTTGGCGCCACGACCCGGAGGAGGCCCAGGCCGTGATCCGGCAGGAGACGGGGGAGAAGCTGGCGCGGGTGCTGCAGATCGGCCTGGGCGCAGAAAACCTGGTACGCTACGGCAGCCTGACCAACGAGCTGCGGCACTTCAACGGCCGGTCGGGCATGGGCGCGGTGATGGGTTCGAAGCACGTGAAGGCGGTCGCAGTGCGCGGCTCCGGGAAATATCTCGACGCGGCGGCCGAAGCGCCGCCCCTCGGCGAGCTGGGCAGGCGCCTCGCGAAGGCGGTCAAGGAACATCCCAGCAGTTGGGATCTGCAGGTGCGCGGCACGCCCGGCCTGACCGCGGGCCTGGACGCGGCCGGCATCTTGCCCACGCGCAATTTCCGGCAGGGTTCGTTCGAGGGCGTCGATGGCTTGCGTTGGGAGACATACGAGAAAGAACTGCTCAGCGGGAGGCGCAGCTGCTTCGCCTGTGCGGTGCGCTGCAAGCGCGAGGTCAAGGTCGAC
>JAKPQT010000739.1 GCA_029555885.1 Chloroflexota bacterium | reverse complement strand
TACCGCTCAGGCATCAAGGCGCGGCGCGCGGCTACCACACCACAATAGAACGCTGATAAACGCTGATCAGACATGATTAGCGCTGCTTTTCTCTTTTCCAAATACGAGAGGAAAAACCAGCGTTCATCATGATTATCTGCGTTTATCAGCGTTCCATTGTGCTTTGACCTAGAGTCTTCCTCCATCCGCGCGCGCATCGAACAGCGATTTCTCCACGATGGCCAGCGCGTCTTCCACGGTTGCGCTGTCCAGGTCGAGCATCGGGCGGAAGCGAATCGAGCGTTCGCCTGACTTGAGCGCAACCAGGCCGTTCTCCAGCAGCAGACCCCGGAAGATGTCCCGTGCCCGCGTGTCCGGCAGGTCGAAAGCCAGCAGCATGCCCTGACCGCGCACGTTGCTCACCAGGTCCGACTCCTGCGCCAATGCGTTCAGCCCGTCCAGCAACAGCCGGCCCATCGCGCCGGCATTGTCAACCAGGTTCTCTTCCGCGATGATTTCCAGGTAGCGCTGGCTGCGTACCATGTCCACCAGGTTGCCGCCCCAGGTTGAGTTGATGCGACTCGATACCTTGAAAACATTGTCCGGCACTTCATCGACTCGCTCGCCGGCGATGATGCCGCAGACCTGCGCCTTCTTGCCGAACGCAATCACATCGGGCCGGACGCCCATGTGCTCGATGGCCCACATCTTGCCCGTCGCGCCCATGCCGGTTTGCACCTCGTCCACCATGAACAAGAAGTCGTTCTCGTCGGCCAGCCGGCGCAGCTCGGCGAAGAACTCCGGGCGGAAGTGGTTGTCGCCGCCCTCCCCCTGGATGGGCTCGATGATGAGCCCGGCGATGTCGTCCTCGCGTTCGATGAGTGCCTGCTTGATCTCATCGAGCGCTGCGCGCTCGGCCGCGATTGTCTGCGCCAGCACCTCCTCGGTGACAGGGAAATGCAACTTGGGGTTGCTGATGCGCGGCCAGTCGAAGCGGGGGAAATACTGGTACTTGCGCGGGTCCGCCGTGTTGGTTAGTGAGAGGGTGTAGCCGCTGCGGCCGTGGAATGCCTCTCGGAAATGGATGATCTGGCTGCCCCGCTCACCCTTGCCCGCAGCCAGGTTCTTGCGCACCTTCCAATCAAAGGCGGTCTTGAGCGCGTTCTCGACCGCGAGCGCGCCGCCGCTGATGAAGAACAGGTAGGGCATGTCTGCCGGCCGGGCGATACGGGCGAATGTCTCGACGAACTCGGCCATGTAGGTGGTGTACACATCGGCGTTGGCCGGGTTGTACAGCGCAACCTGGGCGATCCGGTCAAGGAAGGCAGCCTCGCACAGCCTGGGGTGATTGTGGCTGACAGGCTGGCTGGCAAAGTGGGCATAGAAGTCGATGTACTCCCGACCGGTCGCTGCATCGCGCAGGTACGGGCCATGAGAACCCTGCAGGTCGATGACCAGGTGTTCCCCATCCGCCAGCATGTGCCGTCCGATCGTTTCGTGCACCGCGTGCGGTGGTATCTTTACTGGTTCGAGCTTGTGATCCATAGATGACTCTCCTTTGAGTGGGAAGGGACACCTGGCCCTGTTCAGTCAGGTATGCTTACCAGGTTCAATCGCTCCACGACTACCGGCGCGTTGCCAGCGGCTTCCAGCGTAACCGCATTCTCACCGGTCTCCAGTGTCAACTCAATTGGGCTGCCGGCGGCAAGCGGCCCGCTGCCCGGTGCGAGGATCACACTCAGCGTAGCCCGGCCCGACTGCGGCGCGATGACGCGTACGGTTGCGCGGTCGGTGAAGCTGCGGGTGCGCGTTGCGGCGTCGAATGGCCCCCAACCCGGAGCGAGGACCAGGTAGGGCTGCCGCGGCCCGCGCGCAACGACTTCATAGACAGCAATGCGTTCGTCCTCATAGACCGGCGGCTGATCGCCAAAGATCTCAGCCGTCGCGGCCTCGGTGTACGCGCGCTCCTCTCCGCCGGGCATCTTATAGCGGTCAAGCACGACCCAGCGCACGTCCAGGTCGGCGAGCACCTGTTGGCCTTGAGCCGCAAGGTCCAGGTTGATGATGTCCGGCCCTAGATGGCGGAAGTGCTGGAGGACAGGTGCGCGCTCGATGAGCGTGCGCGGGTCCTCCCGGCTGATGTACGCAGCGGCGAGCGGCTTGCCGTGGACGGTCTGGTAGAGCAGATAGCCGGGCCGGTCCCAGTTGACAGGCAGGTTGAGCACGCTGCCCGTCCGGTTGTCCGCGGCCAGGGTCGCGTACCAGGAGGGCGTGTCCGGCGGGCTCATGGGGTAGGGGGCAGGCAGGAACTCGAACACGATGAGTGCGACGGCAACGACCGGCATCCACCGGCCCGCCCGCCCGCCCGCCAGCGCTGCCACGCCCGCAGCGGCGAGCATGCCCAGAGCCAGCATGACCATGACATCCAGCCGGCTGACCGAGCGCATGATGTCCACGAACGGCAGGCCCGCCAGCAGCCCGTAGGGCAGGGGAATCTCCCCGCCGCCCGGCAGCAGCGCGGTGCGCCCGCCGATGTGCAGGACCGGCCCGAGCGACAGGATGAAGAACACGGCCAGGACTGCCGCCCAGAGGCCCTTCGCTCTGGTGCCTTGAAAGCGAGGCTTGCCACGCGCGAACAGCCCGATCAGCGCGAGGATGAGCACGCTGAACCCGGCGAACACCTGGTGTTCAGAGACCGTGGACTTGAAGACCTGGCCGCGCTCGCGCGCCCACGCGCCCCATAGCGGGTGGAACTCCTGCGGCGTGATGAACGCGAGCAGGTCTGCGCTGAGCGTGCGGCTCTGCTCCGCGTCCGGCACCATGAAGTCGAACTGGCGCGCCTCGCGCACCATCGGGACCAGCAGGGGACTGAAGAGGACGAGCAGCGCCAACCAGGCCCCTGCGACCGCAAGGGTCAACCTCACCCCCTGGGCCCCTCTCCTGGCCGCGGCCAGGAGAGGGGGAGTCAGAGTGGGTGAGGCTCCGGCTGCGGATGTGAAATGCGCTCGTGCAGGAGCCAGTTGCGATATCATCGCCCACGCCAGCACCACCGCGGTCAGGATGCCGCAGTAGAAGACATAATACCAGTCGCAGAGCGCGACGAGCGCCAGGAAGAGAGTCGCCATGCCCGCTTCGTGCGCGAGAGCCCGGTTGGAGTGTAACGGGGTGGCCGCATTCACGGTGCGCAACAGGTAGAGGGCATAGAACGGCAGCCATTCGAGCGCGATAAGTTGCATGTGACCGAGCAAGTGTGCCGTGTGATAGGGCGCGAACGTGAAGATGACGCCGGCGGCGAAGGCGGCCCAGCGGCTGCTGGCCGGGCCCAACACCTGCCGCGCAAGCAGGTACGCGCCCAGCCCGCCGAGCGCGAAGCTGAACACGACGACGCAATTGTATGCGGGCAGCGGCCCCCACGCGAGCTGCACCGGCAGGAATGTGAAGCCGTTGAACGCGTTCAGCGTGTGGAACAGCAGGCTCACGCCGGTCGGGTGATAGAGCAGGCCGGTGAACCAGGGGTGCGTGTGCTGGTCGAGCAGCGCGACCTTGACCCACCATAGGTTCCAGTAGTTCTGCCAGCCGTCGAAGCCGTCGCCGGGAATGGCGGACGCGAAGACGCGAACCAAAGGGTAGGTCAGCGCAAGGGTGAGCAGCAGGTAGCCGATGAGCGCTGCAAGCGCGGACAGGCGACCCCGCCGACCCCGCCGGCGCAGCGGGTGATGACGGATAGCCGGGACAGTGAGCGAGCCCGATCCGTTTATCGGGCGAACTTGCGGTCCGCCCATATTCGTTGCATCCCGGGTGCCTGTCATGCAGCGTCCGCGGCCGCGAGGGCCTCTGCCAGCAGGCGCTGGCCGCGCGCGCTGAGCGCATCGACCTTACGCCCCATCTCCGCACAATACGTTGCATCCTTGATACTGGTCAGGTTGATGCGCACGTTGCGCGCCGCGCCTTCGAGCGCGGCCTGCGCTATCAACGCAGCCACCACTCCATCGCTCGACGCGTTGCGGTTGCCGTGGCGGCAGGCTGTCACGGCCAGCTCGAGGACGGAGACGCATGCCCGGGCGGTCGCCAGGGGGATGTCGGCGGCGTGGCAGAGCGCAGCTTGAATGGCGGCAGTGCGCGCGGCCTTCTCCTCCGCATCCGCCTTCGGCAGGCGATAGGCCTCCATCACCTGCGTATACGCGACTGTGTCTGCGTCGATCTGGGCAAGAAGCTCGCTGCGCAGCGCATCCGCGCGCGCCACGATGTCGGTCATCGCGTCCTGGTGTTCGGCGTACTGCGCGCGGCCGAGCGTCAGCCGCCCGACCATCGCCGCTAGCGCCGCGCCGAGTGCTCCCGCCAGCGCGGCCGCCGAGCCGCCGCCGGGAGCTGCCTCGCCGCTTGCCAGCGCATCGTTGAACTCTGCCAGGGTCAAATCCACCAGCCGGCTGCCGGGCTCGTTCGTTGTGTGCGTCACATTGCCTCCGGACAAGATAAAGAGCGCAGAGAGGTAGGTGCGTCTGCTTTGCGCTTCCAGCGCGGCGCTCTCTGCGCTCTTTTCGGGGCCACGTTGTTGGGCCGTATGCTCACCATCCTGCCGGGCAGCGCCGCCCGGTCGCCTGCATTATACGTGAGAACCCGAAGCGCTGGCAAGGCGCGAATGGCAGACTGCGCGCCGAAGTCATTAACACAACGCTAACACAAACGAAGCACCCCTCTAACACGGCTCGGTTATAAAGAGGTGTGCGGTTGCTGACGATTCGCCCGGCCTTGTGCTAGAATGCAAGGAGGCAACCCGCAAACGATGTCATTTTTCGGGTATGAACGTGCAGGAGGGAGTTCCCGTGTACCCAGAGACGAATGCTGAGTCGCGGTGGCGCCGGGCCAATGAGGCCGTCTGGCAGCCGCCGACCGATGTCTATGAGACGGACGACCATGTGGTCATACGGGTGGAGATTGCGGGCCTGGAAGAAGGCGATTACGAGATTACACTCGACGGACGCACCCTGGTGGTGGCCGGCGAGCGTCGTGATGCGACGCCCAAGCTCGCCTTTCAACAGATGGAGATTCGCCACGGCAAGTTCCGCTCCCAGGTGCATTTGCCCTGGGCGCTGGAGGCTAGCGGGCAGCAAGCGGTCTATGAGAGTGGCTTCCTGGTCATCACACTGCCCAAGGCGCAGGTTCGCCGCGTGCCCGTGCGTGTGGCGTAATCAGTCGACGGGGAAAGGTCTTGTGACATATGACGAATGCAGATAACGAACAGATGGAATTTAGCATCCCGGCGGAGCTGCCGGTTTTGCCCCTGCGTGGGGTAGTCGTCTATCCGATGATGTGGCTGCCGCTGACGGTGGGACAGGAGCGTTCGATCCGCCTGGTGGATGACGCGCTGGTCGACTCATCTCAGCAGCGCATCATCGGACTTTTCACATCGCGCGACCCCGGTGTGGAGGAGCCGACGCCGGATCAAGTGTACGAGGTGGGCACCGCGGCGGTGGTGCATCGCATGTTGCGCGCGCCTGATGGCACCATCCGCCTGATTGTGCAGGGCATCGAGCGCATCCGCACGACCGGGTATCTTCAGGAGCAGCCCTACCTGCGCGCGACGGTGGAAGTCGTGCCGGACGCCGAGGAGGAATCCCTGGAGCAAGAGGCGCTGATGCGCACGACGCTGGACCTGTTCCGCCGGCTGGTGTCGCTCGTGCCCCACATGCCGGAGGAACTGGAGACCGCGGCCATCAACGCGCAGACCCCGCGGCAGCTTGCCTATCTTGTGGCCGCCAGCACGCGCATGGAGCCGGAGCAGGCGCAGGAGATCCTGGAAATCAACCCGGTCTCGCAGAAGCTGGTGCGCCTGAATTCCATCCTCTCGAAGGAACTCGAAGTCCTCGAGCTGGGCCGCAAGATTCAGACCCAGGCGCAGGACGAGATGACCAAGATGCAGCGCGAGTACTTCCTGCGCGAGCAGCTCAAGGCCATCCAGAAGGAGCTGGGCGAGGGCGACGAGCAGGAGGCCGAAATCCAGGACTACGAGCGGCGCATTGCGGAGGCGGGCATGCCCGCGGAGGCCGAGAAAGAGGCCCGCCGCGAGCTGGACCGGATGCGCAAGATGCCGACACAGGCCGCCGAGTACACGGTCATCAAGACCTACCTGGACTGGATGGTCAACCTGCCGTGGAGTACCAGCACGCCCGACAACCTGGACATCGCGCACGCGCGCGCCGTGCTGGACGAGGATCACTACGGCCTGGACGAAATCAAGGACCGCATCCTGGAGTTCCTGGCCGTGCGCAAGCTGCGGCTGGAGCGAAAGGCCGCGCAGGCCGAGAGCGGCGAGGCGCCGGCCGAGGACGAGCGCAAGGACATGATTCGGCGAGAGCGCGAAGGCGTGATCCTCTGCTTCGTCGGCCCGCCCGGCACCGGCAAGACCTCGCTCGGCCAGTCCATCGCGCGCGCCATGGGACGCAAGTTCGTGCGCCTCGCGCTCGGCGGCATCCGCGACGAGGCTGAGATTCGCGGCTTCCGCCGGACGTATATCGGCTCCATGCCGGGCCGCATCATTCAGAGCATCCGCCGGGTGGAGAGCCGGAATCCGGTCTTTATCCTGGACGAGGTGGACAAGCTGGGCCGCGATTTTCGGGGCGATCCATCGTCCGCGCTGCTCGAAGTGCTCGACCCGGAGCAGAACGCCGAGTTCCGCGATCACTACCTGGATGTGCCGTTCGACCTGAGCCAGGTGTTCTTCATCACGACGGCGAACTGGATCGATACGATCCCGCAACCGCTGCTCGACCGCATGGAGGTCATCAATCTGAGCTCCTACACGGAGGAGGAGAAGGTCAACATCGCGAAGGGCTACCTCGTCCCGCGGCAGGTCAAGGAGAACGGCCTGCGGCCCGGCGAGATCACGTTCGAGGAAGGCGCGTTGCGGCGCATCGTGCGCGAGTACACGCGCGAGGCCGGCGTGCGCAGCCTGGAGCGCCAGGTGGGGACCATCTGCCGTAAGGTGGCGACCAAGGTGGCGGAGAAGGGCGACAACCTCGGCCCGGCGGTCATCACCGCGGAGAGCGTGCCGCAGTACCTGGGGCGGCCTAAGTTCCTGGAGGATGTGGCCGAGCGGGTGGAGACGCCGGGCGTTGCAACCGGGCTGGCGTGGACGCCGGTCGGCGGAGACGTGCTGTTCCTGGAAGCGACCAAGATGTCCGGCAGCAAGGGGTTCACCCTGACCGGGCAGTTGGGCGATGTGATGAAGGAATCGGCCCAGGCCGCGCTGAGCTGGGTGCGCAACCGGGCGAAGGACTACGGCATCCCGGAGGACTTCTTTACCAAGAACGATATCCACGTCCACATCCCGGCGGGCGCGACGCCCAAGGATGGGCCGAGCGCCGGCGTCACGATGGCGACTGCCCTCGTCAGTCTGCTGACGGGGCGGCCGGTGCGCAAGAACGTCGGCATGACGGGCGAGATTACGCTGCGCGGGCAGGTGCTGCCCATCGGTGGGGTCAAGGAGAAGGTGCTGGCGGCGAACCGCTTCGGCCTGACCACGGTCATCCTGCCGAAGCGCAACGAGGGTGACCTGGAGGATGTGCCCGCGGCCGTGCGGGAGAAGATGACGTTCATCTTCGCGGAACGGGTCGAGGAGGTCATCGAGGCCGCGCTGACCCCTGCCACAGAGGGCCACGCGACCGAAGCTCCTGCACCGGTCAGCGTGCCGGAACCGGAGACCGCGCCGGAGCCGGTTGCTGAGGTCACGGTAGAATAAGCGGTGCAACTACCGAAGACACGGAGCACACGGAAGTACAGACTTGCTTAACTTCCGTGTGCTCCGTGTCTTCCGTGGTGCACAAATCGGTATTATGCTCGAACCTCCTGACATCGCCCCCGCTACCCTCGCCGCTCGTCTCCGGGCGGAGTACGGACTGCGCGCCAGTGACGTCGAATTTCTGCCCCTCGGCGCGGATGTCAACACGGCAGTCTATCGTGTGATCTCTGAGGATGGTACGGCGTACTTTCTGAAGCTGCGCCGCGGGCCATTCGACCTGCTGACCGTCGCCATTCCACACTTGCTGCACGGGCAGGGCATCTGCCAGGTTGTCCCGCCCATCCTGACCCTCTCCGGCCAACTGAATGCGCGGTTTGACCCGTTCACGCTCGTCCTGTACCCTTTCGTTGCGGGCTGCGATGGGTACGCGCGAGAACTGTCACCTGCGCAGTGGCGCGAACTCGGCGTTGCCCTGCGCGGGCTGCACACTGCGGTCCTGCCGAGCGCGCTGGCGGAGAGTATTCCGCACGAGACGTACACGGCGCGGTGGCGCGACGCGGTTCGGCAGCTTCAGAGCATGGTCGTGGATACAGCTTTCGCTGACCCGGTTGCCGCGCAGTGTGCCGCATTCCTGCACGCGCAGCGCAAGGTCATCGCGCACATAGTGCGGCGGGCGCAGGAATTGGCGGCGGATTTGCAGGCGCGTAACGTCAGCATGGTTCTCTGTCACGGCGACATGCACGCAGGCAATGCTCACCTGACGGAGGACGGCACGCTATACGTGGTCGATTGGGATACCCTGCTCTTTGCACCGAAGGAACGTGACCTCATGGCGGTGGGCATGGGCGGCAGGTGGCAAGGTGCGGAGGTCGAGGGCTGGTTCTATGAAGGATATGGCCCGGTCGAAGTGGACCGGCACGCACTGACGTACTACCGCTATGAGCGCGTTATCCAGGATATCGCGGCCTTCGGTGAGCAACTGCTGTTGAGCAACGCGGGCGGCGCGGACCGCGCGCAGTCGCTCCATTACCTGACCGGCTCGTTCGCGCCCGGCAGTGTGGTGGAGGCTGCGCTGGAAACAGACCGTGATATTGCTTCATCGTGCATGTAACGTTACGCGTCAGTTTGACATCTGAGAAATTATAAACATAATAGTAACCAAAGTATTGGTTGGTCCATAAGAAAGGAGTGGGTTTTATTTCGTGCCCGATAGAAAGCGAATACAGAGAAGCTTCCGGGCGGTAGAGGGCGATTGGCGGCGGGTGGACATCCATTTGCACACCCCCGCATCGGCAGATTGGTTGGAGCCAGGTACAACGTACCTTGAGTGGCTACAGAAAGCGGAATCACGGGGCCTTGATATTATAGCGGTCACCGACCACAACACAGTGGAAGGGGTCGCGAAATTGCGAGCCGAGATCGAACGGCTGGCATGGTTGGAGGCCAACGACCGCTTACGTCCCCAGGAGCGGCGCGAATTGGATGAGTATCGCCGCCTGGGCGACAAGATCCTGGTGTTGCCAGGGTTCGAGTTCACCGCCACCTTCGGCTTTCATATTCTGGCGATCTTTCCGCCTGAAACACCGTTACGCAAGCTTGAATTGCTCCTGCTGCGCCTGGGCGTTCCCATCGAGCGCATCACCGACGGCAGCACGGAGGTCGGCCCGACAACCGATGTTCTGACCGCCTACCGCCTCATTCGTGAGGCCGGCGGCCTTGTCATCGCCGCGCATGCGAACAGCACGCACGGCGTGGCCCTCCAGGGCATGAGCTTTGGGGGTCAGACCCGGATTGCCTTTACCCAGGATATCAACCTCCACGCGCTGGAAGTCAACGACCTCGAAAGCACCTCTCGTCGCGCCACGGCGCGCTTCTTCGATGGTTCCAAGCCCGAATATCCCCGGCGGATGCACTGCATCCAGGGGTCTGACGCGCACCGGCTGTCGCGCGACCCGCGCGACAAGAACCGGCTCGGCGTGGGCGAGCGCGTGACCGAGATGTTGCTCCCAGAGGTAAGTTTCGAGGCGTTGCGCGCTCTGCTGGAAGGCAATGACTACACGCGCACCCGGCCCTACCGCCCGCCTGCGGAGGCACCCTTCGACCATGTCGAAGCTGCGCGCGAGCAGGGCTCCAACATCGTGCAGGCGTTCCACGAAGGTCTCTCGCGTGAGGGCGGCCGCCTGCACAAGATTCTGTGCGACGTTGTAGCCTTTGCGAATACGCGCGGGGGCACGGTCTATGTCGGCGTCAGTGCCGCGCGGAAGACGCCGCCGAAGGGCGTCGAGAACCCGGAAGCGACCGTGACACTGCTGCGCAGGGAGATAGAACGCAATGTTGCGCCGCCGATCGAGCCGACGGTCGACATCCTGCAGAGCCAGGGTGTGCCTGTCATCCGTATCGGCGTGCCCGATGGGCCGGACAAGCCCTACGCGATGAACCAGACGCGTATCTACATCCGGCAGGAGGGCGAAACGAACGAGGCCGTGCGCGACGAGATCGTGCAACTGGTTCTCTCCGGCCAGCAGCTGACCGCGGCGGAGCCGGCGGCGGAACCTGCTGCCGCGCCCGTGGCGGCGGTTCAGCCCGTGGCGCAGGCTGCTGAAGGGGTCATGCCTGCGCTGCCCGGCGAGGTTCTGCCTGCGCCGGCGGTCCCGGTTGAAACGCCGGTCGAAGCGCAGCCTGCGGGTGATGGCCTGCCGCCGCCCGCTATCGGCGTCGAGATCGTTGCCATGGAAGAGCGCAAGGGCAGCCGGTACTTCACGATCCGCGACCTGCGCAACGGCAACACGATCCAGAACGTCACGCTCCACTCGGCCCGTAAGCTGTGGAGCTATGCCATCAACCAGTACCTCACCAGCCCGGTGGACCCGGCCCGCGTACAGTGGGACGGCGACCTGGGCGTGGTGCAGGTGGCACGGCGCGCGAAGCGCTTGCGCTATGATCTGGCGATGCGCTTGCCCGATGGTCGCATCCGCGTGTTCTACGGTGTCACAGCCGACGGGATGACCGGCCCCTGGGCGCGCTTCCTCCAGGCGGAAGACCGGAATGGCGATACGACACATGCTCCGCTCGTGGTACCGGTGACGGAATACGAGACCGAGGCGGAGGGTGAGCCGGAAGCCCCGATGTTCGTGCCCGAAGAGGCGACGTACATCGAGACGCTGCCGGAGTACAGTGAGGCGGACATGGCGCCATCAGCGCCGGAGCCGGCCGCTGCACTGTCGGAACTGGAAGCCGGGGTGGCTCCGAAGCGCCGCACCCGCCGCTCGCGCAGCAAGAAGACGCAGCCGGCGGCTGACACTGCGGCTGTCGAGTCTCTCCTGCCGGTCCAACTGCCGGCGGAGGCGCTGGAAGCCTTCGCAGCACCGCAGGAGGTCGAGCCAGTTGTCGAGCTGGTCGCTGAGGCGCCGGCCGCTGCACCGAAACCGCGGACCCGCCGTTCGCGCGCCAAGGCAAAACCGGAGGCGGCCGTCGAGGTCGCGCCGGTCAGCGAGGCTGCGTTGCCGGAGAGTGACGGCGCAAGTGAACCGTTGATTCCGCTGCCTGCAGAGGGCGAGGCCGTCGAGGAAAAGCCCAAGCGTCGTTCGCGGGCGCGCAAGCCCAAGGCGGAGGCTGCACCGGGCGCTGAGCCGGCGGCCTGACGATAACCGTAACCAACCAATACGACAAGGACCTCGTCCAACAGGACGAGGTCCTTATTTTGAGCGTAGGTTAGTTCTCCCGCGTATTCCTTACGAACCTCGCGCCTGCGACCTATAAGACATAAAACACCAGCACGATCATCAACCCAAACAGCACCACGTCGATTTGCAGCGGTCGGTCCTTCAGCAGCACCACATCCGGCGGATCAGTCTCACCCTTGACGTGGATGAGGTACAGGTAGCGGAACAGTCCGTACAGCACAAACGGGATGGTCAACATCATCGCGTGGTTGGGCGGCAGGTTCGGCGCAGAGAAGGTATAGAGCGCATACGCCATTACCGTGCTCGCACTGACGAGGGACAGCATCTCATCCACAAATCGCAAGTTGTACTCGGTCAGGATGCGGCGGGTGTTGCTGGCATTGTCCTGCATCAGGACGATCTCCTGGCGTCGCTTGCCGAGCCCCAGGAAGAGCGCGAGGAGCACCATGCAGACGTACATCCAGGGCGAGAAGCGCTCTGCGCTCACAACGACCACGCCTGCGGCCACGCGCAGCACGAACCCCAGCGCGATGGTCAGCACATCGACGATGACGATGTTCTTCAGTACGAACGAATAAGCAATCATCAGGCCGAGGTAGCCATAGAGGACCAGGGCCAGCATCGGTTCGATCCACAGGCTGATCGGCAGGCACACGACCACGATGATGACCGCAGCAAGCCTGGCGAGTGCGGGGTTGAGCGCACCCGATGCAAGCGGGCGCCCCCGTTTCTCAGGGTGAAGGCGGTCCTTCTCCATGTCCACCAGGTCATTGATGATGTAGACCGCGCCGGAAATCAGGCAGAACAGAGCGAATGTCCCCAGCGTGCGCAAGAAGGGCTCGCGCTGGAACAGCTTGACATCGAACACGATGGCGGCCCAGACAAAGACATTCTTGGTCCACTGCTTGGGGCGCATCGTTTTGAGCAGCAGCCGTAATTGCGCAGCCAGGCCTGACGTGGTGCTCTGCGCGGGACGAACCTCATCCATGATAGTGCATCTCCTAGGAGGCAGATGATACCGCAAGCACAAATGTGCGTCAACTTGACGAGTATACAGCGTTCCGCTGTCAGCTTGCGAGACGGCAGCGCAGGCATTACAATCGGTGCTGATGACCCCTGCCAGATCGTCCGAACCGCGCCGAACCCGCATGCGCCTCGATGACGTGCTCGTTGCTCGCGGGCTGGCAGAAACGCGCCAGCAGGCGGAGCGGTTGATTCGCGCCGGGCAGGTGTGGCTGGGCGACGCGGCCAGCGGCGTGCGCGGGGACAAGCCGGGCCAGTGGGTTGCGCCGGATGTCGCGCTGCGCGTCGAGCGGGGCCTGCCCTACGTCAGCCGCGGCGGGCTCAAGCTAGCGGCCGCGCTAGATGCGTTCGGCGTGACGCCCGTCGGGTGGGTCTGCGCGGACATCGGCGCATCGACCGGCGGCTTCACCGATTGTCTGCTCCAGTGCGGGGCCGCGCGCGTGTATGCCATCGATGTGGGCTATGGGCAGCTCGCGTGGTCGCTGCGCCAGGACCCGCGCGTCGTCTCGATGGAGCGCGCCAACATTCGCTTGCTCGAGCCGTTGCCCGAACCGGTGACGCTGGCTGTCATCGATGTCTCGTTCATCGGGCTCGGCCTTGTGCTGCCGCGCGTGGCTGGACTGCTCGCGGGCGGGGGCCAGGTCATCGCGTTGATTAAGCCGCAGTTCGAGGTCGCGAAAGGGCAGGTGGGGAAGGGCGGGGTCGTCCGTGATCCCCTGCTGCACCGTGCGGCCATCTGCAAGGTGCTGGCGGAGGCGACCGCGGTCAATCTGGCGCCGGCGGGCCTCATTCGCTCGCCGATCACCGGCCCGGCGGGCAACGTCGAGTTTCTTGCCTGGCTCTGCCTGGGGGCCATTCCCGCAGATGAGCTGACTATGACGAGCTGGCTGGACGCGTGTGCACCCGATGACCCATCCTCCGGTTCCTCGGCTGTATACCCAGGAGGGAAGGAGTCCTGATGCCCTACCTGACCCCGGCCCGGCGCAACCGGCTGCTGCTGGTGTTCGCGCTGATGCTGATCGTATTGCTGGCGCTCTGGGCCGCGCGCGGTGCGCTCTTCCCCTACATTCTGGCGTTGGCGATGGCCTACCTCCTGCTGCCCATCGTCAATCGGCTGGAGCAGTTGCTGCTGCGGGTGTTGCCGCGGTCCCGCGCCAGCCGGGCGATTGCTATTCTTCTCACTTACCTGCTGGCGATCGCCTTCATCGTAGGCTTCTTCCAGTTGATTGTGCCGGTCATCATCCAACAGTTCCGCCTGTTGTGGGATAACCGGCAGGCATGGATTTCAGGCGGCGAGCGGCTGGCCGATGACCTGTTGGCATGGTATCGGGCCAGCATCCCCATCGATATCCAGGAGCGGATCGCGGCCTCGCTGCAGGATGTCGTGGCGGCCCTGGGTCGGGCCCTGCAAGCTGGCGCGATGGCGACGTTCAGCGCGGTGACCAGCACAATTGGCTTCGTGCTTGGCCTGATCGTGATTCCGTTCTGGTTGTTCTACGTCCTCTTCGATCAGTCGAAGGCCATGCGCGGGCTGGTCGGCGTGATGCCGGTGCGCTGGCGCGCCGATTTCCTCAACCTCGTGCGGATCGCGGACAACGTGATGGGCGCCTATCTGCGCGGGCAGTTGCTCCTGTGCCTGTTTATCGGGGTGATCGTGACGATTGCGCTCAGCCTCTTGGGGGTGCAGTTCCCGGCGGTCCTGGGATTGGTCGCCGGGGTGTTCGAGATTCTGCCCTTCATTGGTCCCATTCTCGGCATGATTCCCGCAGTGATTGTGGCGGCGATTCAGGATCCGCTGCTTGCGGTGTGGACGCTGCTCGTGTTCCTGGCGATCCAGCAGGTGGAGAATGTTTTCCTGGTCCCGCGCATTTCGGGGAAGGCGGTGGAGCTGCATCCGGCCATCATCATGGTTGTGTTGGTGATCGGCAACCAGGTGGCGGGGCTGTGGGGCATGTTGCTGGCCGTTCCGTTGACGGCCATCCTGCGCGACCTGTTCAAGTACCTATATCTGCGATCGCTGGATGAGCCGCTGTCGCCAAAAGAAGCGCTGGCCGAGCTCGGCGGGACGCCGATGCAGTTGGATGTGTAGGGGGATACTCACAACGGGATTTTGAGTAGGACGGGTTGCCAACCCGTCCTACTGCATTTTCGGGCGAGGAGACCGCAATCAATCCAGCGTGGACAGCGGGCGCAGGCCCATGTAGACTTGCCCGCTGGTCAGCGTGCGCAGTATGACATCGCCGCTGGTCCACGGCATCTGCTGGGCCAGCTCCTGTGGCGTCAGCGGTTGGTTGCCGTTGAGCAGGAAGATGCGAAAGACATTGGTGACGAGGCTGTTGCCGCTGCTGATGAATTCCGGCTTGCGCGCGCAGTCATTGCGCAGCGTCTGGAGCAGGGCATCCGCGCGCAGCACCTCAGCCGTGTCCGGGTCCACCCAATCTACAGCTTCGAGGTTGCGGTGATCCGGGAAGCGCGTCTGGCAATCGCGGCACAACTGGCCGCGCACCGCGACGCGCAGGTCCTTGCCGCTCGCCTGCCACCACTCGTGGTCGATATGGAATTTCGTCTCCAGGGAAGGTCGTTTCCAGACTGCCATGCGCAGGATTCCTTTGGTCAGGATAGCATAGGGCCGCTAGGCCGATAGACGGAAGGTGCCATCGCCGAATTGCTCGAGGCGCTCATCCTCTGCCAGCGCGGCAAAGACCGGCTCTGGCGGCACGCGGCGCACGACATTGAGCGCGCTGTAGATCGTCTTGGCGTGCACGCTGCCCTGCTGGCTGAGGCCTGCGAGGTCGGTGAACACCTCGAACACCAGGTTGCGCAGCGGCATCTGGCGATAATGGGGGCTGTCGCGCAGCTCTTCCAGGTCTTTGATTTTCTCGTCGCCCCCGATGACCATCTGCTCGTCGTACTCGCAGGCAATCTCCTGCTTGCGTAGTTGGATGTCCAGGCGGTTGTCCGTCACCAGCGCCCAGCGGGTCCATTCGCGGCGCATCCGCTTGGGCCGGAAGTCGACGACGATTTCGCCGGAGTCATCGCGGCGCTCCAGGACGATGTAGGTGCCGGCCGTGAGCTTGTGCTTTTCGAACCACGGCCGCAGCCCGGCGATATAGCGGCCATCGTGGTTGACCCAGGCCGGGAAACGGTTGCCCCAGCGCCCGTCGATGAGCGTGACCATGGTGCGCGTGCCGTGGCCTTTCGGGAAGAAGGGCCGCGCCCGGCGGTTCAAGGGCAGCGTGCCGGCCATCAGGTGCGGGTAGATGAGCAGGAGTGTGGCGGTCGGCGCCGCCGCGCGCGCGGCGACCTCGCCCACCAGGCTGTCCGACCACTCGTCATCCAGCTCGAAGGCCAGCCGGTGCAGGTCGGCAGGCAAGACCACGTTGTCGAGGCTGGCCGGGTCGAAGCGCAGCGGCTCCGGCATGCTCAAAGCCTCCGGCGGCTCCAGCCGGCAGAGGTACCAGCGCCGTTCGTCGCCCGCCCCGACCTGGTCAAACCGGCCATCGGCGGCCAGGGCGCTGTTGAGCGAGAAGGCCAGCGTGTCCTCCGGAATGTCGCCGGGCAGGTCGAGATCGCGCACCAGGGTCAGCGTATCGACTGCGCTCCCGTGCATCTCGATGGCGGCCTCTGCGAGGTTGAGGTGGCCGACATGGATTTCGGCGAGCAGGTCCTGCACCAGCCAGTGATCCTCGAAGCCGGCGAAGTCCGGCTGCCCGGCCAGGGCCTGGCTCAGGGCCGCTGGAACGCTGGCTGCGACGCTGCTCAGCAGGCGGTCGGGGCTGGCCAGGTCGGCGCCAGCGAGTTGATCGGGCACGTCGGCGTTGAGCCGGTGGGCCGCTTCCAGGCCCGCCGCGAAATTGCGCTGGCGGCGGTCCGGGCCGAAGTCGACCGTGATGACCTCGAATGCACCGTATTCAGGGTTTTCACCCGGGCGAACACCGATGACCTCACCGAGGCGGAAGTCCAGCGCGGGGAAGATAACCTTCTCGTGGAGCGCGTAGCGCTTCTTGGGCTGGTAGAACACGCCGCGCGCCAGCTCAGCGCGCAGCTCGCTTTCCTCGCGGCGGCAGCGTTCCGTGACCAGTGCTGCGGCCAACTCCTGGCTTGTCATGGGGCGCCCGGCATCCAACAGGGTCGTGTGCAGGAATTCGAGGTCCTCGGGGGTCAAGGCAAATGCTTGCCAGTATTCGGCAGTCTGAGTTTTGCGTTGGATCACGCCTGGGCTCTCCTGTTTTGGTTGCGTCTAGTCAAGCGCATAGTATACCAGGGAACGAGGCAGGTGCAAAATACCAGGACTTTTCGCCAGGAATCCTGATATATGCGGGTCGTGGCTCAGGCGGCAGGGGCGCATCAAGAGAGCTCGCCCTCGTCTGCCAGTTCATCCGTCGGCGCATCCGCTTCATCACCTGGTTCATCGATTAGATCGAGAGCATCAGCCTCCCATTCCTTGGGCACCTGCACCTCGACCAGTCCGAGGCCGTCCACCGTCAGGCCCAGCACCAATCCCGCGGACTCGTACTTGAGGATGACGGGCACGCCCGCCGCTTCCAGCTTGGCGCGCACCACCTCTGCGCCGAGGATGCCCTGCGAGCGGTATACCGTGACCAGTTGGAAATTGTCTGTCATGATGGCCTCCTGGCGTGCCAGTATAGCACAGGTCGCAATTGCGCGATATCCGCAGTGACTTGTTGGGCTGTAGCGGGCCTTGTCCAAACCGGTCTGCCGTGGCAGAATGTGGGCCGAATGACGCCATTTGCGAGGGGATGATGACGTTGGAAGATGTATCGAAGTGGGTGCGCATCAACGAGGAACTGGTCGTGCCTGTAAGTGAACTGGACTTCCGGTTCAGTCGTTCGAGCGGGCCGGGCGGTCAGCATGTCCAGCGCAGCGACACGCGCGTGGAACTGCTGTTTGACGTGGCGCACTCTCCGAGCCTCAGCGAGGAACAGCGCAGCCGCATCCGGCACCGCCTGGGCGGCTATATCGACGGGGAGGGTGTCCTGCGGCTTGTCTCGTCTGCGACGCGCAGTCAGCTCAGCAACCGGGAAGATGCTGTGCAGCGATTCCAGGCGCTGCTCGCAGGCGCGCTGCGCGTCCACCGGCGGCGCGTCCCCACACGGCCGACCGCCGCGGCCCGCGAACAGCGGCTTACCGCCAAGCGAACCCGGTCACGCGTCAAGCAGATGCGGCGCAGGCCGGTGGATGAATAGCGATTGCAGATTGCAGATTTGAGATCCACGCAGTGTGAGGTTGGTGCCAGGTTCTGCGGCCCTGACGAACCGGCGTTCTCTGCCGCGTTCCTCCGGCAATCTTCAATCTGTAATCTTCAATCTGCAATCGTCCGTCGTCCGTCACTCCATCGAGTGCAATCCGACCTTGTTGCCTTCCGTGTCCAGGAAGAAGGCGAAGAAGCCGTTCTCGCCGATGTTCGTCTTGGGCACGAGAATCTTGCCACCTGCATCTTCGACCCGGTCGAGCACCTCGCTCAGGTCCTTGCCCCCGTTGAGGTACACGGTCGTGCCGTTAGAACTGGGAACATAGCCCTCGCCCGAAACGAGCGCTCCGCTGACACCTTTCTCGGCGGGGAAGGTGGCCATCATGTAGCCCTCGCTGGCTGGCCCTGCTTCCAGGGTGATTCCCAGGATGGTGCTATAGAATATGGCCGCGCGGTGCATGTCGCTCACGGGTATTTCGAACCAGTTGATTGCGTTTGCCATTTCCCCCCTCCACAGACTTGAAGCTGGATGCCGGAAGCAGGCTGATCGAAGCCGCGCCTGCAACTGCCTGACACAGCGTGCAACCTGCAACTTGTAACCTGCAACCCGTAACCCGTCACACCAGCGGCCACGGATACGGCCGGCGATCCTCCGGCGGATCCGGGAAGCACTCGGCCATGACTAGCTCGTGGGTGCGACGGCGCAGTGCCGCGATCTCACCTTCAAACAATAGCGCGTGCAAGGCCTGCACGGTTTCGCTGTCAGGCTCGTCAAGTTCGTCGGCCAGCCGCGCGATCGGGAAGCGCAAGTCTGCCGGAACCGGCTGCCCCGCGAAATCCCAGATGACCGTACGTAGCTTCGGCTCTACGTGGAAGCAGAGGCCCTGGTCGATGGCGATGATGCAGCCATCACCCGTGCGCAGGCAGTGGCCACCCTTGCGGTCCGCGTTATTGGTGATGATGTCGAAAAGGGCGAGAGCCTGCAGGCTGCGCTGGTAGCGCGGGTCATCGCGAAAAGTGAAGAAGTGCTCGTCGGCATCTACGTCCACGTAGAGCTGCACCGAGCCGCGGCCGTGCGGGCCGCTGCGCAGGACGGTCGGCGGCACGAAGTCCCAACCGAGCGCGTGGCAGACGACAAAGGCTGCGACCTCCCGCTTGGCAAGTGTGCCCTTCGGAAAATCCCACAGCGGCCGCTCGCCCCGGATCGGCTTGTAGATGACTTCTTGCGTTGCGGTTCCGTCGCCGACCCGGCCCAGGAAGGTGTAGTTTGAGCTCCAGGGCATCAAGCCTTGCAGCGTCAGCTCACCCTCGCCGAGCAGGCGCAGCAGGCGGGCCGCCTCTGTGCCATCGCTCGGCCAGGGGACTGCGCAATCAGCATCGGCCAGCATTCTCTTTGGCGTCATGGAATCTCATGCTCCCAACGTTCACACTAGCGCATTTGTGGGGCGGCTGCTGTATGCGGCCATACCAGATGGCGCGGGGAGCAGGTGAACAGGAGAAGAGGTGAAGAGGTGACAAGGTGACAAGGTGACAAGGTGAGGGATGTGCCTGCGTGCGACAAATGGCAGGTACATCCCCCAGTGGTTTATTGCAGGTATTCGCCGCGGCGCTGCACGGGCAGGCAGAAGTGGCCGAAGTCGTCGATCGGCTCGCCGCAGCCCGGGCAGATGGGCCGGCCTGCTGCGACGACGCGCTCGGTCTGCTGGCCCAGGAGAAACGCCTGGCCGCGGGTGAGATAGATGCTCTGACCGGTTTCGGCGTCAGCATCCTGCTCGATGTCTTCGCGCAGCACCTCGGCATCGACGAGGGTCAGCACCACCATGTCGTGCAGTCGGTCGTAACCGACGCCCAGGCTGCCGACGCGAAAAATGGGCTCGAACGGTGCGCTGACTTCCAGATTGGGCGTTGCGGCCACGAGCGGGTCCCCCAGTTCGGGGAACTCCCGGCGTACGCTGGCGAGCAGTTCCGGGATGGCGCGGCCGAGTGCCCGCACCTGATCCTTCTCGATGACCCAGGAGAACGGCTCATCGCCGACATGGGCCTGGAGGATGAAGATGCGGTGGCCCGGCTCGCCGATAGCGCCGGTGGTGATGCGTGTCACCGGATAGATGTCATCTTCCGAGTAGGAAAGCGCCCCGAAAGCGAGTGGCGTATCAATCATTTGTCTTGAGCCCCTTGCAGGCATAACGGCCATGCAGCGTTGCCTGAACCAGGCAGGCGCCGGATTATTTCTTTGCCTCCGCGGTCGCTTCCGGCGGAGGGATGTGCGCGCAGTCGTTGATGCGCACGATGGCCGGGCGGAACGGCCCGAACTCGATCTCGCTGATGGATGCAGGCGCAACCACGAGCCGCTGGAACAAATCCAAGGGAATGCCCGCAAAGAACGCCAGCGCCAGCTTGATCGGGTCTGCGTGCGAGACGAGCGCGATGGTCTGGTGCGCGTGTTCGGCGGACAGCTTTTCGATGGTCGCCACCATGCGTGCCTGGATGTCCGCGAAGCTCTCGCCGCCGGGGAAGCGCACCCCGCTCGGATACACCTGGAGCTGCTTCCACAGGTCGAGCTTGTTCAGGTCGTCGATTTTCTGACCGGCCCATTCGCCGCAGTCGGTCTCCATGATGCCGTCGATGACCCGAACGGGCAGGTTCAGCACTTGGCCCAACGGGGCCGCAGTCTCCTGCGCGCGCTCCAGCGGACTGGAGTAGACCGCCTCGATTTTCGTGGCGCTTAGCCGGTGCGCCATCGCCTCAGCCTGGGCCAGCCCCTCCGCATTCAGATGGACACCCGGCAGGCGGCAGGCCAGCCGGTGTGTTTTTACATAATCATTGACGCCGTGCCGAATCAGTAGCACCCGGGTGGGCGGAGGAGCCGGCGGCTGCGCGGCCTGGGCTTCAGCTTCAGCGGGGGCAACTGCCTGTGCAGGGTTCTCTGCGGTCACGGGTTCCTCCCTAGACTCGGCGGCAGCGGACGGCGTCCATCCAGCAACCGGCATCTTCAACAAAAACGCCCCGGGCACTGCCGGGGCTTTGTGGAGGTAGCGGATACGGGATTCGAACCCGTGTCTCCGCCTTGAGAGGGCGATATCCTGGGCCTCTAGACGAATCCGCCACTGATGAAGGGCATTATATGGATTTGGGGAAGTCGTGTCAAATCAGAGGCCTGGCGCTCCTGCACCGGTTGTTTTCGTGTTCACGCGCTTTTTTGGTATACTATCCTGGTTTGCCAGCGGGTACAAACCCCGCCCTGCCAGAGGCTGGCAGGTAGAAGGAGTGAGTGATGCATACCCCGGAAACCATTTCGCGCGCCCTGGACCGGATCCTGCCGTTCGTGCAGAAGCCGGCCCGCTACACCGGCGGCGAATTCAACAGCATCGTCAAGGATTGGGACGCGACGCCGTACCGAGTCGCGCTCGTCTTCCCCGATGTGTATGACCTCGGCATGTCCAACCTGGGCCTTGCCATCCTGTACGATATCGTCAACCGGCAACCCGACATGCTCGCGGAACGGGCATACGCGCCCTGGGTAGACATGCTGGCTGCAATGCGACGCGAGGCGGTGCCGCTGTACGCGTTCGAAAGCCGGAGGCCCCTGGCCGACTTCGATGTGCTCGGGTTCAGCCTGCCGTACGAGCAGCTCTATACGAACGTTCTGACCTGCCTTGACCTGGCGGGCATCCCGCTGGCCGCGGCCGACCGGACGGACGAGCCGCTCGTGCTCGCGGGCGGGTCGGCCTGTCTCAACCCGGAGCCGATGCACGCGTTCTTCGACGCATTCTTCGTCGGCGAGGGCGAGGAGGCCATCCTTGAAATCACGCGTACGTGGACCGATGCGCGCCGCGCCGGGCTGAGCCGGGGCGAGGCGCTACGCCGGTTGGCCGCGGTCGAGGGTGTGTACGTGCCGTCGTTCTATGAGGCACACTACCATCCGGACGGCACGCTCGCCGCCACGACGCCCATCGCGGGCGAACCTGTGCCGCCGGTCGTGACCAAGCGCATCGTGCCCGTGCTGCCGCCCCCGCCGACGAAGTTCATCGTGCCCTTCATCGACATCGTGCATAACCGGGCGGCCATCGAGATCCAGCGCGGCTGCACGCGCGGGTGCCGCTTCTGCCAGGCGGGCATGATCTTTCGTCCGGTGCGCGAGCGGCCCGTCGAGGAGGTGTTGGCTGCGGTGGATCGCATGGTCGTGGAGACCGGGTTCGAAGAGGTCAGCTTCCTCTCGCTCAGCTCGTCAGACTACAGCAGGATCGGCGAACTCGTCAAGGGTGTCGTCGCGCGGCACGGCGAAGGCAAGCTCTCCATCGGCCTGCCGAGCCTGCGCATCGAATCGTTCAGCGTGGAGCTGATGGAGATGCTGGAGAAGGGCCGCCGCCGCTCCGGCTTCACCTTCGCGCCCGAGGCGGCCACAGACCGGCTGCGCGATGTCATCAACAAACCCATCTCCACGCAGGCCATGCTGGACACCGCGCGGGAGGTCTACAGCCGGGGCTGGACGACGATCAAGATGTACTTCATGATCGGCCACCCGACGCAGACTCTTGAAGACGTGCAGGCCATCGCCGACCTGGCGCACGCGGTCCGCAAGACCGGCTTCCAGGTGCTGGGTAAGAAGTCGAGCGTGCGGGTGGGGGTGAGCACGCTCGTTCCCAAGCCGCACACGCCCTTCCAGTGGGCGGCGCTGGCCGACGAACAGGAAATCCGTGCGCAGATCGGCGTGTTGGAGCGGCAGTTGCGCGCGCCCGGGCTGGAGTTCAGTTGGAACAACCCGCAGGAGACGCTCGTCGAGGCCGCGCTGAGCCGGGGCGACCGGCGGCTGGCCGGCGTCATCCGCCGAGCCTGGCAGTTGGGCGCGCACTTCGATGGTTGGGGCGACCAGTTCCGGTTCGCGGCGTGGCGGCAGGCGTTTGACGAGATGGGGTTGGATCCTGATTGGTATGCCCGGCGGCCGCGCGACCTGGCTGAGGTGCTGCCGTGGGACCACATCAGCGCGGGCGTGGCGCGCCGCTTTCTAGAGGATGAGTACCGCCATGCGCTGCAGGGCGCGGTCATCGACGATTGCCGCGAGCACTGCTACTCGTGCGGCATCCTGGGGCAGTTCAAGGAAGAGCGGAGGGAAGTCGCGGACGACGCATGGGGCTGTCCCGCGTTGGGCAAGGACAAGGTCCGCCAACCCGTGCACGCGCGGCCTGTGCCGCTCTACTTCAACGAGGACATGAGCCCGGACCTCGCGCTTACCGCGGGCCCGCGCGTTCCACAGAGGAGCGTTAGGATAGAACGCTGATCGACGCTGATGCTCATGATTTTCCTTGATCCTGTCTTGCTATCTTTCACGCAGAACAATCAGCGTGTATCATGACAATCAGCGTTGCTCAGCGTTCTCGTTCTAGTGAAAGGCGTCATGCAAGAGACCTACGTTCAGCGAATGCGTGTGACCTTTGCGACCGATGACACCGTGAAGTACGTCGGTCACCTCGACATGCACCGCGCCTGGGAGCGGGCCATCCGCCGCGCCCAGTTGCCGCTGGCCTACACCCAGGGCTTCAACCCGCAGGCGCGGCTCCAGTTTGCCGCGGCCATGCCCGTCGGCTTTACGGGCCGCGCCGAACTGGCCGATGTGTATCTCAACGCGGCGCTCGACCCGGCGGAGTTCATCGCGCGGCTCGCGGCTGCACTGCCCCCGGGCATCCGCCCGCTTGCGGCAGAACCGGTCAGCCGGGAGACGCCATCGCTGCAATCTCAGGTGGCTGGCGCGCGCTATCGCGTCGAGGTCGAGAGCGAGGAGGATGCGGAGGATTTCCAGGCCAAGCTGGACGCGTTTCTGGCCCGGCCCGACGCCTGGCGTGAGCGCCGGCGCGGCAAAGAAGTGAGCCGGTACGACCTGCGCCCGTTGATCCAGGCGCTCACGTACACCGGGCGCACTGCGCACGGGCATGCGTTCGAGGTCACGATGCGTGCGGCGCCGGGCGCGACCGGCCGCCCGGACGAGCTGCTGGCGGAGCTGGGCCATGAAACGGCTCCCCGGCGGATCGAGCGGTTGGAGTTGTTGTTCCTGGGTGAATAGCAGGGAGCGAGCGCATCCTTCGACTGGCGGTGAGCCGTCAGGTGCGTTGCGCCGTGCACCCGCTCAGGATATCTCGTGAGTCGTAATTCATCATTCGTCATGGGGAGGAGTTCTCAGTGCGCCTGCTAACCTTCATCTATCAGGGGCAGTCGCGCCTCGGCGCGCTGGTTGGAGACGACACGGTCCTGGACGTGGCCGCCGCGCAGGAGGCGGCGACGCGCCAACCGGTTGAACTGGACACCCTGCAAGAAGTCATCGAGGCCGGCCCCGCGGCGTGGGATCAGCTTGCCGCTGACATTCGTGTGTTCGATCTGAAGGCCGACGGGGTGAGCCCGTTCCTGCACCCGCTGGCGGATCTCCTGCTGGCGCCGCCGATCCGTCCATCCAAGATCTGCGCCATCGGGCTGAACTATCTCGATCACGTACTCGAAGGCGGACGCAAACCGCCCTCGCGACCGGTCCTCTTCGCGAAGTACCCGACGAGCGTAATCGGCCCGGACGACGCAATCCGCTGGGACCCGGCGCTGTCGGACAAGATCGACTATGAGGCGGAGCTGGCGGTGGTGATCGGCAAACCGGCGTACCGGGTCGCGGCTGTGGATGCGATGGACTATGTGTTCGGCTACACCTGCGCGGATGACGTGACCGCGCGCGACATCCAGCAGGACGACGGCCAGTGGGTGCGCGGCAAGTCGCTCGACACCTTCTGCCCGCTCGGTCCCTGGATCGTGACCGCGGACGAGATCGCCGATCCGCACGACCTGCCGATTCGCTGCACGGTCAACGGTCAGACCATGCAGTTGTCGAACACGGATCAGCTCATCTTCCGCATCCCCGAACTCATCGAGTTTCTCTCACATTCGTTTACCCTGCTGCCGGGCGACATCATCCTGACCGGCACGCCGCCCGGCGTCGGACACTACGCCAACCCGCCGCACTACCTGCGGGACGGTGACACGGTGACGATCGAAATCGATGGCATCGGTAAGCTGCGCAACGTCTGCCGCGTGGATAAGCGTGTAGAATAGCTCACGAAGCACACGGCTCGCGTAAGAACATCATCATCGGGGCAGGTCTACCCTCTGCGATTTTTGCGTCTTTGCGTGAGATGACCCGTCAAGCGTGACACACTCGGAAAGGAGCGATGAGAGATGAAGTACACCCACTTGGGGCGCACGGGGCTGGAGGTCAGCCGCTTGTGCCTGGGCACGATGAATTTCGGTCCCCATACCACTGAGGCGGACAGCTTCGCGCTGATGGATCGCGCGCTGGAACACGGCATCAATTTCTTCGATACGGCGAATGTCTACGGCTGGAAGAAGGGCGAGGGCGTCACCGAGCAAATCATCGGTCGCTGGCTTGCGCAGGGCGGCGGCCGGCGGGAGAAGGTCGTGCTTGCGACCAAGGTGTACGGCGGCATGGGCGACTGGCCGAACGAGCAGAAGCTCTCCGCCTACCATATCCGGCGGGCCTGCGATGAGAGCCTGCGGCGGATGCAGACCGACCACATCGACCTGTACCAGATGCATCACATCGACCGGCTGACCCCGTGGGAGGAAATCTGGCAGGCGATGGAGGTGTTGGTGCAGCAGGGCAAGGTGCTCTATGTCGGCAGCAGCAACTTCGCGGGCTGGAACATCGCCCAGGCGCAGGGCGAAGCCCGGCTGCGAAACTTCATGGGCCTGGTATCCGAGCAGAGCCTGTACAACCTCAATGCGCGCACCGTGGAACTTGAGGTGATCCCGGCATGTAAGCACTATGGTCTCGGCCTGATTCCGTGGAGCCCGCTCGGCGGCGGCTTGCTGGGCGGCGCGCTGCAGAAGGCGGCGGAGGGCCGCCGCGCCAATGAGAACATGGCGAAGAATGTGGAAAAGAACCGCGCGAAGCTCGAAGCCTATGAAGGACTGTGCCGCGAGCTGGGCGAGAAGCCGGCAGACGTGGCGCTGGCCTGGCTGCTGGCAAACCCGGTCGTGACCGCGCCTATCATCGGCCCGCGCACGGCGGAACAGCTCGATGGCAGCCTGCGTGCTGTGGAGCTTACGCTGAGCGACGAGACGATGAAGAAGCTGGACGAAATCTTCCCCGGCCCCGGCGGCCAGGCCCCGGAAGCGTACGCCTGGTAGGGTTGTGCGCGTAGGGGCGGACGTGCCAGCAAAGCTGGCCAAGGTCCGCCCTTACTTGTCCAACTCATCCTGCTCAGGTAAGATAGCCCCATGCGCAGCCGTCCGTTCCTCGTCTATCTGGTCTGGATCCTCGCTCTGATTGCCGTGTTGAGCTTTGCCGCGTTTGGCGTGGCTGCACTGGCTGAGACAGGTGTGGCAGTGACTGTTACTGTGGACGGCCAGAGTGCGGAGGTGCGCAGCGCGCGGCCCGACGTGGCGGCACTTCTGGCCGACCTGGGGCTGGCGCTGCGGCCGGAGGATCGCCTCCTGCCGCCACCGGCGACGCCCCTGGCAGAGGGCCTGCACGTGACCATCGACCGCGCCCGGCCCGGCCTCGTGGAGGCCGATGGGCAGCTCCATGTCGTCTACACCCAAGCACACACAGTATTTGGGCTGGTTGCGGGGGCCGGGGTGCCGTTGGCCGAGCAGGACGACGTCTGGCTTGACGGTGCGCTGGTGGATCATGCTGCGTTCCTGCCGCCGGTCATCCGTACTGACAGGCTGACCCGGCCCGATGGATTGCTCCGTTACGACCGGGGGCACCCGTGGCAGGGACGTGACCCTGTGCCGGTTCGCGTCAGCATTCGCCGCGCCGTGCCTCTGATCGTCGATGACGGCAGCGTGCCCTACAGGCTCTTCACGACCGCAGAGACCATCGGTGAGGCGCTCCAGGAGGCCGAGCTGACGCTCTACCTGGGCGACCGCGTGCAGCCGCCGCTGGGCAGCCGAGTCAGTGCGGGCGTGCGCGTGCAGATCGAGCGCTCCACGCCCGTCCTGGTCACTGCGGACGGTCGCACCACCCATACACGCACGCGCGGGGAGACGGTCGGCGCCGCGCTGATGGACCTGGGCATCCTCGTCACCGGTCGCGACCGGGTCGCGCCCGCGCTCGACCAGGCCATCAGCCCGGAAGAGGCCATTCGGGTCGTTCGCGTCACCCAGGTGACCCTGGTCGAGCGGGAGGCTATTCCTTTCGAGTCCATCAGCGTGCCGGATGATGAACTCGAAATCGATACCCGCCGGTTGGCACAGGAGGGGCGCAACGGTGAATTTCGCCGCCGTTGGCAGGTCACGCACGAGGACGGGGTCGAGGTCGAGCGCAAGCTGCTCGATGAGTGGGTCGCGGCCGAGCCGGTTACGCGGATGACGGCGTACGGCCGGAAGATCGTCGTGCGCGAGCTGGAGACGCCGGAAGGCACGCTCACCTATTGGCGGAAGGTGCGTATGTACGCGGTGTCATACTCGCCCATGCGCTCCGGCACGCCCCGGTCCGCGCCCTGGTATGGCCGTACCCGCATCGGCCTGACCATGCGTCAGGGCATCGTCGCGGTGGATCCCAAGCTCATTGCCCTGCGCAGCTATGTCTATGTTCCCAACTACGGCCGGGCCATTGCGGGCGATACTGGCGGCGGTGTCATCGGCAAGCTCATCGACCTGGGGTACGCCGATGATGACTACGTTGCGTGGCACCAGTGGACCGATGTGTATTTCCTGACACCCGTCCCCCCGGCTGGCAAGATTATGTGGGTACTGCCCAACTATCCGCCACCCGACTTTCCACGCCGCCGCTGACAGGGAAAAAACCGGCGTGAATCCAATCGATCAGCGGCATCAGCATTCTATTGTCCTTCGGTTTCTAACACAGGAGCTTCACATGGAACCACGTGAGATCGTCCGCCGTACTCTCGAATTCGACGCGCCGCCGCGCGTTCCGCGCCAGCTCTGGCTGCTGCCCTGGGCCAGCAACCACTACCCGGAGGAGCTTGCCGCCATTCAGGCACGCTTCCCCGACGATATCGTTCATGCGCCTTCGTTCTGTCGGACCCCCGTCCCGCGCACCGGCGACCCCTATGTCGTCGGTGCATATATAGATGACTGGGGCTGTACCTTTGAGAACATTCAGGCAGGTGTTCACGGCGAGATCAAGGAACCTCTCGTGGCGGATTGGTCCGACCTGGACAAGGTGCGGCCGCCCGTCGAGGCGTTGACGGTGGATATCGAGCAGGTTAATGCCTTCTGCCGGGAGAGCGACCGCTTTGTGTTGAGCGGCTGCTGTGCGCGGCCTTTCGAGCGGCTCCAGTTCCTGCGCGGTAGTCAGAACGTCTTCCTGGACCTCGGCATGCAGCCGCCGGAGCTGTTCGAGCTGATCGATCGCATCCACGGGTTCTACCGCCAGGAGATGGAGCTCTGGGCGCAGACCGACGTGGACGCGCTCAATTTCATGGACGACTGGGGCTCGCAGCGCACGCTGCTCATCTCACCCAAGCAGTGGCGGGGCATCTTCAAGCCCCTCTACCGAGACTACATCGAGATTGCGCACAAGGCCGGCAAGAAGGCGTTCATGCACTCGGACGGTTACATCACGGATGTCATCCCGGACCTGATCGAGCTCGGCCTGGATGCACTCAATTCGCAGGTGTTCTGCATGGGCGTGGAGGAACTCGGCGCGCAGTTCGCGGGCAAGATCACGTTCTGGGGCGAGGTGGACCGCCAGCACCTGCTGAGCGACGCGACCGTGCCGGAAGTTGTTGCGGCGGTGCGCCGAGCCAAGGCCGCGCTCTGGCGCGACGGCGGCGCAGTCGCGCAGTGTGAGTTCGGTCCGGGCGGCCGGCCGGAAAATGTGTGGGCCGTCTACGAGACGTGGGACGAGTAAGATTCTGATACACAACGTCACGGTGATTTTGCAGCAAGTAACGTAGCCCCGTGTGGGTGTCCTGGCGTCAACGGCGCCACGGCCCACACGGGGCTACGCTATACATCAAGGCCCAGCTAGCTCAGGCTGAACGGCGGGTACTGGTCGGTCACCAGCAAGGATGTGTAAGCCTGCACGCGCAATCCCCAACGCCCTACGCCCACGACAAAGTCAAAGAGAGACCGCGGATATTGGCCGGTGAACAGGATGGCGAACCAGGCAATCGTTACGGCGAAGAAGGCGCCCACGGCGAGGAACGCCAGTACGACATAGTGCGGGATCGCCAGGAGCCACTTGACGAGCGGTAGCCACCGGTTGAGGTCCTGCTCTACATCGGGATAGTCGATCTCCAGATGCACTGCCTGTTCCTCGACGGTGGATGGGTACTGGTCGGTGAGCAGGCAGAAGTATGCGCCGACCCGCGCGCTGAAGCGTGTGAACTCGCGCGCGAAGTCGAACCACCAGCGCGGGTAGCGCTGGCGAAAAAGGATCATCAGGGCAGTGGCGACTGCGAGGCCGCTGATCAGGCCCCCGGCCGTCTGCCGTGTTCGCTCCAAGACTTGACCGGCTTCATTCAGAATCACCGTGTTGGTGACCGTCTCGCCGGCCCCGGAGATGAGCCCGAGGATGATGCCGATGGGGATGATCCAGAGCAAGCGGAAGAACGTTGTCAGCCGGTCCAGCTTCTCCGGATAGTCCACCTCCAAACGAGCCGCGTACACAGGTCTCTCAGTCATTGGTTCCTCTCCTCTGCATGTATTGGCGCTCATGCGCGTAACAGGATTGAACTCCGTTCTGACTTACTCTACGTGCACGCCCGCGTAGAGTTGCACTCGGAACTGCCTTAGCGGTACCACAGCGCCGCTCACTCTCCGTTCCGGAGATCGGACAGCGTGCCCGGCGCGTACCGGATCTCCGAGAAGGTCGCGGTGCAGCCCTGGCCGGTAGGCGACTGCACGGAGAAGCCGACCCGCAACTCCTCCCTATCCCCCAATGAGAAGTGTCGCACGAAGTGCCAGTAGCGGCCGTCCCGCGAATAGTGGAAGGCCAGGACCTTGCCGTGCCGGTA